>SDRQ01000030.1 GCA_007845355.1 TM7 phylum sp. oral taxon 352
TCTATTATACAGGTTATGTCTATAATTTGGCAAGTGAATTAGCCTAAAGCTTTGTCAGAATCTCAGCGCCAGTTTCGGTAATCAATACCGTATGTTCAAAATGCGCACCCAGACTACCGTCTTTCATACTAATTGTCCATCCGTCGCTGTCAGTAATAATTTTCTCACCGCCCAAGCTCGCCATCGGTTCAATTGCAATTGTGTCGCCAGCGTGCAACATCGGACCAGTTCCTCGCCTGCCGTAATTCGGAATTTCTGGCTCCATATGCATACTCAACCCCACGCCATGACCAACTAGTTCACGGATTATGCCAAGTTTAGCCTTCTTCAACACAGCTTCCACTCCCGCTGAAATATCGCCAACTCGCGTTCCATCGCCAGTTATCGCGTCAATTCCAGCATATAAGCTCTGTTCTGTTGCGTGCAACAAATGTTTCTTCGCGCCCTTAGGTTCTTCATCGACAACCATAGTAAAAGCACTATCCGTCTTCATTCCACGATAGCCAATCACCAAATCAAAACTGACCACGTCGCCCTTTTCAAAAACATATTCGGTCGGTAAAGAATGCACCAATTGCTCGTTCGTCGATATACAAATCACTCCCGGGAATTTCACTTCGTCCGTAAGATAAGTCGCCTCTGCACCAAAATCTTTAATTCGCTTGGCTACAAAATCATTAGCGTCCAACTCACTCATTCCAGCTGTTACGGATTTTTTCAATTCATCATAAATTGTCGCAAGCATTTTGCCGCACTCGCGCATATCTTTCATCTGTTGCGGCGTTTTTTCTCCGGTGATCAATTGGCTCATTTTGCACCCTCAACGATGCCGCGACTGACCAGCTCTCTCTCGATTTCATCATGAACTTGACCAACAGTTCCAACGCCGCTCATATGAATAATTGGAACACCGTTTTCATTTAGATAATCCAGAATTGGGTAAATTTCACCTCGATAAATACTGAGTCGCTTGTCGATTGCTTCAGGCGTGTCGTCAACTCGACCGCGAACCCTCAAACGCTCCAGAATTTCATCGCGCGGAACTTCCAGCACAATCACCAACTTAACGTCTTTTCCGTGATGTGAACGCGACTCAATCAGCCATTTAGCTTGTTCTAATTGCCTTGGATAGCCGTCCAGAATTACGCCATTAATATCCTTAGCTTTATTAAGAGCCTCGCCCATCAAACCGTTGATAGTTTCCATCGGCACCAGTTCGCCAGATTGCATGCGATGAATCAATTCGCCATCGTGAGTATCGCGTAACAATTGTCCGGCACTAAGCCAACGCCAACCGTGTCGTGCCGCTAAAATTTGCCCCTGTACACTCTTACCAGCACCCGCCGGCCCAAAAAATACAATCATTTTTTCCTCCTATTTTGTGAGTTTTTCTTTAACAATTTTTGCCACCAACGCGCCATCCGCAGCATTGCCAACCTTACTTTTTACCGCACCAATAACTTGTCCCATTTTCTGAATTGAGACATCGCTCATGCCCGCAATAATTTCCTCTACAATCTTTGAGATTTCTGCCTCGCCAAGTTGCTCCGGCAAAAATTCTCGTAAAATTTCCGCTTCTTTTTCTTCAGGTTCCGCCAACTCCGCACGGTCATTCTTTCGATATAAATCCGCACTTTCAACGCGCTTTTTCACTTCTCGAGCAACGACTTTTTCAATTTCAGCATCATCCAAGCCGTCTTCTCGCTTGCCCAAAGAAACTTCTTCGTTTAAGATTGCTGCCTTCAGATTACGCAAAACATCACCACGAAAACGATCGCCGCTCAATAGAGCGGCTTTCATTTCACTAGTAATGCGCTCTTTTAGCGCAGACATTAACGCACCCCTAGGCGCATTTTTGCCGTTTTTTCAGCTCGTCGCTCGCGGCGAATAATAGCTTTTTTACGACGCTCGGTCTTTGAAATTGGTTTTTCAAAACGCATAACGCTCTTAGCGCGAGCCAAAACACCGCTTTGCAAAACCCTACGGTTGAAGCGACGAATGATATTTTCGTTTGCTTCCTTCTGATCTTTACGTGTTACTTGTACCATACTGCAAACATTATAACAGATAAGAAAGTATTTGCCAACTAGATTTAGTTAAGGTCGCCTTAAATAATCTTGAAATCCACTTCTTGGCTACCGTTAACATCTATTGCCGATACAACATACACCTCACGTATTGGGTAGAGCTCTCCATCTGGAAATTTCTTAAGTACTGGGCACGTGAACTCATACGACTTATGACTTCTATCCGCATCCACAACACACCTCGTTCTTGACAAGTCTATAAACACCTCCTCAGGTACGGAATGCTCTTCTACAGATATCTCTCCTCCATCATCTAGGAATGCTGTTGCTATAAGCCTTTTTGTATTAATTTTAACTGGAATAGGCTCATAGCTATGTGCAGCCATTTCTTGTACAGCTTTTGCGAATTCGTCCCAAGAATTAAATGGAACGCTCCCTAATAAGACAGCCTCTTTCCTAACGGTAGTTTTTCTAAACTCTTCAGTCGCTTCCATAGCTAACATGCCCATTGTTCGCAACTCACCTTCCATCAAACCTTCTCTACGCCCAACTTCAGTAGAATTTTCATAGTTTTTCATATTACCAACAACTCCTAAAATCACCCTCTACTTAAAAAGTATTACTACAACACTATAATACACTACTATATAAGTAACGCAACTATTACACCTAAGCCAAATGCAATAATCGCCCTTCAACCGACTTCATTCCCTGCCACTCATTTACAGTCGGCTGGAACCAAGCAGACACTTCGTCGCCCACTTCACGGAAAAATTCTTCTGGCACATTAAAAGCCAGCATCTGCAGCGCAACGTCATTCTTATCGCGCAAGGTCAATTTCACGTGTTGCCCATCCACACCCATTCTTCTCACATTTAAAACCGTCGCTTTGGTTATCTTCAATATAGGCTCTGCGTTACCATTGCCAAACGGCTC
>SDRQ01000003.1 GCA_007845355.1 TM7 phylum sp. oral taxon 352
GAGAAACGATTACTCTTGACTTGTAATGAGATAATGATAAGATTACGGCTATTATGAAGAACTTGTAACCTGTAGATAGCAATTTGGTATCGAATTTTATCACCAAAAGAGAGGGATTACCTAAATTTGCCTCAATATCAAGAGTTAATTTATTATCGCTAGGCAATTTAGGAAATCCCTCTCTGTTGGTGATAAAATTCGATACCAAATTGCTATCTTTACGATACAAATCCACCATAATAGCCTTAGTCTTATCATTATCCCATGACAAGTCAAGAGAAATCGTTTCTCCCACTTTAAAACTACGACGTTTCTTACCTGTTTTATCGTGTATGGCGGTTTTAATATTTTTACCTGTATATTGATGTCTTTGGTCTACAGCTTTATCTATTACAGCTTGATTGAGCCTACTATATTCATCCGCAACCTGCACTGGACTACCTTCTTTAATAATCTTGCCCTCGTGAATTAACACGGCTCGATTACAAAACTTTTTAACAGTATCCATATCATGCGTAACCAATATAACCGTTTGCTTACTGGACTTGTATTGTTCAAAAACATCTATACACTTACGCTGGAAAGCTTCATCACCAACAGCCAGCACCTCGTCAAAAATCATAATATCATTGCGTGCTTTTATTGCTACTGAAAACGCTAAACGAACCTGCATACCTGATGAATAGTTCTTTAATTTCTGATCCATAAATGGCTCAAGCTCCGCGAACGAAACGATATCATCATATATCAGCTCCATTTCCTTACGCGTAAATCCAAGTAGAGCACCGTTCAAAAAAACATTATCTCTACCAGACAGCTCTGGATTAAACCCAACCCCCAACTCTATGAAAGGCGTTAATTTACCATTTATTTCAATGCTTCCGCTCGTTGGCTGATAAACTCCAGCTAGCATCTTAAGCATGGTACTCTTACCTGAACCGTTTCGGCCAACAACACCAAAAAAATCACCTTGATTTACATTAAAGCTAACGCCATCCAACACTTTCTGAACTGTCTTTTTATTCTTCTTAACAATGTTAACAAAGGCGCTTTTAATACTAGAATTCTTTGACTGTGGAAGAATAAATTCCTTATGTATATCTTTTACTACAATTGCAGGTTTTGTCATTTAAATGTCCTCCGCGAAAAATCGTTGTCTACGCTGAAAATACCAACTCCCTAAACCAAATATCACAATAACTATAATGATTGGAATAAACCACAATAACGGATTATGAAAAGTCTGCCAAATAGTTTGAGATGCGGGATTATTAGGCATTAAAGCGTGTCTAGCGTCTTGGATAATCTGTGTAATTGGATTTAAAAATGCAATCTTTTGTATAACTGACGGCATAGAAGTAACCGCAAAAATAATACCGCTCGCATAAAGTCCTGCCTGCAATAAGATTTCCCATATATAAGCAATATCGCGAAATATCACATAAAGAGCAGAAAGTAGCAAAGACAATCCAACGGACAATATAAATAGCTCAGCTATAGCTGGAATAAGTAGCAACCACGAAAAAGTAGGAAATAAACCACTAAGAAACGCAAAAAGTATCACCACTATCATTCCTAAGCCGAGGTTAATAAGTGCAGACACACTGCTTGCAATAACCAGAAGATGTCGTGGAATTGCCACCTTGCGAATCAATTGTCCATTATCAACAACGGAACGCGTACCTATCATAGTAGCCTCAGAGAAAAAGTTCCACAACACAATTCCCATTAGCAGCCAAACCCCATAAGATTCGATTCCCTTACTGCCCTGAGGAAATGCATATGTAAACAACACATACAAAATACCAAACATAAACATAGGTTTTAAGAGAGACCAAACATATCCTAAAACTGAACTTTGGTATCTTACTTTAAAATCTGTACTAACTATTGCGCGTAAAATCGCCTCATTTTCTTTATTCACAAGAATACACATCTCCTTACGATTATATCAAATTGCATAAAAAAGATATATACTCTATAGTATGAGTGCTTTACGAATCGTCTTAGTACGCAACGCCGCATCTTATGATTTCGGCGGGGGTGAGCGTTTTCCTATTTTCCTAGCAAAAGAACTACAAAAATTAGGACATTTTCCAATAGTTCTAAGTCGCCATAAAAAGTTGTGTGATTACGCTAAGCACGAAAACATTCCACATTATCGATCTTGGTGGTGGTCTAAACAAAATTGGAGCGGAAAAAACGTCCTGCTTGTGCCGTTTTATATATTGTGGCAATTATTGCTGACTATATATTACGCCATTCAGTTTAGGAGATTTAAAGCGGACGTTGTACATCTGCAAAGTAAAGATGATTTCATAGCTGGATCTATTGCTGGAAAACTTGTTGGTGCTAAAGTGATTTGGACTGACCATGCCGATCTCAAACATGTCTGGAAAAATCTCTGCATAAAATATAAGAATCCAACAGGTAAACTGGTTGCGTGGTCAGCTCGCTTTGCTGATACTATAACCGCAGTCAGTAAAAGTGAGCAAACTCTTATTTCCAATAATCTACCTGCAAACTCGCCAATTCTCAATAAAATAATCGTTATTTATAATGGAGTTGAAGATCAAAAGCAAAAATACGAATCGCCTAAGAATACGGTATTTACTTTCTGCATATCCGGTCGCCTTGTCATAGACAAAGGTATTGGAGAAGCGATTACTGCTTTTAAAGAATTTAACGCTACGTATAAAAATTCACAATTAGTGCTTATTGGTGATGGCCCTGATCGATTACAGTTTGAACAACAAGCCAAAGGGCTACCCGTTACTTTTTATGGATATAAGACAAATCCCCTACCTTATGTCGCATCCGCTGATATATATCTACATCCAACATATCATGAGGGATTTAGCGTTTCCTTAATCGAAGCTAGTATGTTAGGGCTGCCTATCATAGCAACCAATGTCGGCGGAAATCCAGAAATTATTCACAATAACAAAACGGGGCTTCTCATTCCTTCTAAAAACGCATCAGCATTACGGGATTCTATGAAAAAATTATATGAAAACGACGAGCTCAGAACCAGCCTATCTACGGCAGCTCGACAACAGTATCTGGATCTATTCGTATTTCACAACATAGTAAAGACGCAATTTATTCCTATATACGAAAATGGTATACTTTAATATATGAAGATTCGTATTGAAACTGCTGCATTAACTGCCCCAAATATATCTGGAGTAGGTCATTACACACGAATGCTCACTAATAGCCTGGCTACCTATTCTCCATCAAATACGGAAATATCAGCATTTTACTTTAATTTTCTTAGCAAACATAAAGACCCCGAATTAAATAAAGCCGTCAAGCACGAAAAACATATTTTTATGCCGCAGCGCTTGTTCACAAAACTTCAAAGTTACAATATTCCGCTGCCGTATGATCTATTTTCCCCTCGCGTAGACGTATCTATATTTCCAAATTTTGATCTATGGACAACAATAAAATCCTCCATCTCCGCCGTAGTTATTCATGACCTTGGATATTTATATTTTCCTGAGACCATCGAGCAACGCAACTTGGCGCATCTTAGGAGATGCGTTCCTCGCTCTGCCAAAAAAGCCGATATCATCATTACAGTTTCAGAGTCAATCAAATCAGAGATTATCGCCGAGTACAAAGTCCCCGCATCAAAAATTGTTGTGACACCCATACCAGCAGACCCAATCTATCGCCAACCTAGCACAATAGACGTTGCAGCCAAATATAACTTACCAACCAAACGATATATTTTTTCAATCGGCAACTTAGAGCCGCGCAAAGACTTACCGACAATGATATCTGCTTTTCGATCACTACCGAAGGAAATTCGCGAAAAATATTCCCTAATCTTAGCAGGCGGAAAAGGATGGAAAACGGAATCCACTGAGCTTGCCATAAAGGAAGCTCAAGCTGCGGGAGAAAATGTTATACGTCCAGGATATATACCTCAAGAAGACGTTCCTGCATTCTATCAACAAGCTGACCTTTTCTGTATGAGTTCTATCTATGAAGGATTTGGAATGCCTATCGTCGAAGCCTTAACGAGCGGAACTCCCGTTGTCGCTTCAGACATCCCAGTATTGCGTGAAGCTGGAGGTGATGCTATTTTGTACGCTCAACCCAAAAATCCCGAAGACTTTGCTGAAAAGATTTTATCTATATTATCCAATCCGAACAGCCGCAAAGAAATGAGTGATCGTATGCAAGCACAGATGCAAAGAATTTCGTGGGAAAAGAATGTAGACACCTTAATGAAATCATTTGAAGAAGCTTTGAAATAGTTATGAAAACCATCACCCTTCTCATCCCAGTCTACAATGAAGAATCTATTTTACCGCAATTATTTAAGCGCTTGGACGAATTTACAAAAAATACACCCAATTATCAATTCGAATTTCTCTTCATAAACGACGGCAGCATCGATAAATCCTTTTCAATCATAGCCGAGCAATCGAAAAAAGATTCTCGTATCAGCTACATAAATCTATCGCGAAACTTCGGTAAGGAAATTGCCATGATAGCTGGAATTGACCACGTAAAAAGTGATGCTCTGGTGATTATCGATGCAGATTTACAAGACCCGCCAGAGCTCATCCAGGAAATGATTTCGTATTGGGAAGATGGTTACGATGATGTCTATGCTCGCCGCAACGACCGACAAGGCGAAACCTGGCTGAAGAAAAAAACCAGCCAATGGTATTACAGAATATTGCAAAAATCGACCAACATCCCCATTCAGGTCGACACTGGAGACTTTCGCTTACTGGATCGCCGATGCGTTGAGGCTTTGCAAAAATTCCGCGAATCTCAGCGTAATACAAAAGCGATTTTTAGCTGGATTGGCTATAAGAAAAAAGAGATATTTTATAATCGCGATCCCAGATTAGCTGGTCAAACCAAGTGGAATTACCGGAAACTACTCAACTTGGCAATTGACGGAATTACCAGCTTTACTACTGCACCGCTACGAATGGCAACTATTTTTGGATTCATCATTTCGTTCATTGCTTTTGTCTGGATTATTTATCTTTTAGTTCGCCCTTTGTTCGGAGTTTCTACTGGCGCTGGATATTCTTCGCTAATGGCAGTCATCCTATTTCTCGGAGGAGTTCAGTTATTATCCCTGGGTATAATTGGCGAATACGTGGGACGGATATTTATTGAGACAAAAAATAGACCATTATATTTAGTAGAGGAGTATCATGCAGGAAATATTAAAAAAACACGCCGATAAATTCAGATTTCTTATCGTTGGCAGCACTAATACAGTACTAGATTTTGGCATACTTTTTAGTCTAACAATCTTTTTAAATATCCCAAAGGAGTTTGCTAATTTCATATCAACATTCGTTGCCTTTTTGTTCTCATTTTTTGCAAATAAAAAATACACTTTCAAGTCAACGTCTCAAAACTTGAAAAAACAATTTCTTTTATTCGCCGCAGTTACACTATTTGGTTTATGGGTAATTCAGACAATTATTATCGTTATTATCACACCGATATTTATAAACTTCGGATTAAATAATTCACTTGCCCTATTGATTAGCAAGCTAGCCGCCACGGCAGTCAGCCTCGTTTGGAATTACGTTCTATACTCCAGGATAGTCTTTAAAGACACTAAGAGCTCTTCTGACTAATAATCAGACGTCGTTCGCGACCTTCACCTTCAGAATGCGTATCAATATCGCTATATTCACCAGCCAAGTGATGTACTGTCCAGCGATCAGCAGCATTCAAATCCACCACCTTTGATTCGCCAGTTCGACGGACTTCTTCAATCCAGCCGCGCGCCTTTTCGGCAATTTTTTCAGCGTGCTGCTTTTTATAGTCCGCAATGTCCAAATTCACCCGAACAGTTGACGCTTCTTTATGATGAAGAGCTGTCGACAAAAGGTTCTGAATGCTACGCAATGTTTCCGCATTTCTACCAATTAAAATACTGCTTCGCTCGCTATGTGGAATTGAAGCTACAACAATTCCATCTTCGATTTTTACCGAAACTTCCAGATTCAAGTCAAAGAACGTTAGCAAATCCTCTAAATATTTTTTTACAAATTCAACCGTTTCAATTTGATCCATAAATCCTCCTTAATCCTTAGCCTTGATTCGAGTTACCCTGGCCTCTGTAGCCTTTTTAACACGTTTGTCGATTTTTGTCGATGCTTTAGATTTTTGGGATGATTTTTTATCTGCAATTTCTTGCATTTCTTTAGAGTCTTGCTTGAAGATGATATAGTTCTGGAGATATCCCACGGCGCTAGCTGTCGTCAAATAAAGCGCCAAAGCCGCCGGCAAATATACAATCACAAAGAACATCATTACTGGCATAAATTTCATCATTTTTCGCGTCATAATAGCATTTACTTCCGCCTGATCTGCCTCTTTTCCATCGCCAGCCTCAGCTAAAATGTCACGTAATTTACGATTGCTGTCAGATTGGGGCGACAATTGTTTTGAAGTTAAATATTGCAAATACGCCGCGACTGCCGCCAAAATAACCAAGCCAACAACAATACCACTCTTTGATATCGCGTGTTGCGTCAAATCTATAATTCCCAGGAAATTCTGATTAAATTGATCTGGATTATTTACTAGATTATTAGCAACCGGCAGATTTTTCATAAAATCATAAACATATTTTCCTAAGTCGGCGCGGTTAGAAACGAAAATCTGCACCACTCGATACATCGCAATCAAAATTGGCAGCTGAATAATCATAACGCCAATTGAACCAAAGGCACTGACGTTATGTTTTTTATAAAGCTCCACCATCGCTAGGTTACGCATTTGTGGATTTTTTGCGTACTGTTTTTTGATTTTCACTAGCTCTGGCTGCATTTTACGCATTGCCTTTGCTTGATGAAGCTGCTTCTTAATTAGCGGCCAAAGTAAAAGTCTTACAATAACCGTAAAGATAATGACACTAACACCAAAATCCGGAATCAGACTATAAATAGCCATTAGCAAATTTAAAATCGGTCGAACAATAAACTCATCAAAAAAACTCATGTCTTGATTATAGCAAAAAAGCGCCTATTTATACAGTTGAGCTTGAGAGAAAAGATTCTTTATTGTCTGTTTTAGATCTTTATGTGGCATCGATAAAACTTCCGCCGAAAATATAATAACAGCCACATCTTGGTCATTTTTCATATTAGGCAGTTCCAGGCGAATAATTTCATAAACACGTCGACGTATACGATTCCGACGCACTGCTGATTTTAGAACTTTTTTACTAACAACAACCGCAAATCTACTGTGATTTCTATATGGGTTCTTCACATATTTTATTGTGGCTATAGACGAACGAACCGCTTGTCCATTTTTATAGACAAACTTAAGACTGCCATGACCGTGAAATCGATTACATTGTTGTAACATATTTTACAATTATATCAAAAAATCCCGCCTTCATCGACGGGATAATTTTTAGCTATCAATTAAATAGCAATTTTAGCGCGGCCCTTTAGGCGGCGGCGCTTCAAAACCATTCTACCAGCCTTGGTAGAAACTCGTGCCCTAAAACCGTGCGTCTTTGCGCGGTGTCGGGTGTGTGGTTGAAATGTTCGCTTTGGCATATCAATAAATAGTATATATTCTTTCAGTACTTTTTGCAAGTCGACAATGACTTTTCCACTATCGACGTATATTTTTCCACAATTTTAACAGATGAGAATTTTAGTTGTGGAAAACTCTACCCCTGTTTTGAATAGTAACCTTTCTACTCCGTTTATACTTGTGGAAAACTCCCCTTATTTGCTATAGTAAAGATAGTTAACAGGATTTGAGGGAGTAATTTTCGTGGATAGTCATGCGGTTTGGCAGGGTGTTTTAGGTGAGATTGAAGTAACTGTATCGTCTTCGTCGTTTACTGCGTGGTTTAAAAATACCAAATTGGAAATAATCTCCGACAAAGAAGTTCTTATAATTGCGCCGAATATTTTTGCTAGAACTCAACTTGAAAAGCGATTTCACCCGCAAATATTAGAGGCCTTGGCTCACAACGGCATTAATGCACCGTCTATTTCTTATAACGTCGAATCTAGCAATAAAAAACCGCGCGTTAATCGTGAAGTTGATAAAAGTGGACAACAAGAAACAGCGAAGCCGCTGATTTTACCATCGAGGAAATCTCATTCTAGTAATCTTAACCCCAGGTATACCTTTGACAACTTCATCGTTGGCTCAAGTAACGATTTAGCCTATGCTGCCTGCCAAGCGGTCGCCGCACATCCAGGAGAAAAATATAATCCGCTCTATCTTTACGGAGGTTCTGGACTTGGTAAAACTCACTTAATGCAAGCTGTTGGTAACGAGATAGTTAAAAAACAATCTTCGGCGCGAGTGCTTTACATTACTACAGAAACGTTTGTTAATGAGTTTCTGGATTCCATTCGTTTCAAGAAAAAAGGTTTTTCCGATAAATATCGCAATGTCGATGTATTGATTGTCGATGATATGCAATTTATCGCTGGGAAAGAAAAAACTCAGGACGAATTTTTCCATACATTTAACGATCTTCATCAGAACAATAAGCAAATCATTATTAGCTCGGATAAACCACCAAAAAGCATTCCTACTCTAACCGATCGTTTGCGTAGTCGATTTGAATGGGGTATGGCGATTGACATTCAGATGCCCGATTATGAAACTCGTTGCGCTATCGTTAAAGCAAAAGCTGAACTCAGCAACACTGAACTAGACTCCGATGTCGTAGAATATCTGGCGACCAACTTTAAGACGAACATTCGTGAACTGGAAGGCGCTTTGAATCGATTGCTGGCTTATGCGGAAATGCAGAATTTCACTCCTGATTTAGTGGCGGCTGAAGGAATTTTGGGAGATATTAAACGCAATAGACCGCAACATATAACCGCCAAACAAATAATTGATAAGACGGCGCGCTATTATAATATTGACGTAAAAGATATGTGCTCATCCAGGCGAGATAAATTTATCGCGATGCCAAGGCAAATTGCGATGTTTCTTCTGCGTAGCGAACTGAAAATGAGTTTTCCGAAAATTGCCCAAGAGCTTGGACGAAAAGACCACACGACCGCTATGCATTCAATTGAAAAAATCACTAAAGAAAGTCTTACTAACGTCAGTATTCGCGAGCAAATTAACGACATTAAGGATAAATTATATGTTCATTAATTGTGGAAAAGCTGTGCAGATGTTGTGTTTTCGCGGTGACTTACCAACACACAGATCTGTGGAAAGAAAACGACAAGTCAGCAGACAGTGGAATAATACACAAATATCCACTATAAAGTCCACAAATAGCACACAGAGTTTTCCACCTATTTTATCGCCACTCTACCCCTGTTTGAACACATTTTTTACCCAGTTTCCACAGCACCTATTACTATTAAGACTAATTAAAAATTAAGGAAAGTATAATGAAAGTATCAGTCACCCAAGAAAAACTTGCAAAAGCACTTAATCTAATCAAAGATATTGCATCAAGTCGTAATGAACTGCCGATATTGAATAATATTTTACTTCGCACTGACGGAGGAAGATTATTGATTGCTGGAACAAATTTGGAAATTGCTTCCACTCAATACATTGGTGCGAAAATTGAAGATCATGGGTCTATTACAATCCCTGCCCGATTGGTATCGGAATTCATTACAAACCTACCAAGCGGTCCAGTGGAACTTGAAACCAAAAACGAGCATTTGCATATAACTTCGGGCAAGTTTTCATCTGTCATCAATGGTGTAGTGGCTGATGAATATCCTGAGCTGCCTACAATTGACGAAAAGACCGCTATGCAATATGAAATTGATGTCGAGGGTCTTAAGAAAGCCATAGTCCAAACGAAGTTGGCTGTTAGCTCTGACGTTACGCGAGCGGTGCTTACGGGAGTTTATTGGCATAATTATGAAGGATCGTTATACTTGGCTGCTACTGATGGCTACAGGCTGGCAGAAAAGCGTCTGATAAAGTCGGATAATGAAGTTTCAGCGATCATTCCTGCGTCTACATTGGCAGAAGTCAGTAAGAGCGTCGGCGATGAGAAGAAAATTACGGTTCTTTTTGACGATTCTCAAGTTTGTTTTAAGACGGGAGATATGGAAATTGTTAGCCGATTAATTGACGGGAAATTCCCTGATTATCGCCAATTGATTCCAGTGACCGCGGAAACTGAGATTGTTATTAAGAAGTCTGATTTTAGTCGAGTTACGAAAATTGCGGCGTTATTTGCGCGTGAATCTGGTGGTGGAATTACAATTACCGCATCAGAGGAAAATTCTCTGCTTTCTATTCATTCGATTGCGTCTGAACTTGGCGAGAACACCTCAGAGGCAACAGCCAAAATATCCGCAGATGGTCAAGTTACTCTTAATTCACGCTATCTAACGGAAGTTTTGAATATTATTGACGCGGATGAAATCGTATTTTCGTTCAATGGCAAATTGTCGCCGTGTGTAATTCGCGAGCAAGTAAAAAATCCTGATTATACGCACATTATTATGCCGCTTAAGAGCTAGTAGAAAACGGAGACAGTCTGGAGGCTATTTCTGATAAAATATCTTCTGGTATATCTTTGGTGTTGTATATAGTATTGATTATTTGTGGCTTAGTTTTAATCACCCATTTGTTATTTTCTTTCTTCAGAATAACAGTGTAGATATCGCCGGAATTTCTATCTATAACCCCGCGCTGATAACTAGCCGCATACCAGTCCGCGTTATTTCCTAGGATAATTTCTTTCTGGAGTATAAAAGATGATTTTAACTCTGGATATTTGGCAAATAATACCTCTGAAATATCACTTCTATATTCATTTATTTTACTAGACATGAATTTTTGGCTATATTCAGTTTTTATAGGTATATTTTCATCAGATCCTTTTACTGTAAATTCCGTGGAATTCTCATTGATAGAACCAGATTTAGATGATGTTTTTATTATGTATTTGCCGTCTGATAACTGTATCTTAGAATTACCATTTATCGACGTAATTTCGGAAGTGCTTTTACCTGTGTTGCGATATATTTTCGCTGATAGGTTTTCCTTGTCGAAAGTTATAGATATAGTGTGTGTTGGCTGGATGAACATAATCGCTAGTAATATTAACGTTAATATTGCCAATGTAATGCTGCCGATGATAATATTCCTTCGATTCATAATTACTCCGTAAATGTATTAGCGTAGTTCCTAAATGTAATATTTAGTTTTGACGGATCAAATCCCTGCTCTTTAATCTTATTGAGAGCAGCATTTCTATATCCTTCTATAGTATCGATTTCTACGATAACTCCATTCTTATGATTAGGGTCCGCCTTATATCCAATTGAATAAATTAAGTTTTTTATTGGTAATTTTTTAATTATAGGATTGGCGTCTTCCAGCTTTTTTTGTTCATTAGCAAGTCTGTCTGTTGTAGCTCTGTCTATTTCTGACGTTTTGGACGAAGACTGTAATTCTTTAATAGCATTCTCTGTCGTGGGTGTGAGTGAAAAAATTATCCTTAACGGATTACCCTTTTTTACTTCGATATTAATATTCTCATCTTTAAAGCCACTTCTTGATGCTTTAAAATTGTATGTTCCTGGTTTTAAATATACGACTTGCGAGCCGATAAATTTTTGATTGCCAGTAGTAATTTCAGCCTTATCGGGCGAGGTCAGTAGGTAAACTGGAGTGGTGTCATATCTATTTACGTAGGTTATGACGCCATATACTAATGTACTGACTGATAATAATATTAATATACTGCTAATTATTTTTTTATTCATCATTTCTTCCTAAACCAAGTTACGCTTGATGATGTTAAGCTCTCGTTGCCTGCCTTTGGGGCGTATTCACACAATGAGGCGGATGCTATATTTGAGTCAAATCCTTCTATGTTACCAACAAAAACAAATGTATGTCCTGGACTATGGGCGACATCACCAGGTTTAAGGTCTGCTACGTTAATTGAGCTACCGTTGCCAAGAGTTTGCCAGTTGGCTTCTGCCCACGCTCTCTGTACGCCAGTCGGTCCAGCTTTGCCGCCCTCACCTCCGTAGTTATAATTTTTATCAAACCCACTATCGTTCAAAATCGTTGTTACAAACGCGCCACAATCGACACCGCCGCCATAACACGTACCGCCAGTAAATCTGTTCTCGCTTTTTGCCTTTTCTATAGCTTTTTCGTAATCAGGTTTTTTATCTGTACGTACAGTTCTTTCTGGCCAGGCATAACGTTTGACATAGTCGATAAAGTCGCCGCCACCACTTGATGAAGAACATCCTCCTCCACTTCCGCCTGTACCATTAAACCTTTCATAGATTTTTTGTGCAGCGGTACCGCGTATATTTTTAACCTGCTCTTTTGTCATAGCCGACTTTTCAAAATCGTCATGCCAAAAAACAGTGGCGTCATCAACTGTCTTCAGGGTTTTTAATAATTCCCATGAATTTGAAGCGGTACCAAATCCACGAGCAGTAACGGGTCTTTCCGTCCCCTCTTGCACTAAATACTCTAATTCGAAGATCAATAGCTTGTCGTTGTCTTCTACTGGAATAGAATCGACCATACCCTTGTCGTTAGGTGCGCCACCATACTCTTGGCTGTAATATTTTTTTAACTCAGACGGTATTTTATTAGCTATAAGCGTTCGTCTTCCGAACGTCCACTGGGCGAGTCCCCAGCCACCAGACCCCCATCCTTGACCTACTTCGTGTCTGGTAGGACTAAATCCTGACTCTGCCTGAATATTAGCCATTACGCCAGCTGTTTGTTCGGCGCTTAATCCTGCGTTACGTAGATATCCCCAAATCTTTTCTTGGTTATCAGATCCTGATACTCCATTAGAAGATGATCCGGAACAAGTTGTTGAATCATTTTCTTTATACCAAAGAATATCGTTTGTTACATATGAATCGGGATATCCTGCCGCCAAAGATACTGGTTGCATAGTAATAGCAAAAGATATAGCAAAGCAAAGAGCGATAGACAACTTTTTATACATCAGACTGGTTCCTTTTATATTCGTTTATAATATCTGTAGGAACGCTAATACTTTTTAAGGCGTCTGGAGATTTTCTATCATTAACGCCTGTTATGACTGAATTATTTCTTAGAATTGCATATATATTATAGGTAGATTTGATTTTCTCGCTATAAATTTCTAGCGCAACCAACTTAAATTCGCCCTGCTCTTTTACTATTGAATACTTCTTTAATTTGCGGTTACCGTAGGCACTGGATGTAGAATCTAGTAATTCGGTGATAACTTTTTGCTCTGATGATTGCTCGCGAATATTATTTTGATTACTTGGATTATCGTTAGTGTTTTGAGGTGATGACAGGACGGTAGTATATTGAGCGCTATCAGGATTTTTAACGATAAGGAAAGCTGCTGTAATACTTACTAAAAATAATACAGATGATATTAGTATGACTTTATTTTCTTTATTCATTATACCTTCCTTGCATACTCCCAGTGCCACGCTTCGGGTTTACTGCCGCCAGGTTTTGCCCAAGGTGGATTAACGTACCCGTATTTATGCGCATTTGCTTCTAACCATTTATATACAGGAGAACCAAATCCTCCGACGCTAATATCTGCAGCGAGACCCCATCCGTGATTTGATCTACAAGGAGGGGCTGGTGCAGCAACAGCTCCCAATTCTCGAGCGTACCTAATTTGTGTTGCGCAATCTCGATATGCTTCATTAATGAGTAGGTTAGATCCATTATCAGCTTTATAAGCCTTATTCATTTCTTCCATGGCTGCCGCTGCCTGTTTATTCATTTTGCTTTCAGGAGAAAATGATAGAGTTTGTAGATCCGAATCTGGGATTTCTCCGTTACTATGATTACCCCATCCTGATTGAGCTTCTTCTAATTGTGGTTCACCAACTGCCTCGCCATTGTCTGGAGCTTTAGCTGTGGTTGAAGGAGCGTCTTCTTCGTCATCTTCGCCATTGATTGATTGGGCAATTTGGAAATCAATTAATAATACTGACATTGCGGAAAGCTTTCTATCGTCGTATTGCTTAGCGGAATTTTCAGTTCCAAATGACTCATTGGTAATATCTTTCCCTTCTTCATCTTTATATGTTTTTTCAGTAATTTTTGCGACATGTGTTGAATCTGATGGCGCTGTACATCCGCCATTACTAAACCAATAGCTTCCGGTGCTAGCATCTCCACAGTCTTCTACAAAGTCATGAAGAGGAGTGTCTTTAACTATGTATCCATTATTCATGAGATCGGATATATCTGCGCCATCTGGAATGTCCATATCTTTCTGTATCCATCCTTCATCTTCGGCAATTTGAATAGCCTCCTCTACTGACATGTTTGCCTGGCTGTTGGTTATGCCAGTACACGGTAATCCTGCCATGTTCACGGCTGGATCTTCCGATGATCCGCTGCCCATAGAAAAGTCTTTTGCATATCCGCAATATTTATCAGAATACATACCGCTTGCTGCTTTTGCAGTGGATGAATAAGATAATGCCATAGAAGGTAGCCTGAGAATATTAGATAGCATTGCTACAGGAGTTTTACTATAAGTTCCATTAGCTATCATCATATTGCCCATATTATGGAATATACTGCCTAAGAATGTATATCTACTGGACGTATCAAATGGACTTAATGAGGCGATATCCATTTCTTTTTGGAATTCTTCGTTTGCTATTTGGATTCCGTTGAATTCTGCTAATTGGCTCATTTTAAGTCCCGGTAACATCTGCCCCATAGATCCGCTTGCAAAGAACGCTGCCGCTCCAACGCCAAGTGCATCACCCAAATCCTTATACTGAGCATTATTTGATGTAAGCATACTTACTGCCAATTCTTTGAGGACTCTCTTTACGGTATCGCCAACGGCATACTTAAGTAGTTCTGTGGTTACTGTGGCTAATGTCTTTTTTGCAATCCAGTTTGCTAATGATGTTAATCCAAAACTGGCTGCCCCAGTAGCTTCTACTGCTAGGTCTACTAATTGAGAAGTATACATAGCAACTGGACTTAGTATATAATTGCACACTGGTTCGCTAGCCTCTTCGGCGGAATTGAGAGTGCGAACTATAGGATTTGTAGCTACTGAATATCCAGGAATGTAGTTTTTTGCAATTCCAGGCTTGTCGTTATTTACGCCCATTGCTGCTAGTAAATACGGAGAATCTAATGCCGATCCTTCAGCGTTATCGGATCCTTTCATCTTTCCTCTTTCGGTTAACATAGTGCCGATGGTTTCCATCGTTTCTTGAGAGAATCCACTGCCACTAGAGTCGAGTCCAGAAGCCTTAGCTTGTGAACCAGGAGATAATATTACATCCATAACTAGCTCTAATAAAGGTACTAACTGAATTGCTGCTACTCCTGATGCGATGATGTTGGGAAGTTTTAGTGCAAGGCATATTCCTGCTGCTGCGACGTATACTAGCCCGCCTTTTTTTAGTTTATTTGTTGATTTTTCAACTCTTTCATTGATTCCACCGATAGCCTTGTCGTCGTTAAAGCCTGGTAATTTTTCTTTAAATTTATTTGCCTTTTCTTTTACTCCGAGTTTTTTGTCAATTTTTGAAATCGCACTATTTCTTTTAAGCTTGAATTTATCGTAAAGCTTACTTATATGTTTCCCTGTCCAGGCGTGGAAACGCATTTTAAATAAGCCAGTTCTGCCATAGACTTTACTGGCAATTTTACGATTCTCTTTCTTTAGTAATTCGTCTTTTAATTTCGACGACTCAATAGGTTTCCCATCGTTTAATCCTTCCACCTTCCAGTGAGTTGGATTTTTTTCTGGGTATCCTCTTCCTTTTATGTCCATTTCTTTGCCATCAGCATCAACTGGAATTAATCCGGATTTCTTGAATTTCTTAAGAGCTCTGTTGGAAAGTCGTCCTGTTTTGCAGCGTATTTTTTTACTTTTGCAAATTCCTGCGTCATCACTGGCTCCGATCATTTTATTCATGACTTTTTTCATGCGAGATTCTTTAGCAATTGAGGCGGAGTCGTTTTTCCAGGTGAAATTCTCCATAATATTTTGTAACATTGTCGCTGGACTAAGAAATATTCCCAGAATTCCACCGCCCAGTCCCAATATTCCGACAATAGCTGCAATTGGTCCGCGTTTTTTCAGTAAAGATTTAAATGTTACTGGACTTTTCTTTTTTCCCGCAGACGGCTGATAAAAACCGTTGCCTGGAACAGAAGATTCTTGGTCATTAACGGCGGCGCTGGCGGAATCGTTTTGGCTAGGATTCAAGTCCGAATCTTTATTGTCAAACTGAGATTCAAGGTCATTTATGGCATCTTTTTCGCGATCACTTAACTCTGACCCGCTGTCAGAACCAGCCGAGATTTGATCAAACTTAGCCTGCTCAGCAGGATTTAACCTGCTGTCAGTTTCGGAATCCGTCGTGTAATCAACTCGTGCCATACTTTCTCGCTATTTTTCTACACCGCTCCGTAGCCGCCGATCGGTGAATCTGACGGTTTTATTTGTTGTGATACAGGATTTGTATTGATCAAATTATACTCGGTATCGCTAGCCTGAATTTGGATGTGAACGTGATTTTGTCCAGCAAAGAATAATCCTTGTCCAACTGGGAAATTGGCTAGTCGTTTCTGCTCTTCATCTGTCAATTTAAACACTTGCGCTAAAACATCAACGGCGCTGGCGGACTGTTTCAAAAGCAGCTGCATTGAGGAGTTGGAAACGATTGCTCGACCCATTTTACTTCCGACGAAGTCTTCCACGTCCTGTGTGATTGTTGTCAGACCTAATTGATATTTGCGGGCGCGCTTGGCTAATGAGAATAAGAAATTGGCAGAATCGTCATATTTCATCAATTGCCAAGCCTCGTCAACAATCAACATACGTTTCCTCTGGTCGGTACGCGTAATATTCCAGATGTGGTTCAGAACAATATACATCGCCGTCGGTCGCAGCTCATCTTCCAAATCGCGAATATTAAAGACAACCATATTATTATTAATATCAATATTACTCTGTTGCGAGAATATTCCAGCAAACGTTCCAGAGGTAAATTTGCGAAGTCGCTGAGCCAGACTTGGGCCAGTTCCGCCCATATGAAGCAAAGTGTCGTATAGGTCGGAAATTGTCGGTGGCGTAGAATTGTGTGTCAATGGATCCGAAGTAATACCAACGCGCGCGTAAGTGTCAATCAAGGCTTGATCAATATCAGCTTCTTCCGCTGGTGATAATCCCGCTACGACTTGCCCGCCAGCCCCTACTCCTGCGCCGCCCAGCATTTGTCTGAGCAGTCCATGTAGTGTAACTAAGTTAGCACGTAGTGCGTCATCTGCTTCATCAGTATCAATAACACGCGGCAAATCAAACGGATTGATTCTCGTGTCGCTACTTAAGCTCAATCGAATATAACTGCCACCAACCGCGTCGCATAGTTTTTGGTACTCATTTTCTGGGTCGATAATTACAATATCAGCCCCGACCATCATACTTCTTAAAGCTTCCAATTTAACGGTAAATGATTTACCAGCACCAGACTTAGCAAACACGACCATATTGGCGTTTTCCAGAGAGAATCTGTCGAAAATCACCAAGCCATTATTATGCATATTAATTCCGTAAAGTACACCCTTATTGTCCGTTAAATCGGCTGAAGTGAATGGAAAGCTGGTTGAAATTGCGCCAGTATTCATGTTGCGGCGAATCTGTAGTTCATCAGTCAATTGTGGAATAGAACTATTCAATCCCTGCTCCTGCTGGCTGGAAGCTACTTTTGAGAACACCAATTGCTGGCCAAAAATAGTTTCAATTTTATGCTGGATGAAGTTTAGCTCATCCAGGCTGTCGGCGTAAAGCGTGATATATAAGCCGTAGCGGAAGAATTTTTCCGCGCCAATCTGTAATTGATCGCGCAATTCTTCGGCGTCTTGCAAAGCCGCTTCCAAGCCTGGATCGCGCACCTTTCCCTTTTCCATGTTTATATTCATGGTTGCTTCCAACTGAGTAACTTTTTTGCGCAGGTTATTCAGGACAATTTGCGTATCGACTGGATAAATAAACATACTAATGTCCAGCACTTCATCAATGTTAATGATTGAGCTAAGCCAGCCGGTGTAGATTTGACGAGGATAGCCATAAACATACATTGTGCGGCCATATTTTGAGCCAAGTCGGAAATGGTCGGAATGAAGCTCGATACTACTTGGCGCGATAAAATCACGCAAAGTTCGAACACCGGTTAAGAAGGCTTGTTCGACTTCGGCTTGCTCCCTTGCTCGTTGTTGAGCAGCAATATCAACGGCATCTAATTTCTTCTTTGCCATTATGACCTTCCTCCTCTCGGTGATGGACCAGTTCCCTTAGTTACGTAAGTAGTCGTAAGCTCGCTCGGGTCAATGTCCTCTAACGATTCACGTGACGACGTGTCGGGATTATATGAAGTGTAGAATAGCTCACCCAGTTGTCGGGTGTTTAATTGCCAGCTTTTTACGCCCATTTGGAATAGACCGTTCATAACCGAATCGATGCGGTTTTTAATTTCATCTTTGGCTTTGGTATAGGTAACTTGGTCAATTTTTGTCACAGTCGCCTCTTTTTTTCCACTGAAGAAGCTATTGAACAATCCCTTAGTCTGTTGTTTGAAGGCATTTTCCTCGCCAGCTGGATAATATGGAACGACGACGTAAAAGCTCTTATCCATAATGTTTGCCTCTTGTGCCAGAATATCAATGAAATCCATATAATCGTCCATTAAGACGTTGAGAAGCATATTGTCTTGATTGCGGCGAATTTCAGCCAATCTGTCCAGATACGGGCCAATGTCCACGCGGCGTGAACGGATAAGAACTTGAATTGGGAAATATAGAGAGTTAATGAAGTTTTGATAGCTGAACTCAATTCCCTCTCTTTCGCGTGAACTCATCAGGTCGAAGTTGATTGATTCACATTCCACTACCGCCCGAAAACTGCCATCGCTCATGATGATCATATTTTCGCGCATTTCAGAGAAAAGCAACGTATTCTGAGTGCTAATCGGTCCTTTTTGTTTTTTGTCATCAGGAGTTTTATCCGGAGACGGCGTGGTTGGATTTGGTCCCGAACCAATTGCTACTGATGGCTGCTGAGAGACACCAGGAAGAGCCGCATTGGTTTGCGGAACCTGCTGATAAGATTGTTGATTTTGTAACTCTGGTTGCATAAACCCCACCTAACGTAGTGAAATCACCACTTCCTCATCTGATAATTTATTTTCTTGCTGAATTCGATTTGCCTCACGCGCAATCGTTTCAATCGAGAGGTCGCGGTTATTTGCCAGTTCTATTATAGCAGGTGGCACCTCGTTTACGCTAGTTTGCGGCGTGGTTGTCGGCTGAGTTTGAGCTGGAGCGCTCGCGGCAGGCCGTCCGGACACTGGATTTAATACGGATTGACGCATTGTTGGGTACGGATTCATTTGTAGTGGTGCGGCTGGAGTAGGATTATCTGGTTGAGATGGTTGAGGTGTTTGCGTAGGAGGCGGTGTAGCAGATTGCCCTGTTTGCATCTTTTGGATAACTTCTTGTCGCCTACGAACATCTGACTGATTTATCAAGTGATTGATATTTTGTGCCGTAGCACTATTTTCATCCAATATGTCGTTGGCTGCCTGCCCTTCGTTGAATAAATCGGCACGCATCGAGCTATTCGGATTATTGACGCCACGAATTGACCAACCCTGGCTATCCACCAGATTCGCCAAATATGACAATCTTCGCTGGACTTCGGCTTGATCGTAATTATTACCGTAAGTCTTCTCCTCGACTTTTGGCGCGATAACTTCGACTAATCTTTCAATTCCATCAGGCTGCCATAGACGCTTTTTTGGTTTTAGCATAAAAGAAATAACTGCCGCTAAATAAACTTCCATTGGCTGATCTTTTTTAAGCGGTAAAGCCAGCGCTCCAAAGAATAAAATTATCGGCACAGGAATTATTGCCAAAGGTAGTAAAATTGTACTCAAACCGTACGCAATAGCGATTCCGATAACAGCTATAATTAAGAACACAAACTGTCGGAAACTAAACGGCCCGAGCAGTTTGTCCTCCGCCTCGACATCTTGAGGAACTTTATACACCGACATACTGCTTATATTATATCAAAATATGGAGATTATAACATGTTGCGGAAAATCTCAAATTGCTCTTTAGTTGCATCAGTTGCATTAGCTGACAACCTCTTATCAGTAAGAATTGTGTTGATGACTTTCTTAAGATCTTGACGTTTCTTATCAGTAATAATAGATGTATTATTTACAGCTTCCATTAACAATTTAACACCATCAGCCTCAGTGGCGGCTAAAGTTTCTGGTTTATATTTACCACCCTGTAGCCAGTCAGCACAATAATTGAGCAAATCTTGACGGTTATTAATAGCACCCTTAACCATATCGTCAATTAATTTACCGCCCATAAATGAAGCTTTGTTTTTCACGCCGGATGACGCTAATGCTGCCGACACGGAAGAATAGAATTCTGGCGGTAATTCGCTAACAAGCTGAGCCACTTCTGTAACAGTTCCGTATTTAATCTGCTCTTCAATTGCGGCTTCACGTATAAATATGTTATTACTATCCAGTACTGTTCCATTTGAAAGCGTCACGGAATTGCCTAAAGATATCTTTTGTCTTTGCTCAGCGCTCAGCTTATAATTCTTCATAATCTGATGAGCTTCATCAACAGACTTGGCATACTCGCTACGGCTGGTTGCTATGGCTGAAGCTAAGGCTGCATTTGCACCAATCAAATTGCCATTTGCATCTTTGAATACGTTGCCGCCAGCCTTCTCTTGAAGTTCCTTGCTGTTTTTCAATTGTTCTGCAAATTCACTATGCTGCTGACGTTGAGCGTTGTTCTTAATCAGACCCGCTGTTGCAATTTCGGTTTCTAGGTCTTTAATATCATTCATAAATGCAGTTTGCTGCTGATGAGCTTTCAAATCTTGTCGAGTTGCATAGGTAGCCGACACGTTTCTCAGAGCACGATCGTATAGAGATCTTTTTTCGTATATATCATCTGGTGCGTGACCCAGTGTAGATTCGAGGTAGCGATTATCATCTTGTGCAGATAAGAAATCTGATCGTCTGGAAGCCTGTCTGGCATACAAGTCAGACTTCTTATACCTGGCTGTATTTCTAAATGAATTCTCGGCATCTTTCTGTGAAGTTTCCAGATCTTTTTTACGCAATCTACTATTATGATCCATTCGGCGGCGTAAACGATTTGGGTTGAATCGCGTCATATTGGCATTAGCCAACTTCTTGTTTTTAGTGATCTCACGACGATCTTTAGCCCAGTTTTTGGACTTGTCGTACCAGCCTTTATTCTTGTCATTAACAAACCCAGCGAATTTGCCTAATACTCCGCCGCTAAGTTTCAGAATTATAGGTGTTAAGGCTAATGGTATAACTTGAACCACCATTCCTAAGATTTGCATTATTCCACCATTTGCTCCAGTGGCGTTTTGGATAATTATTATTCCAGCCAATTGTGCCCCACCGAATATTACAGCGAATGCCGGGAAAAATACTAACATCGTGAGGAATAAGTCTCGCCATTTCTTAAACCATTTTTCTGTGCCAGGAAGTAAATAGCAAACGAAGGCTAAAGGTGAAATGATAATTAAGATTACAATCAAAGCTTGACGTGCTGCCATAATTAGAAGTACTAAGAGAAGCACTAGACCTATTCCCACTAATGCTGATAGTGCCAATGGTAGCAACTCTGCCCCCATAGCTACTGTTGCGACCACCCCGCCAGCTAAAGCTCCGTTGGATAATATCATCACAATAACTTCTGACCATGTCCAACCTACGCCCGTATTTTCTCCTACGGTGGATATTGTGTTTTTAATTCCCATAAAGGCGTCTTGGAAAGCGTAGCCGGCTATGTTTGATAAATCTAGCAATACAGCACAAAACGTGAATGATAAGTTAACCAACACCGCCGCAATTACTAACCTAGGGAGCATTTTTTTAACGCCGTAATTGCTAATTCCTACAGAGGTCAACTGTGAGTAGATAATCACCAAAAACGCCACAATAAACGCCACGTTGCTAATGTTTCGCATAATGACCCACGCCAGATAAATTCCACTGTTTTGGTTGGTCGTTTCTAACGGCTTAGTTTTTAAGAACTCCTGAAGCGCGCTGTACATATAATCTATGCCATCAGCCAGCCAGTTGGAGAGTGGACAGATAATCCAACCTATTCCCTGCACGTCACAAGAAGTACCTGTTGAATTTTCTGAGGGAGATTCAATTGAAATAGTTGAGTTGCTGGTTTGTTCGTAGGTGTTCGGTGGCGTAAATGAATAAACCGCGTAGGTTGCCGAGCTTAGCGAAGATATTTCGCTTGATGGGAAATAAATAACCTTGGTTTCTTTTTTATTCTTATCTTCATTAACATAAACAAGCGAATTATCAGGTAGGTTAAATTGTTTGATCTTTTTATCATCACTTACCTTTGTATATTTTTCTTTATTATAGGTTAAATTATGGCCGCTCCATTCTGCGTCTACAGCGTAAACAGAGGTTGAGTGTGTTAAGGCATTAAGAAAAATGCCCACCAGCATCCCTGCTATCAGCAATACAAACCACTGCAGCCACTTGTTAAGAAGCTGCTTACGTGAAATTAACCACTCCATCTGGGTTTATATTAGCATTTTTGATGGAAAAAGTCAAGAGAAGAAGCTGTGTATGATTTTTTCTTGCTTAATGTCATTTGCCGTATTTATTGACATCTTCGTTAGAGGGAATAATTATCCCTCCAGAGCTACTGTTGCCCTGTTGGTTATTTTGTGGTGATTGTTGAGAATTATTACCTTGGCTGTTTTGCTGAGAGCTAGAGGGGGATGTATTCTGTGACGTATTCCCGGCAATCACTCCGTGAGCGCTTAACGCCTCGGATATTGCTTGATTTATATTTTTCGCAGTATTTGGATTTGATACGGCAACTTCTCCTGCTTTTATAAATGCATCCTTAGCTTGCTGACTTCCACTATTAGTAATAGCATCGGATAACCATTTGGTTGCTGCGCCATTCTGCACCAAGTGCTCTGCCTGTAGATTTCCAGACGCGGCATTATTTACTGCCATATTAGATAGGTCTTGCATACTACCAACCTCATCATTAAGGATAGCATCTCCGAATCCATTTCCTATGATATTATTATCCTTCTTTGCGTATGCAGCTTTAATTGCCCGTTGTTTTATGGAGTTGTCTGTGCCTTTTAGACTACTCAGCACATCCATACGTTCTTTAAAACTACCATTAGCCATAGTATGGTCGATAGCCGCCGCGCGCATAGCCCTTGAGGCTACGGTTGTGCCGTTGGCTATATCGGCTATCTTGTCTGATGTCATACCCTGTAGCATTGTGGATGCATTGTCAACATCACTCTCGAACGCTTTATTTACGGTTGCGCGGGCACGTGCTCCACCTTTATCCCAACCCATAAATCGACCAAACTTACTGTTATCTATCTTTGCGCGTCTATCACTTGCTCGCATGCTTGCGCGTTTCCTATCCATGAAGTCTGAATATTTTCTTTTCGTATCGCCGACAGCAGAGTTATCGATGCGCCTTTTCGCTGCACCCTTTGCGTTTCCAGCGAATCGACTATGCGCATTAGCACCCATTCTGCCTATCTTTGCGCCAATGTTGCCTAACGAATTTAAGGAGCTCTGCAGCACAAAAGGTGTAGCGCCTAATGGCAAAATAGACGCCGCCAAGGCTGCAACCTGCATGGTTTCTTTCGGATTGTTTGGATCGTTTGTGCCGACTGCAGCCAATACGGCTCCCGCTAACTTTCCAGCTCCATACAGAAGAGATATTACAGGAAATACAATTAACAACCCCCTAAGCATTGATACCCATTTTTTGAATAAATTTTCAGTGTTTGGTAGAAGCCATGCTGCAAATGCTAATGGAGATATTGCTATTAACAATATGACGGCAGCTTGTCGAACAATTAATATAACTAACACGACGAGTAAAGCCAAAAGTAGAGCCATGATAGTAGGTATACTTACAGCAAGGAATATAAATAGACCTACTCCAGCTAGTGCCAGTCCGCCAACGATTAAGGTGTTGAAGGTGCCAACTTCTGCCGATTGAGTACTAACTCCTGATGCTGCCCCCTCCAGAACTCCTTTAAGAGAAAAACCGAGGATATTAGACAAATCTACAGCTAATTTGCAGAGGTAGAAAGATAGGTTTACGAGCAAAGCTCCTATTATTAACCTTGGTAGAATTTTCTTAATTCCATAATTACTGACGCCGACATTGCTTATTTGGGAGAATATTACCCACAGGAATATTACGGCAAATACGACGTTTGCAATATCTCGGAAGAACTTCCAAGCTTGCTCTAGTCCTCCATTTGGTTGCTCCTTAAAAATTTCTGTATCGATAGATAGAAAATACGATATTGCGGAGTAAGAGGCGTCTCCCAGGCTGCCAGCAAAACTCATTAAAGGACAGACGAGCCACCCTATACCGTCGACTCCACACGAATTTTTCTCTTCTTCTCCGCCGCCGTCACCTTCCGATGGGGTCTTTATTTCAGCAGACTGACCTTGCTTACAGGCGTTTATTTCGTCGGGGTTATTATAGGTTTCGCAGTATTTAGAATTACCCTTATGATTTACACCGTCTTCGCAGATGGCTTTTAGATTTTCGTCTGCCAGCCCTACGCACGCAGTGTCTGTGGCTGACTGTCTTAGGGCTTCTTGATACTTTGGCGCCGACTCCACTAGGCGCCGGTATATATTCATACACTGCCATTCAGAAATGTTTGCGTCATAATGATTCTGTGGCCATTCACGGTTATTTGATCCGCCCACATTATAACCCTGCCCGTCGCCAGGTAGGTAATATGAGTTAGTTAAGTTTCCATTACTATCTACATCTTGTATTTCCCAATCTTTTGAGTTGTGTCGTCGAGGTTGAGGATTGTCGTCTTTTATGCATCCTCTTATCATGGACCTTGAGACAAGATATTTTATACTAGGATCGGAGTTTTCTATACCATTTTTATAACCTGATAAATTTGTTAGTACTTCAAATATCTTCCCTTTTGAATATATATTAACGCCATCTTGTCTATCGTCTTTTCCTCCTGTAGACTTCTTTTTTTTGCCAAATGCACCACTTCCATTTATGCATTCGTCTTCGGATAGGGTGTAGTTAATGCCTCTCCTGTATCCTATTTTGCAAAGCAATACTTCTACAGCGGAGGATCTTCCTTGTGGCTGTATGTTGAATTGACTAACAGCTGTACTCATAAGTTCAGCTGAGTTGCAATCAAAATATCCTCCCGAGCTATTGTATCCTGTAAAGCCTGGAAAAGTTCCTACGTAAGCTCCGTCGCCAACATTATTAAATATTTTTCCCTTTTTCAGCTCCTCTACGTTGCTGTTGGGCGCCTTACTTCCCGCACGGACAAAACATGTATCTAATGCGCGCGCATAAACATAGAACTTGTATTTTTCTTGAGTACTGAGACCGTCAAAGTACCCAGCGGCAAATGCAGGTAAAGAGGTTAATAGCGTAGAAATTGGTAATATAAATAAGGCGCTTACGCACAAATATAAAACTATACTCTTAAAGACGTTTCTACGACCAAACCCACTCATAAACATAAACACCTTCATTTAATCATACACGAAGGTGTTTATGCAAGGGGGCAAATTAAAGATTATTTTATTTAAGAAGCTTAGCAACTTCGGGAATAGCACCAGGTGATACTTTAACGCCATCTTTTTCCAAAAAGGCTGCGTCTGCATCATCTTTGGTTAATATGCTAAAGCCAGCTATCACGCTCGTTATGTGCAGATCGTCGTCATTTATGAAGCGTGAATCAACTTGTTTGTACCCTGGAACGTTTAAATCACTTGCATCCTCATCCTTGTTAATGAAGGCTCTAACAGCAAAAGGAATAGAAAGTTCATCATTTTCATTATCTTTAAAGGATACCTTATATACTGTAGATATTTCCGTGGTGGCGTATCCATACGTAGTGATTTTTTTGTCTGGAGTCTCATTTGGTCCAAAATCTACATTAGGGTTTGTCTTTCTGCACATTGAAACATATTTTTCAACTCCGCATTGATCTTCTCCTGTTGCGAGACCATCAGGAATGTAGCTAATCCATCCTGTAGGATTACCTTCATAGGTGCGCCCTGTGCTTTCAAAAACTTCCTCTACAGTAATGTCTGTAATATCTTTTACATTGAACATATAAGGAAAATGCTTATCCTTATCATATACAGTTATATCAGCTAACAGATATTTAGCTTGACCTACTGTAATTACGTTAAACACCCCCTTGTCTATTTTTTTCATTTCTTCTACTGAGAAAGGGTAGCCGTATTCAACGGAATCTCGGCGTATAGATCCAAGGGCAAATATTCCTATAACATTATTCTTGATAACAGGGCGTATATCTTTGGCGAAGTTGGAGCGGTTGGACGATACCGTTTCGTATTCTTCTACAGGTATTTTATCGTCTTCTTTTACTAAGTTTTCGTTTACGAATTTAGCGAAAGTGGCTCTCCACTCACTATAGCTAACTTCTTCACCGTTTTTTTCTTTTTCTAGAACATCTCTGAGGTCGGATAGATTTATGTCTTTATATTTGTCGATTATTTCTTGAGGTACAGGCTCTGTTGTGTCTGTGCTGGTTTCAGAAGATGGATTCTCGCTTTCCTGCGACGTGGATGTTGTAGTATCTGGAGTTGGCTCTTTATATCTATAGCTTTCGCTATCACTACATCCTGCCGCCCCAAGTGCGAATGCTGTTGCGCCAATTAGTGCCATTATTTTTTTTGATAAGCTTTTTTCTGAATCACTTGGGTTAAATTGTTCACGATTTCGAACCATAACGCTTGGGATCCTTCCTCTGACATTGTCAGATATTTTATTATAAAATTCCTTAGACCTTCCAGTCCAATTGGCTGTATAATAACATAAATTGTATAAAAATGCAATAAATATGGCATATTTTCCATAAAAAAACACCCTATCAAGGGGTGAATTATCTGTGGCGCGCTCGACCGGATTCGAACCGGCGATCTCCTCCGTGACAGGGAGGCGTGATAGGCCAACTTCACTACGAGCGCATATCAATATCCCTTATATTATCAGATTACTTCTGTCTTTTCAAGGAAAATGTTTGCTTTTTTCGCTTGACTATTTTACAATTTAGGTATAAGAGAAAATTTTATGACAAAAAGAAATATTGTAATTAGCATATTTATCGCAACAGTAATCGCAGGAAGTGCTTTCATACCCAGAATAGCTTTGGCGGCTGCCGGCAGTTGCGGTGGCGCGGAAACCTCTGTTATTTCTTGTGACGGCACGGGTAGCACGGCAATTATCAACATAATCAAGCAAGTTATTAAAATCTTAACCGCTGGAGTTTTGGTTGCGGCGGTTGGTGCTGTTATATACGGAGCATTCTTATATACCACTTCTGAAGGTAGTCCAGATAAGATAAAAAAAGCGCGTGAAGTTTGGACGAATACTGTCATTGGGATAATAATGTTTGCGTTTATGGTGGCAATTACTAACTTTATTATTCCAGGAGGAGTTTTCGATTGATGAAGAAAATTATAATAGCAGTGTCTTTAATGGTTATAGGTTCGTTTGGGGCGAGCGTAACTTTCCCGGGTATTTCTTTTGCGGACGATGCATGTTCTAATAAGGGGAAGATTTTAACATTAAAACCATGGTATAGCGGCTTGACTAATAGTGACTGTTCCCTTAAAAATCCAGACACAGATACTAATTCTCAAGCTAACTATATTTGGAAAATCGCGCTTAATATCGTTGATGATTTGCTGCAGCTTATCGGTTACACGACTGTTGGATATATTATGTACGGTGGATTCTTGATGATGACCAGTAACGGTGCTCCAGACAAGGCTGCTCATGGGCGAAAGACTATTATGAGTGCCGCGATTGGTTTGGTTATCGCCCTAGCTTCTGTTGCGTTGGTTAACTTTATATCATCAAAGATAGGGGTATAAAATGAGATATATGGAATTTTTTGCTGGATTATTAGGAAAGGCAGATGATCTTGGCGTGCCACAGAATAACGATGTGGATATTATGAAGTTTGTTAATTTGGCGCTCTGGGTGGCTGGTGTCGTGGCTGTTATTGTGGTGATTATTGCTGGAATAAACTATTCCCTGTCTTCTGGCGATCCCGCTAAGACTGCCAGCGCAAAGAATGCTATTTTATATTCAGTTATTGGTTTGGTTATTATTGCTAGTGCGATTGCTATAACAGGTTATATTATAGGAAAGGTTTAAAATGAAGATTTTTACAAAAATCCTGACGGCTGGAATACTAATGATTGGGTTCCTTGGCGTGTTTACTCCAGTGGTATCCGCGACTAACGGTATCAACATTTGCTCAGATGGAAATGAAAACTCTGTCTATTGTAAAAATAAGGGTAGTGGCGAAACTCAAGTGAACGGTATTATAAAAACTATCGTTGAAGTTCTACTTACGGCCGTTGGTGCTATTTCGATTATTATGATAGTTATTGGTGGTATTATGTTTGCACTTTCCAGCGGTGATGCTCAGAAAGCTGCAAAAGCCAGGAATACTGTTTTATATGCTGTCGTTGGCTTAATAGTCTCTATATTCGCATCAGCAATTGTTAATTTTGTATTTAATAGATTTAATTAGGAGAAAGTATGAAAAAATCAATAATATCAATAGCAATTATGACCTGTGCGGTATTTGGAACATCAGTTTTATCTACTGCTTCCCTGCCAGGTAGCGCTTCTGCTCAGGTATCTGATGGTATTAATACCGCTACAACATCGGAAATGAAAGGTAAAAGTATTGACGGTGATAAAGGTCTAATAAAAACAGTAGTTAATGTTTTGCTTTGGGCTGTGGGTATTTTGTCTGTTATTATGATTATTTTTAGCGGACTTCGCTATATTACTTCGGCTGGCGACGCTTCAAAGACAAAATCTGCTCAGAGTACGCTCACCTATTCAGTGGTTGGACTAATTGTGGCTATTATGGCATACGCGATCGTCAATATGGTTACAAATCGACTATAATAAATCCATAATTAGTTTTACAAATAACAGATAAAAATGTATAATAGTAATATCATTAAACAAGGAGAAAATAACAATGAATAAATTAAAATTAATCTTGGCGGGACTACTGGTAGTACCAACTGTTGCTTTGGCTGTAGCTCCAGCTGCAAGCGCTGAAGGTGATTTTACCCTAAAGGGCGGTGTTAGTAGCGCGCAAGGAGCGGGCGTTGACAATGTAGCTGCAGACCCTGAATCTTTAGTTAAGCAGTTTGTAAACATATTCTTGTTTGCTGTTGGTGCATTGAGTGTTATTATGCTTATCTGGGGTGGTATTCGTTATACTACTTCAGCTGGTGATAGCAATAAGGTTACTGCAGCTAAGAACACAGTTTTGTACGCAATTGTCGGTTTGGTGGTTGCCATTTTGGCATACGCAATCGTCAATATGGTCATTGGTAAGATTACATCAGGATCATAATCTTCCATATTGATAAAAAAGAGCCTCGCTGATGAGGTTCTTTTTTTGTGGCTAAAAAAATACCGCCAACTTGTGACGGTATTTTCTGTGAAATGGTTTTTACAGAACTTGAATCTTCTTTGCTTTTTCTTGCTTTATCTTTTCAAAAGTAATTGTCAAAACGCCATCTTTTAATTCTGCCTTAACGCCTTCTTCATTTACAGCGGTTGGCAATGCTAATGTACGACTGAATTCGCCCCAGTAGCATTCTTGGATGTGCCATTGGCGAACATCTGCTTCGTCACCGCTAGACAGTGTGCCGCTAATTGTTAAGATACCGTCAGAAATGCTTACGTCTAGGTCGTTTCGATCTACGCCGGCAGTACGAGCTTTAATAACTAGGTTGTTTTCTGTCTCAAAAACATCAACAGCCAATTGACCCATTGCGTCATCAGCTTCATCTTCCCAATTGTCGTCAGATCGTGTTGTTGGTGTACTGTTGCTTCTACTGTTGTCGTCGTCAAAACCAGGTAGCAGATCGTCGTTATCATCGTCAATAAACGCCGCAGCCAATTCCTGTTCTGTTAGTAATGTATCATCTTGCTTTCGGGCCATAATTTCCTCCACTTTTATAATAGGCTCATTGACAAAGTCTTTATTAGTATAACTGTAATGTGCGTTATAATCAACAGAGAAAGGCTTAAAACGTAAAAATTACAATGTTTGACACGCTATTATCGATCATCGCTCCTCACCACTGTTATAAGTGCGGTAAAACGGGTGGTATTTTATGCTTAGATTGTAAAAAATACATCACAAGTCGGAAGTATGATATGTGCGTATTGTGTGGCGATTTATTGGAGAATGGCAACTTATGTAAAAAACATAATCTCCCCTGTGATATGATTTGGTGTTTTTCACGACGTACAGGTGTTGTTGCAAAGATTATTGATGATTATAAGTTTAACCGCGTTCAGGCAGCGGCTGGATTGCTAAGTGAGTTCTTAGACGAAGCTCTGCCTGAATTGCCGCCAGATACAGTAATCGTACCAATTCCTACAATTTCTAAGAATATTCGGCGTCGTGGATTTGATCATATAAAGAAAATTGCCGTTAAACTATCTCGACGTAGAAAAATAGAGTATTGTTACCTGCTCCGGCGCAGAAATAACGTCACTCAGCACTTTACGAAGTCTTCCGCTCAGAGAAAACGTCAAGCAAAGGAGTTTTTTGAAATTGCGGGTAAAGTTGATAAAAATAAGCGATATATCATTATTGATGATATATTTACGACTGGCTCGACTGTGTTGGCGGCGGCGGAATGTTTGAAGAAAAATGGCGCCAAACACGTGGAAATTGCGGTTATTGCCAGGCACGGGCGCCCGAAGCTATGAGTGATGATAATGACTGCCGCGATGGATTTCTTGGGCGCGATACAATTGCTCAGCTAAAATAAGACGAACTAATTGGTGTGGAAACACTAAGTTTGATAACGACCAAACGATGTTGGATTTTTGGCGCAAATCGCTGGTAACTCCGTAAGCGCCACCGATGATGAAGACAATATGCTTGTCGGTATGTTCGGTTATTAAGTTAGATAATTCCGGTGATGATAAGTTTTTTCCGCGCTCATCGAGCAAAATAACGAAGTCATCTGAATTGAGGCGTGAAAAAATACGCTCAGACTCTTCCTGGCGCGCTCTGTCGCCTTCAAAGCTTGAATGCGGTAGAATAATCATTTCCGCAGCAAATGGTGCTCGTAGACGCTCTAAAAAACGAAAAATGCCTGGCTGAACCCAGGCTTCGTGCTTTTTTCCGATTGTTATAATGGTGATTTTCATAATATCTATGGCGGAGAGAGAGGGATTCGAACCCTCGATGAGTTGCCCCATACCGCTTTTCGAGAGCGGCCAGTTCAACCACTCCTGCACCTCTCCATAAAGCTAATGTGGTACACCCGGCAAGATTCGAACTTACGACCTCTGGCTCCGCAAGCCAGCGCTCTATCCAGCTGAGCTACGGGTGCATACAGCCTTTCGAAAAGGCTATAACAAAAATATAAGGTACCTTCATTGCTATAAAGCACTGAACTTTTGTATTCTACCACATAAAATATAGTCAATCAAGCTATAGCTTTATCAGCCGAATAAACTTCTCTAAGGCGTCTGGCTTAATTTCTTGCATTGGTAGGCGTGCTCCGAGCATATCGACGATTCTCTCGCCTTCTGCTTCGGAAAAGTAAATAGTTAAACCCGGCGAAAATCGCTTTACGGGTAATAATAGAATCGAATGTTGGTTGTTTTCGTGAGTTAATCCAAATGCGCGAAATTCGCTAAAATCGTGTAAAACATCGGCGATGTAAATACCTTTGGGGCTAATCGCGTAGTTTATTACTTGTGGGGTTTTGTTTGATAATACAAACAAGGCTACAGCCATAATTGGCAATAAAACAGCGAAAGTCCAGTTCTTAAACACCAAAATTGCCAAAGCCATTAATCCTATCAACACAATGACAAAAAATACGTACCACAATTTACCGCGTTGAACTTGCACGCCTTCTGGTGCGTTCCAGGCTATTGGCTCGGTTAAATCAATCCTGTCAGATGATGGCGTTTCAAAGTCTTGGTTTTCTGGACTATCGTTCATGACGTTAGTATATCACGGTGAGAATTAACGGACAATTAAACGTTAGTGGTTGATCCGCCACTTAAAGCTGCGCTAAGGACGAAGTTAATGATAGCGTAAGCAAAGACTGCGATTAATAGACCGATGATTGCGTATAAAATTGTGTTTTTGGCGTTTGTGACAGATTCTTTTTTACCGCCAGATATTACGTAGCGGAAACCGCCGAAGATTAGCATAACGACGCTTAAGACACCGACACCGAATAGCATAATGTTGATGGCTCGCCTTACGATTGATGAATCACCATTAGCCAAGTTGGACGGCGTATTGTCGCCGCGTGCCGCGTTAATTCCAGCTGGAGCACCACCTTCGCCTAATGCAGAAACTGGAGCGGTTGCTAAAACTATACCGAACCCAATTGTAAGTAATCCTATTGTAATCTTAGAGATGTATTCTTTTATCATAGTCCTATTATACTCTATTTACGATAAAGCTATCAATAATTGCACTTATATGGTACACTAAATAGTGAATTTGGAGGAGTACCCAAGTGGCTGAAGGGGACGGTTTGCTAAATCGTTAGTATGGAGAGATCTGTAGCGGGGGTTCGAATCCCCCCTCCTCCGCCAAAATTCAGAGATAATACGGAAGGGTGACCGAGTGGTTGAAGGTACCGGTCTTGAAAACCGGCGTGCGGTAAAACGTACCGAGGGTTCGAATCCCTCCCCTTCCGCCAAAACAGTACTATTGAAGTCGAAAAATAGGAGATTCGTGCGAGTTTCCTATTTTTTATTTCTCTTGTTTGACTTGAATCGTACTTTCGTAACTTGCGCCAGATAGGCGATCAAACATAAAACGTCGGTTAAATAACGCTACGGCAATTGTAATTAATACGAATAATATGAATGCTAAGAACATAATTGCGAATAGACAGAGAAACAGTAGCGAATTCGCTTCCTTATTCAATTCATCCGCGAGGTAAAACAAGCCTGCGGGAATGATGCGAAAATATATCGTGAGTAAGATTCCTCTGAAAATTGTGCGAATCCATTTTTTATTTTCAAATGTTAGCCCAAACTTTAATAATGCGCTACCAAAAGTTTTACCATTCAGTAGAGGAATTAGGCTAAAATAGAGGGCTAAAAATAGCGAAAACGGAAGTTGGGTTTTTGATAAGGTGTAAGGAATACGGATGATAACAGCATCGATTATTAGAGATAAACTAACACGAATTCCAGAAACTCGTGAGCCGGCCTCAAGGGATTTTTTATCTATTTCTTCCCTGGACGGAAGTAGCCACGTCGCAAACCAGCCCAGAAAGTAACCGATACATCCGCCTATCGTGTTCTGGATGACGTCATCGACGTCGGCTAATCGGTAAGGTCCTGAATAGATGAAATAAAGTCCAGATAATTGAGTTATCTCAAAGAATAAACTTAAAATAGCTGTCAATAACAACGTCTTATTAAGGCTACATTTAAAATAGTAGCGCAGGTAAATTCCGAACGGAATGAGCATTAAAACGTTGAAAGCAGGAACGTAAAAAGTGGGATGTTTTATCGCCGTAATCCAAGTTGAGCTATCTGTTAATATAAATGGACTATTCTTTATAAAATCCGCGACGAATGAAAACGGGATTAAATTCAGATTTTCTGTGTAAGTTGTGTGAACGGATTCTGGATTTGGTAACGGTAAAATAACTAAGAAATATACGGTTAATAAATACAGAATAAAGGAATAGAAAATCAAAGTCCTAAGCTTATTGACGGAGCCGTATTTTCGATAGTTCGCAATCATATACGGCAACGTGATAAGAAAAGCCAAAATTGGAAAAATAATTAGTGCGACCTTAATGGAAATTAGGTATCCCATAAACTCCATTATACTAAACATTTTCTCTGTAAAATTCAGGATGACTATTTCTATGCTGGGAAATATACTTGACAAAAAACAAAGCTTATGCTAACATTATAATCAGTATTCTAAAAATAGATACAAAAAAGAAAGAATAAAAATGAATTTAGTACAACAGTTTTTCACCGTTACAACTATGTTTGTCAGTTTGAATGTAGCGTTTGGTGTGCTGCTGCACGATACCAACGTCGATAAAGCGTTTTTGTCATCTTGGAAAACATATAGCGTTCAAAGTGACGTTAAGGATGAAATAAAAATGCCAGAAACAAAGCCTCATACTCATCCAGAACACGCTCAATTGTCAAATGTATTAAAAGAGGGTTCGGCGCGACCGCGAACTACGCCTCGTAACAACGATAAGAAGCGATTGCGCCAAAAATATGCTGCTCGTGGTCAGCATACTTTTGACGGATATCACCTTGACTTTGAAGGTGTGAGTTAGGCTATTTTAAGCTAATCACTTCCAGTTCCGAAACAAGCCGAGTAATGATTTTTTCTTGCTCGGCTAATTGCTCGCGAGTTTCCTCGACAAGGTGGGCTGGAGCCTTCTCAACGTAAGTCGGATTTTCCAGGCGCTTCTTTAATCCCGCCAATTTCTGACGTGCTTCGGCTAGGCGCATTTCCAGATTTTCCTGATGTTGATACAGAGTTTCGCTATCAATGTCTAGCCATGCTTCTCTGTTTGCAGCCGCTAATCTCAGTCCGCGCGGCTGATCCGTGTGTTCAATTGCTTCAAGTCGCATCAGATGCTTAATCGTGTCTTGATTGTCAGCGATAAGACTGTCGTTGCCGTATAACAATCGATATTTCTTATTCCCTGGCAGTTCAGCAATCACCCAGCGACCTTCAGCAACCAAGAGCTTAAGTTGTTCAAATTGTTCGGCAGCAATCGGATCGAACTTTTCTGGAGTTGGCCAAGCTTCACGCATCAAAATGCCGTCGGTGTAATTGAGCGTCTGCCAAATTGTTTCCGTAACGAACGGCGCAAATGGATGAGCGATTTTCAAAGAAGTTGCCAAAACCCAGGATAGTAACGGACGATTGATCGCGGTTTTAGACGATTCAATGTACCAGTCAGCCACGTCATCCCAGATGGTGTGATAAACAGTTTCTGATGCCTCTGAGAAGCGATATTGCTCTAATCGAACAGCGATGTTGTTGGCAGCGTCGTTCAATTGGCGAATAATCCAGTGATCGGCCGGAGTTTGTGGTTCTAAGTCGACAATTTGGTGATTATCGCCAATTTGTGTCTCGACAAATCGGGCAATATTCCATAGCTTATTGCAGAAGTTGCGAGCAGCGATGACAGAGCCGCGATTGAAGGCTTGACTTTGAGCTGGCGCTCGCCCAGAAATAAGTCCCATACGTGTTGCGTCAGATCCAAATTCCGCAACCAATTCCATTGGATTGATAACATTACCCTTAGACTTGGACATTTTTTGGTTGTGCTCGTCATTAACCATTCCGTGCAGATAAACTTCTTTGAACGGCACCTTACCTGTTCGGTATAGGCTAAGCATGATCATTCGAGAAACCCATGCGCGCATAATATCCATACCAGTTTCCATCATGTCGGTCGGGAAATAATTGGCTAAATCGCCGTCGGTCAGATAATCAGTTACAATATATGGCCATTGTCCAGATGAGAACCAGGTGTCAAAGGTATCCTCTTCCCTAATATATGTTGTGCCATTTACAACAATACTTTGCTCGTTGGTGCGAGTATCAAATATCCAATCCTTAGGGTCGTTTTCATTTACAAACGCAGGAATTGGTATTCCCCATGGAATCTGTCGTGAAATATTCCAGTCTTTCAATTGCTCAAGATATGCTATAAGTTCTTTGCGCTTGGATGCTGGATAAAAAGTGATTTCTTCTTTTTTGAGTGCATCAATTGCCGGCTGTGCGAGTGATTGTGTTTTAATAAACCACTGCTCTTTAATCATTGGCTCAATTACGCTGCCACACCTATAACAATGTCCAACGGCGTGTTCAATTTCAGTCTCACCGCGGCGTAGCTCCAGTGCTTCCAGTGCTTCCAAAACTCGAGCGCGAGCTTCTACTGGTGTTAATCCCAAGAACTGCGCTGGCACATTTATCATCTTCCCTTCTGGGCTGATGATTGATTCTAAGGGCAAATCATGACGTTTTGCAATTTCAAAGTCGTTCGGGTCGTGCGCTGGCGTAATCTTAACCGCACCGGTACCATAGCTCATGTCGACGTATTCGTCCGCGATGATAGGAATTTCCTTATCGACAATCGGCAGTAAAATGCGAGTTCCAACCAATTTTTTATATCGCTCATCATCTGGATGAACTGCCACAGCGACGTCGCCAAGCATAGTTTCTGGGCGCGTAGTAGCAATGATAATCTCGCCAATTTTATCTAATGTCGGGTAAGCTATTTTCCACAACTTCCCTTTCTCGTTCTTATGTTCTACCTCGATGTCGGCAAAACTGGTTTGATGTTTGGTGCAGTAATTAACAATTCTCTCACCTCTGTAAACCAAATTGTCATCCCACATTTTCTTAAACGTGTCGTATACAGTGTTGATGACTTTATCGTCCAAAGTGAATGTCAAATGCTTCCATGATGCACTAACACCTAACGCGCGCAATTGCAGCTCCATATTGCCACGTTTTTCTTGTACAAAATTCCAAACTTGACTATACAATTGGTCACGTGAAAAATCGAAGCGACTCTTCCCTTGCTTCGTCAATTCTCTTTCATACACAACCCAAGTTTCAAACCCAGCGTGGTCGGCACCTGGAATAAATACGGCGTCGTCGCCCTTCATTCGGTGATAGCGAATCAGAATGTCTTTCAGATTCATATCGAGTGCGTGCCCGATATGAAGATTACCGTTCGCGTTAGGTGGTGGCATGATGATTGAATATGGCTTGCCTACACCTGTTGGTTCTAATGCGCCGCTGGTTTCCCATAGGGCGTAAATATTCGGTTCGTAATCGTTTGGTATGTATTGTTTAGCTAGCTGCATAAGTTATTCCATGGTTTTTTCATGTGAAAAAAGACAAAAGAAAACAAAGTAGCTTTTCACGTGCAAAAGCCCTTATTTATATAATCTTCTAATTTCTCCACATGTTTATATTACATCTTAATTATACCACAAATTTATGTGGTGCGATAGATGAAAATAAGGTTATTTTCTGATCGTTTGATACGCTCGATATAGCCAATATTGAAGTGGATTTAGGGGAAGTTCCCAGGTTGACCCAGAATAGATATCTTCGCCGCCGAACGATCGCTTGAACTTCGTAAAGCCAGCCCATGGGTGATTTTTTGGTGCGTTTTCAGGAGCAATTCCGTATAAATCGACTTTCTCCATTTGACGATGTTTTGCATCGATTATCGCTTCGGCGAGCAGGGCAGTCCCAGCGTTAAGCTTGCGATATTCTGGTGTAGAATTTGCCGCCGCATGCGCGTAAATTCGAGTTGTTTTTGAGTCGAAAAATAGGGCAGTAGCAATTACTTTATTATCATATGTTGCGTACCAAAAAGAAGCATCTTTGGATGGAAGTAGGGAACCAGCTTGCTTATGAAAATATGAATCTGGATGCGGCGACATACCAGTCCGTTTGGCGACTTCGTGTATCAATTCTAGAAAATATTTAACATCGTCTGGGTTTTGAGATTGATGAACCGTTACGCCTTTTTTGTGATAATTCCTATAACAATTCCTTACAGGTTGCGCCATACTTGCTATGATTTCTTCCTCTGGTTGCTGGAGATTGATAATATGCGTATGTTCTGGCTGCAAATGGACGTAAGTGGCTTTCTTCCAATGCTCATCAGATAATACCTTAGAGAAGGTGGGTTTAATTGGTCCGACTCTGAGGAAAGTAACGCCAAGTTTTTTGCCGAGCTCTGCTAAGTCTTTTAGTGCTAATCGTAATGCTTCTTCGTTAATAGCGGTTGGACCGAAGGGGCAATATAAGCGGGAATTGCCTGTGCCGCGCTCTAATATTGCGAAATATTCCCATCCTTCACCTCTGTTGTGAAAGACTTTTCTTCCGAGCGATTTTTGAAATTTTTCCCAAGCTGATGATTGTAGAAAATGTTGATTCATGTTGTAATCCTCACAACGTTATATTGCTGTCATTGATAAACTTGGCTGAACTTCCAGATCGTATGGATCTGTAGGCTCGTCAATTTGAGATCTGAAATAACCAAGGGTAGCAATCATCGCGGCGTTATCTGTACAGAGTTGGATAGGGGCGTATTCGATGTCAATTGGCAAAGCTTCGCGTAATTGACGGCGCAACTCTTGGTTAGCTGCGACTCCACCAGCGATTACAACGGAAGCTGGCTGGAAATTGTCAAACGCCTTTTTGGTTTTATTTACGAGAGTTTTTATGGCTGTATACTGGAAACTCGCTGCCATATTACGTCGTAATTCGTCATCTACGAGCGCTGGAAGCTCATGAGAGGGAAAAGTGAAGTCTTTACCGACTTCGTGCTGAACGGCTCTCAAAACGGCTGTTTTAAGCCCAGAGAAGGAAAAATCGTATTCGCCGGATAATTTGGCGATAGGTAAGTGGAACGCGTGCGGATCGCCAAGTTCAGCGACTTTAGTAATGGCCGGGCCGCCAGGATAAGGTAAGCCGATGATTTTAGCGACTTTATCAAACGCTTCGCCAACCGCGTCGTCTTGAGTTTGTCCGATAAGCTGATAATCACCGTGATTTTTAAATAGGACAAGTTGCGAATGTCCACCTGAAACGATCAACGAAAGCATAGGGAATGACGGCTGCTGTTTCGGTAATGTTAGAGATAAATTGTCGGCTTGCTTATTGATAAAATTGGCGTACACGTGAGCTTCTACGTGATGAATCTTAAAGAGTGGCTTATTATGGATAATAGCGAGAGTTCTAGCGGCGAGAGTGCCGATTAATAGTGAACCGATAAGCCCCGGCGCGTAAGTAACGGCGATGGCGTCAATATCATCCCAAGTGCAATTTGCATCAGACAAAGCTTTTTTAATGACGGGATTTACAACTTCCAAATGACTACGCGCGGCAATTTCTGGAATAACTCCGCCGTATTCTGCGTGAATATCAATTTGAGAATTGACGACATTTGAAAGCAAGCGTTCGCCATCTTCAACTATTGACGCCGCTGTTTCGTCGCAACTGGATTCAATTCCCAAAATCCTCATTTGTTTTTATTATAGCAAATATAAGTGGTAAAATGGGTATTATGAAAAACGAGTTGGTAAAAATTGCTAGAAAAACGCTACCTCAAGGAGCTTTGGAAAAAACCGAAAACGCCTATAGAGTTGCGCGCACGAAGATGATTAGCCTAAGATATGGCAATCCAGCTCGTGGCTTGAGAATTATTGCAGTAACAGGGACGAACGGGAAAACTACGACCGCTTGTTATATCAATGAAATCTTGAAAGAAGCTGGCTTTAAGACTGCATTATTTACGACGGCGGTGATTGAAATTGCTGGCAAGGAAAAGATAAATGATTTGAATGCGACAGTGCCGACTGTAGCAAGACTGTTTAGCTTTTTCCAGACAGCTCAGCGTGAAGGCGTGGAATATGTGATTTTAGAGGCGACAAGTCACGCTCTGTCGCAGCATAAATTTGACGGCGTGCCAATTGAGGCGGCGGTGATGACTAATTTGACTCAAGACCATTTGGATTATCACAAAACGATGGAAGCTTACGCGGCAGCTAAGGCTAAGTTGTTTGAGAAAAAGCCGAAATATATCGTGCTGAATCGTGATGACGAGTGGTTTGACTATTTTGACAAGTTTACGGCTTCTGGCGAGAAAATGACTTACGGAACGAATCCGGATGCTGAAGCTCACTTAACGCACGTTAAGTTGTATAAAAAGGGAACAGAGGCGAGTCTGCTGATTGACCATCAAACTCATTTGGAGCTGGCGACTAATTTGCCTGGCGAATTTAACGTGATGAATATGTCGGCTGCGGTGTCGTTGGCATATTTGTTGGGGATAAAGTTGGAAGATATCCAAGAGGGCGTGGCGAATTTGGAAGCGATTCCTGGACGATTCGAGCGAGTAGAAAATAAGCTTGGAATTGATATTATTGTAGATTATGCTCACACGCCAGACGCGCTGGAAAAATTGCTAAAAACCACTCATAAAATTACCAAGGGGCGATTAACTTTGGTGTTTGGTGCGTGTGGTGACAGAGATAAGACAAAGCGTCCGATTATGGGCGAACTGGCGGCTAATTTGGCTGATAGGATTTTCCTAACTGACGAGGAAAGCTATAACGAAAATCCAGATGAAATTCGGGCAATGATTCGTCAGGGAATTGAGCGAACGAAGAAGGCTCATAAAATGACGGAAATTGCTGATCGAAAACAGGCGATTTATCAAGCTCTGAGGTCGGCTGTTCGTGGCGATACGGTTCTGATTACGGGCATGGGTCATGAGCAGTACCGAATTGTGAATGGCAAGCGAATTCCGTGGAACGACAAGAAGGTCGTTCAGGAAATTATTTCTGAGATTGAGAAAAAGAGTCGTAAAATTTCGCTTTAATCTGTTTCCAGCTTTGTGATTGGCGAACTAATTTTTCTGCATCGCTTGGGTCAAGCAATAATTCTTTCACGGCGTCTTCAAGGTAAATGCCGCCCTGCGAGCCTTTGAATAGAATTGTTGTATCTTTAATGTCGCTATTTTTCAGGAATTTTCCAGCTTCAAGCGCCGTGTCAAAAGAAATTACTTTACAGCCATTTTTTTCAGCGATTGGTGCGAGGTATTTTTTTGACATTTTGCCAACAGTAATAAGTAACTCTAATTGGCTTGGGTCGCAAATTTCACCGATTTTTTTATGCTCTGATTCGGATGTTTCGCCCAATTCATTCATATCGCCCAATACGGCAATTTTATGATCGGCAGAGATGGAATAGAGAGTTTTTAGTGAATTTTCCATGGCAATAGGACTGGCGTTGTAAGTGTCGTCCAGCAACGTACAGCCGCGTATGCCACGTAAAATATTCATTCTTCCTGAAACTGGTTTGATTTTTGTTAAAGCCGCCGCAACTTCTTCAATATTCATTCCGCAAGCTAATCCTGCCGCCGCCGCGCCAGTGATTGAGCGGATGTTGTGCTTGCCTAATACAGAAATATTGATGTCCTGAGAAGTTCCCTCGGAGTGTTTTAGATTGACAATACAGCCATTATCTGTAGTCTTTTTAATTTCCAGGAAAACATCAGCGGATTCGTCGCCGTAACTTACGCGATTTCCAACTATGAGATTATGATATTTTTCATCGATATCGTGAAGGTTGAAGATGGTTTTTTTAGCGACCTGGCTAATGGATAATTCCTCATGAGCTACCGTATCCATATTTTTGAAAAATTCCATATGCTCAGGAGCAACAGAGGTAATTATGGCAATGTCGGGCTGAATATAGCGCATAAAAGTAGCCATTTCACCAGGGCAATCAATGCCGCATTCTTGAATAATTACATCTGGCGATTCGGGGCTTTTTATGCTGGCGTGTGCGGCAGAGAAGACTTTTAGCCAGGCTAGGGGAGATTTAGCGTTTTTTGGTCCGTCTACGCCTAAGATTTCTAGCGGTGCACTTAAGGTTGTGTTCAAATTGCCACGACTATGGCGCACGGTGAATTTTTCTGATAGAACGGTGGCGGTTGCTGATTTTACGCTAGTTTTACCAACGCTGCCGACTACGGCAATTAGTTTGGTGTCAGGATGAGATTTAAGATATTTTTTCACATAAGAGCCGAGAATTGTTTCTAAGAGATGTTTGAATAGTTGCATGGAGTTATTATAACAGATTGAGAGATAATAGAATGAGGCGTGTGATTGCCTTTTTAATGATTTTATGGTATTATAGCAACCATTGTATGGAGATTGCTAGAGGATCAGGAGTAGCTGAGATTGCTTGGGGGATTGTTGAATCTTCCGAATATCAAGAAAGACTGCGTAAAATTGTATTAGGAATAGGGCGAGCTGCAACCAAAGAGTTTAATCCGGAAAGTTCATATCGATTAGTGGATAGATATGTTGCGTCGGGCGTGGCGGATGACGTTTTAAGAGAGAGAATAGACACGCGTAAAACACCTGAAGATGGGATACTTGAATTAATACGAGTTATGCCTTATTGGATTCGAGCGGAAGAAAAACTTGAATCTTATAGGAATGGGGTATTTTATGAGCGCAATAATAAGATAAGAGAAAAAGAGACAGTTGTAACTTTTAATAAGGTTGTACGAGACATAATTAGCGAAGGGCAATATACTCGCAAATCAGAACTTATATCAGATGTTCAGGGCGCTATGGATTGTCTTGGCTATGGCGATGAAGAAATTGAAAATGCATATAAATTCTTAGCTTACGTGATCAATGGTATGCGTCACGAAATCGCTGCTGAAATAGCTTTAAGGAAAACTAAGGGAGTGCGGGCTGTTTACGCGACTGGCATTGACGATGATCTTGCTGGAATAGATCTTATAGTTGAGTATAAGGATAATTATGGTGGCGAACATATAATTGGTCTTGATATAAAATCAACGCCAGACTCTGCGCGGAATGCTAATAATAGCGACCGTGATGAGGGATATCGCGCTATTTGGTCTGGTTTCGATCATAGACGGAGTGACTTTGGTTTTTATGAAGATAATTTAATGCCGAGCAACAAAGCCGTTAAAAGAGTGCGCTCATTTTATGAGACAGAACTTGAAAAAATAGTTAGGAAAGAAGACAGTCGTCATAAAAAGAAGTAGATCCGCTTTCCCATCCAATACGGGTGGCGCTACCTACTTCTATATAAATATTACCACGACTGCCATAAAAATATAGAAGGTCGAGGTGTAGGAGATAATTAGCACTCACACTTGACGAGTGCTAAATTGGTGCGTTACAATAGATATGTTGTTAACGAAATGGAGGATAACGTGAGTACACCTATTAAGCCTCTTGGCGATCGTGTTGTAGCGGTGCGTGAAGAAGCAAAGACTCAGACAGCGAGCGGAATTTACTTGCCTGATAACGCTAAAGAAAAGCCAGTAGTTGCGGAAGTTAAAGCAGTTGGCGGCGATGTGAAGAATGTCAAAGTTGGTGATCGAATTGTCTATAAGGAATATTCGACTACGGATTTGAAAATTGACGGCACAGAATATTTGATTGTTCGCGAAGAAGATATTTTAGCAACGGTTGTTGGATAAAAAGGGGAGTTTAATTATGGCAAAAAAAGTTTTTTATGATGACGATGCGCGAAATCGCGTGCTTGGCGGTGCTAAATCGCTATACGATGCAGTTAAGGTAACTTACGGTCCAAAGGGTCGCAATGTTGTGATTGCGAAAGGTTTTGGCGGTCCAACGGTTACTCATGACGGCGTAACTGTGGCTGAAGGAATTGAATTGCCAGAAAACGATGACGAAACGCTGGGCTATAAAGTCGGTGCCGATTTAATCAAGCAGGCCGCTAAGAACTTGAACAAGCAAGCAGGCGACGGCACAACGACTGTAACGGTGTTGACATACTCGATTTTGAAAGAGGCGAATCGATTGATTGCGGCTGGGCATAATCCGATGGAACTTAGGAAAGGCATCGAGCAAGCTGGCGCGGAAATTGTTAAAGAATTGAACAAATTGGCTGAGCCGATTGAAGGCAAGTCTGATCGCGTGGCTGAAGTTGCTACGATTTCGGCGGGAGATGCGGAAATCGGTAAATTGATTGCTGGCGTAATCGAGAAAGTCGGTAAAGACGGCGTGGTTACTGTTGAGGCTGGTCAAGGTTTGGAGCTGGAAGCTGAAGTTGTCGAAGGTTTTAGCTTGGACAAGGGTTGGGTGAGTCCGTTCTTTGTTACTGACGCAGGTCGTCAGGAGGCTGTGTACGAAAAGCCAGCGATTTTGATTACCGATAAGAAGATTTCTAGCGTGCAAGAATTCTTGCCAATGTTGGAAAAATTGGCACAAAGCGGTAAAAAGGACGTTGTTCTGATTGCTGATGAAGTTGAAGGCGAAGCTTTGAGCATTTTGGTCTTGAACAAATTGAAGGGCGTATTTAATACCGTAGCTGTTAAGGCGCCAAGTTTCGGTGATCGTCGTAAAGATGTACTTCGTGATATTGCCGTGCTGACTGGCGCGACTGTGATTTCTGAAGATCATGGATTGACATTCGAAAACGCTGGCTTGGAAGTTTTGGGCTCGGCGCGCAAGGTGATTGTTGGTAAAGACGAAACGACAATTATCGAAGGCGCAGGCAAACCTTCAGGTGTGAAGGAGCGAATTGCTGAGATTAAATCGCTTTCAGAAAATGCTTCTAGTGAGTATGAGAAAGAGCAATTCGACAAGCGTGCCGCAGCGCTATCTGGTAAAGTTGCGGTTATTAAAGTTGGTGGCGCGACTGAGACGGAAATTGACGAGAAGAAATTCCGCGTTGATGACGCCGTGGCGGCTACTAAGGCGGCTTTGGCTGAGGGAATTGTCGCTGGTGGCGGCGTAACTTTGGTCAATTTGGCTGGCAATCTAAAAGTTAGCGGCGCGGATAGTTTGTCGGTCGGTCGACAAATCCTAAAAGACGCTTTGAAGCAACCATTCTTGCAGATTATGAAAAATGCTGGGTTGAATGCCGACGCGCTGCTTGCTCAAGTTGAATCTGGCAAGCCTGGATTCGGCGTTAACGTTATGAAACCAGAAGATGGTCTAATTGACGTGAAGAAGGCTGGTGTGATTGATCCAGCTCGCGTGACTAAAGAAGCTGTTCAAAATGCAGTGTCAATTGCGTCAACTGCGGCAACTATGGGCGCTTTGGTAGTTGATATTCCAGAGGCTGAAGTTGCAGCTGCTCCTGGCGGCATGCCGGGAATGGGTATGATGTAAATCTGCCCCGAGCAATAAAAATCCCGCCGAAAATGGCGGGTTTTTATTTTGGAGAAATGGCTTAACGAGGATTTGATAAGTAGTCGATTTCTTTAATGATATCCAGTAGAGCTTGAGCACGGCGAGCTTCGTCAACAATAGCCACAGCAGCGTCGTGTGCTGGTGCGATCAGAGTTTTATCGTCCGTAGAACGAAGAAGTAATAGGTAAGTGTCAAACTTTTCCTCTGGAGAAACATCTAGCTTGTCGACTAATGGACGCAACTCGTTCAAGGCAGTTTGCTTAATCGTATCAAGCGCAGGATCTGCGGCTGCAGTTGGAGCTGGTGCGCTGACTGCTGGAGTTGGCGTAACTGGCTCTGAAACAGGAGATTTCGCTGTGTCAATAGCAGGCTCATCGTTCTGATCTGTAGCGACAGGATCCGGTGAGATGGTTGCAGGATTAATAACAGGTGAAGCTGTAGCATTTGTCTCTTCAAATTGTAAATTATTGTCTGTATTTTGTGATACGCCAGCTAATACCTTAGCCAGTTCTTGGTCGTCACTGAATGATTGATTAGCTTGAGAATCCATTATAACCCACCTTATATATTAAATTGTTTAAGCTTATATATGTTACACTATAACATGAGTTAATCAAGGAGCGCAAGATGTTAGATGATATGAATGTGATAAAACAATATGATCCAGGCGACGTTTTAAGCGGCGTTTTGAATATTCCAGAACAAGCTCGATATGAAGTGTCGATCCACGAAGGTGCGAATCAGCGTCGAGATTTTAAGAATATTGTAATTGCGGGAATGGGCGGTTCGGCTTTAGCGGCTGATATGGTTCGAGTTTTGACCGCGGGCTGGTTGCATATTCCGCTTGAAGTGGTGAAGGGTTATGATTTGCCGGGATTTGTGAGCGAGGAAACGTTGGTTATCGCGGTTAGTCATTCGGGCAATACTGAGGAGACTCTGAGTTGTTATCAGCAAGCACTGGAGAAGAAGGCGTGTTTGGCGGCTATGTCGACTGGCGGAGCGTTAATTGAGCGAGCGAAAAATGACAATGTAACTTACGCTCAAGTTCCAGCTGGCGCTCAGCCACGAATGTCGACAGTTTATCATCTGCGAGGCTTGTTGAAATTATTACAACATTTTTGGGTGATTGATAATGATTTGTATGACCAGGTGAAAAATAGTGCTGATTGGTTGGCGGGCGAAATATCTAATTGGACGGCTAAAACGCCAGAAGCTGATAATTTGGCAAAGCAGATTGCGAAATTAACAATTGGCAAGACGCTGGTTGTTTTTGGCGGTGAATTGACTTGGCCGCTGGCGTATAAGTGGAAAATTAGCTGGAATGAATCGGCGAAGAATTTGGCGTTCTCGAATCAATATCCAGAATTTAATCATAACGAATTTATCGGTTGGTCGTCGCATCCAGTGGAAAAGCCATTTACGGTTTTTGATATTCGTAGCAATTTGGAGCGGGACAGAATCCGCGAGCGAATGGAGCTGAGCGACCGACTGTTAAGTGGTAAGCGACCAAAGGCACACGTACTGGAACTTCAAGGAAAGACGCTTATGGAGCAATTGCTGTGGGGCTTGGTGCTGGCTGACGCGGCTAGTATTTACACGGCTATTCTCAATGGAGTCAATCCTGGTCCAGTCCAGCTAATTGAAAAATTGAAAGCGGAACTTAGCTAATTTAATATCGTAGAGATTCGATAGGGTCGCGTCTGGTGGCGCGGGCTGCTGGATATACACCAGAAATTACGCCGATGATTATTGATAGTCCAATTGATAAGACGGCTGTTTGCCAATAAATATAAGGCGTGAGCGGCAAATATAAGCTGGCAATATAAGCTCCCGCCAAGCCTAGTCCGTAGCCCAATATTCCGCCGAGGAATCCGATGATTGCCGCCTCGATTAAGAATTGATTGATGATGTCCCAGCCTGTGGCGCCGACGGCTCGTCTGACGCCGACTTCACGCTGGCGCTCGGCGACATTGACAAGCATCACGTTCATAACGCCTATTCCACCGATTAACAGAGAAATAATGCCGATGACAGTTAAGATTATCGAGATAAACCTCGCGACATTAGACTTCTTTTCGTTTATCTCTTCGCCGGAAACGATTCGATAATTCTTATCGCTATCATGATTCTTCTTCAAAATATCGTCAGCCGATTTTATGACTGAATTGAGATTTTTATGATCTTTGGTAGTCACGATGATTTGCTGAATCTGCGGCGTTCCTTGGGTGAATTTTTTAATCACAGACAATGGAATAATGGCGGCGTTATTAAAATTCACGTCCAAATAACTGGCTTGATTTTCAATGTTCTTCAACACGCCAACAACAGTCAATGGTTGATTTCGGATGTAAATAACGTTTCCGATGGATCTTTCGGTGCCGAACAAATCGACCGACAATTGCTGACCGACAACAACTCCGCCGATGTCGTTAATAAATTGCCCAGTAGCAATTTGCAAATTGGCGACGTCCTTTAGCGATTCCGTACTGCCGATTAATGCGGCGTTTTGGATATCGACTTTACCTTCGCGGGCGCGCAGCTCGGCGTGCAGGAAAGCAATTGGCGCGGCTTTCGTATTAGCAATTTTTCCTATATCCCTGGCGTCCGTTTCGGTCAATGTGTTGACTGTCGTCGTGTTGTCGGATTCGGTCAGCAGATTCGGGACGGCTTTTTGATTGCCAGACTTAACAATGGCGACGGGAGTGGATGATTGGTTGGAATTGTCACCGAATAGGTGATTAAATCCGCCAGTTAGAGATAGAACCATGGTGATGCTGGCAATTCCAATAGCTACGCCTACAATTGTCAAAAATGTTCGTCCACGATTAGCTCGTAGCGCCTGAGTAGCGTTCTCAAAATGATTTTTTACTAATATTTTCACGATTTTTTCGCCCTCGATTTCTTTGAAGATTTTTGCTTCTTAGGTTTTTCTTCTTTTTCATCGTCTACAATTAACTTCTTAGTGAACTTGCGCTTTTCCTTATGCTCGTCAGTGTCGATTTTTCCGTCCAGCATGGTGATGACGCGACTGGCATAATGAGTCAATTCTGGGTTGTGAGTAACCATAATTATAGTATTGCCGCGACGGTGTAGGTCGGACAATTCTTCCATAATGAGATGACTCGATTTGCTATCCAAATTTCCTGTTGGTTCGTCGGCTAAGATAATTGACGGACTATTAACCAACGCTCTGGCAATTGCTACGCGCTGAACCTGACCGCCAGATAATTGATGTGGCATATAATATTCACGCTGTCCCAGATGAAAAGTTTTCAGAATGCGGCTAGCTTCCTGAAGCCGTTTGACTTTCCCGAGTCCTTTATACGTTAGCGGCAGCGCCACGTTTTCAATTACAGTCAGGCGAGGAATAAGATTGAAATTCTGGAAGACAAAACCGATGTGTTTGGAGCGAATTTTGGCGCGTCGTCGCGAACTCAGATTGTCGACAGCGACGTCGTCCAGATAATATTCGCCCTCTGACGGCTGGTCTAATAGTCCAAGGGTGTTTAATAAAGTAGTTTTTCCGCAACCGCTGGGGCCCATAATAGCGATAAATTCACCCTTTTTAACGGTTAAATCGACGTTATCTAAGGCGCGAATCTCAGCATCACCAAAGCCAAATTTTTTAGTGACATTAACAAGCCTAATGCGTGGTGGAATAGTTTCTTTCATCTTTGACTTATTATAGAGAATGAATGTTATTAAGTGCAACCATAAGGGACAATAAAGTTGTGGTATAATTATCAACAAGGAAGGGTGCAGGAGTGGTTGAACTGGCACGCCTGGAACGCGTGTAACGGAGCAATCTGTTCGAGGGTTCGAATCCCTCTCCTTCCGCCAAGAGATATTTGAGAGGGTATTATAGAAACAAGAAAACATTATACATACTTAATCAATATTTTGATAGACGCATATAATGCCGGTAAGCTACCAGAGATAAAAGATATTATTGTCGAACCTGAATATGGGTATGTGGCGTCAATTGAGTATAATTCTGGAGAACACAGAGTTTTATATGGACATGATCCTGGGTTTAATTCAGGAAGTGCAGAGCAATTAGCTAATGATAAGGGGTATACAAAGTTTTTGCTTAGAGAAAATGGCATAGATTGTGCAAGAGGTTCTGAATTTCTTTTACCTTGGTGGGCGGATATGCTGCGTCAATCAGACCGTCAGCAGTTTAATCACTCTATGCGTGACACAAAAGAAGCCCTTGGCTATATTGATAAATCTTTAGGATTTCCTGTCTATGTTAAACCTAGCAGAGGTTCTCAAGGAGTTGGTGTAGCTAGAGTTGAAACCGCTGAAGAACTTGATAAGCTTCTTAATCAGTATAACGAGGAGCGTGTTAAAGTAGCTGTCATTGAAGAAGAATTAAAAATGCCTGACTATCGCATATTGGTTTTTGATGATGAGGTAGTTAATGCCTATGAGAGACGACCTTTTTCTGTTAAGGGTGATGGAGTAAGTAATTTAGAACAGCTAATTGATTTGAAACATAAGACCTTGGTAGATTCTGGTAGAGATATACATCTTGAAAGGCAGCTACCTATAATTATGAATAAATTAAGGAAAATAGGTCTGTCTATGACCGATATTATACCGGAAGGCGCAGATGTTCGTTTGATGGATATATCAAATTTATCAGCAGGAGGAACGCCAGTTGATGTCGGTGAAGTTATGCATCAGCGGTGGCGAGATCTAGCTGTCAGGGTGGCAAGAATCTTTGATTTACGAATATGTGGGGTTGATTTGGCATGTAAGGATATTACGCAATCAGATAGCGAATACGGCGTAATAGAGGTAAACGCAACGCCTGGTGTCAAACAATTTATGGCAAGCGGTGTGGCTCAGCAGGAAAAGCTAGAAGATATTTTTGTTAAATTCTTCCGAACATTATAATGATCTACCTTGCCGCAAATTCACTCACCAAATAAAACGACCCAGCAACAACGACGTACGTATCAAGCTGCTGGGCTTTCTCGATGGCTTTTGTGAGAGCTCTGTCTGGATTGTATTCAATCTCGACTGCAGATTTCATACCGTATCTGATTATAGCAAAAATAGGTTGTAATTTTTACTAAATAGCTTGCAAAACACTAGATATAGCGGCTATAGTTATTATTGTACGCTATATATATAGCGAGCCCATAAATAAACAAAAACACAAGCTACGAAGATAAGCCACCAGATGAGGTGTTGGTGGTTTGTTTTTAAGAGGGAAAATTAAGGAGGGTATGTGAAAGAAATTAACGTAGTCAAACGCGACGGAACGAAAGAACCGTTTGATGCAAATAAAATTAATACAGCTATTTTAAAGGCGTGCGAAGGTTTGCCGGACCAAATCTCTAAGGTTGTTCAAGTTGCGACTGAATTGCAATTGACATTATTTGATGGAATTACGACCGAACAGCTAGACGAGGCTGTCATTCAAACAGTTTTGCAAAACGTTAAAGACGACCCAGACTATGATAAAATCGCGGCACGATTATTACTGAAAACTGTCTATAAGCAGATTTTGGGCGATTATGAAACGGCGGAAGAATTGAAAAAGCTTCATGCGCGCGAATTTCCGAAGTTTGTTAAAGCGGCGGTGAAAGAGGGTTTGCTGGATAAGCGTATGGCTGACGGTCGATTTGACTTGAAAAAGCTGGCGGCGGAACTTGATCCAGCACGTGATGATTTGAGTAAATATTTGGGTGTGGTGACCAATAAAAATCGCTACGCTCTTCGTAAGCAAAACGGTTCACCAATTGAAACACCTCAGTTTACGCACATGCGAATTGCTATGGGGCTTAGTTACAACGAATCTGACCCAACAACTGCAGCGATTGAGTTTTATAATCACATGAGCAATTTGGAATACGTTCCAGGTGGCTCAACGCGAGTTAACGCTGGCGGTTCTTTTCCGCAGCTCAGTAACTGTTTCTTGCTTAATGTCGATGATGATATGGAGTCAATTGCTAAGGCTGTTCGCGACACAATGTGGATTGCTAAAGGTACGGGCGGAATTGGCATTGGCTTTACAAAGTTACGTGCGGCAGGTAGTCCAGTTAAAACCACCAACACTGAATCGACTGGACCGATTCCATTCATGAAGATGATTGATACGGCGCTTTTTGCGGTTTCTCGTAAGGGTAAAAAGGCTGGTGCGGCTGCAATTTACATGGAAAACTGGCACCTTAATTTTGATCAATTTGTTGACCTTCGTCAAAACTCTGGCGACCCATATCTAAGAACCAGATTTGCGAATACCGCGGTCTTTATTTCTGATGAATTCATGAAGCGAGTAGAAAAAGATCAAGATTGGTATTTGTTTGATCCAGCGGAAACTCCAGATTTGACGGAATTATACGGTGAAGAATTTTCAGCTAGATATAAAGAATATATAAAGATTGCAGAAGCTGGGAAGTTGCGAACATTTGATAAAGTTCCAGCTCGTCAGCAGTTTAAGCGCATTTTGACCAGTTTGCAGGCAACTTCACATCCGTGGCTAACTTGGAAAGACACGATTAACGTGCGTGCGTTAAATAACAATACGGGTACGATTCACCTCAGTAACTTGTGTACGGAAATTACATTACCGCAAGATAAAAACAACATTGCGACGTGTAATTTGGTGAGTATCAATTTGTCGGCATTCCTCGGTGAGGATAAGACTTGGGATTGGGATAGATTGAAAGAAGCGGCTCGTGCGGCAGTGCGACAATTGGATAATTTATGCGACATCACTCAAACGCCAATTCCAGAAGCGATGCATTCGAATCAGCAAACTCGAGCGATTGGCCTCGGGATTATGGGTCTTTCTGACGTGTTGGAGAAGTTGGGTTATTGCTACGAATCAAAAGAAGCGTACGATTTGGTTGATCAATTGACAGAGTTTATCAGTTATCACGCCATTGATCAATCGGCTGATTTGGCAAAAGAATTGGGCAGCTATCCAACATTCGTAGGCAGTGGTTGGAGCAAGGGAATTCTTCCAATTGATACGGTTGATAAATTGTCGAAAGATCGCGGCGTGAAGGTGAAAATAGACCAAAAGACGCGACTGGACTGGGATGGTTTGCGAAAGAAGGTAAAGAAGGGAATGCGAAATGCGACTCTTATGGCAATTGCGCCGACAGCTAACATTGGTCACGTGGCGGGAACTACTCCTGGAATTGATCCGCAATTTGCACAAATCTTTAGTCGTTCAACTTTGAATGGTAAGTTTTTGGAAGTGAACCATAATTTAGTTCGCGATTTGAAGAAACTTGGATTGTGGGACAATTTGAAAGATGAGATTTTTGCAGCTCAAGGCGATATTCAAGATATTGACGGCATTCCGCAAAACATCAAGGATGTTTATAAAACAAGTTTCCAGCTTAGTCCGTACGCGTTTATTGAGGTGGCGGCTAGGGCTCAGAAGTGGGTTGATCAAGCAATTTCTCGAAATATGTATCTGGAGACGCGAGACATTGACGAATATGTGAAGATTTATTCGGAAGCGTGGAAACGTGGCTTGAAAACAACATATTATCTGCACGTTAAGCCGCGTCATCAGTCGGAACAGACAACAGTTTCAGTTGATAAAATTGCAGAACAAAAAGTCCGCACAAATAGTAAAGTGCGCGGATTTGGATTTGCGAAAATTAATAAATAAAGGAGGAAATTAAGATGGGAATTTTAGGTTCAGGATTACGCGATGGATTGTCACTTCACCCAATTCGTTACCCTTGGGCGTACGATCTTTATAATCAAGCAGTGGCTAACACGTGGTTTCCAAACGAAGTTCAATTAGTTCAAGATTTGGCAGATTTTGAAAAATTGTCAGACGATGAAAAACACGCATTGAAAACGGTTATTAGCTATTTGAACCCAAACGAGTTATTGATCAATAAATCATTGGCGTTCGGTATTTATCCATACGTGAACGCGGCGGAAGCTCAACTATATTTGTCAAAACAGATGTGGGAAGAAGCCAATCACTTTATGACATTTGAATACATTATTGAGACATTTCCGTTTGATCGCGAGGAAATTTATGCTGCGGGATTTGGCAAAAAGTCATTGGCTGACAAGGCTGACTTCCAGAATAAGCATCTGGACGTGATGCTTGATCCGAATTTGGATATTTATTCTCTGGAAGGTAAGAAAGACTTCGTTAGGTCTTTGGTAGCATATAACATTGTGCTTGAGGGAATTTGGTTCTATTCAGGCTTTATGGTTGGCATGAGTTTTCGCCAGCGTAATTTGTTGCGTAATGTCGGCTCGCTACTGGACTGGATTACTCGCGATGAAAATCTTCATTTGACGTTTGGCATCAATCTACTTTTGACGATTTTGGACGAGAACCCAGAATTGCAAACACAGGAATTTGCAGAAGAAATCCGTGGCTTGATTCTGCAGGCAGTGGAGCTTGAGAAGGCTTACAATAAGGATATGCTACCAAAGGGAATTCTGGGCTTAAATGCTGATTACGTGAACCAATATGTTATGCATATGACTGACCGTCGTTTGCAAGAATTAGGTTTTGAGCCTGAATACAATGTGCCAAATCCAGCCAAATGGATGGCAGCCGCCAACGATACGCTGGAATTGGTGAATTTCTTTGAAAGCACAAACACTAGTTACGAAGTTAATACCACGAAGTAATGGGAGTTAATGATATGAACGAATTAGCAAAAGAAATATTAGATACAGTCGAAGTTGGTGCGTTGGCAACGGTGAATGTTGATAGGACACCTCTGGTGACGCCGCTACACTTTGCGCGACTGGGTGATTCGATAGTTTGGATATCAGAGACGACTGCACGCCATTCAGAAAATGCGTTTCGAAACGGTAAGGCGGAATTTGTGGTTTGGGATGATAAAAAGCGAGCAGTTTTCTTAAAAACTAACGTGACTGAACTCCCAGAATCTGAGAAAGAGGCGGCAATGGCGGCTTATAAAGAGAAGCTGGCTGATTTTATGCCACGTTGTCAAAATCCGCAAATATACGTTGCGCCAATTGGTGAACTTGATGAAAAAACTACAACGGGCAATTGGCTGCATTTTATTGCATAAGCACTATATCTAGCGTAAAATTAGTTAAGTAACTACTAAATATAGGGGAAAATGAAAATGAATGCGAATCAAATTATTACTGATGACATGACTTTGGAAGAAAAATTGAGTGCTATTGACGCAGCTCTTAAAGCGGCGCAAGAAGCGGCTGATGATCAAGCAAAGTCGAACGGTACTGTTGCGGCACCAGTTGACCCAGCAAGTTTGACTATTTGTGACGGTTGCGAATAGACCTCTAGGTTATATTGTTTATCGAAGCACATAAAATACTAAATATCTTTATCTCCAAAAGCTATAAAGATAGTTTTTTGGAGATACGAAGAGTAAATATCAAGTTGTGGTTATATATCAACAACCACCATATATAGTGTTTATGGTTTTAATTGTAACGCTATATATGTTGATTTTGACCAAATAACAGTGTATAATAAAATCATCATTCAATTGAGGGCAAAAACTCATATGGGGGGATGAAGTGTTGTAGCGGTCTAGAACGCCGTAAGGCAGCTACAACGATTGACAATATGTGCAGTTGTATATCGAGACGGATGGCGTAGGTTTCAAAAAGCCCTAATGCCACAAAGGCAATAAGTGCTGTAGTCTACATCACCGGTCTCGGCATATGACTTTTTGTTTACCAAATCTAGTGCGATTCTAGATTAGTACATTATAAATTTGGGAAAAGAAAAAGAAACAATGTCGATGCAGCCTCTGGCTGTACTCAGCCGATGGCAAGAAGCAACTTTAACGAAAGGATTTGCTTTATGCAAATTTGCATAAATCCTGAATGTGATAAGCATGTTATTTGCCGATACATTATCCGAAACGGTAAGAGGGTTTACCCTAAAAAGGCTAAATACTTCTCGTTTTGTACGAAAAAAGCTGTCCGACCTGATAATCAAACAGCTTAGCCCGTAATCGGTTTTAGTAGGTTTCTAGTGTTGCCTATTAAAACACTCGTGAACGCCCGAGAAGTCGGGCGTTTATGGGTATTTTAATATAGCCAAAAACACTATTGATATTTTTATATTTATATAATGTTTGTTGCCCACCTATTAATAGGTTTTTATTATTACTAACCATAATACTACACGTATTGTATCACTCAAAGCATAAGCTTTTCAAGTATATTATATTCCTATGTTTGTTTCGATGGTATAATTGCCACCTCTAGTTATTGACAAATCAAAAATAATGTGATATCATTTCACTGTATAAAAAATTAAAACAAAAAGGAATAAAATGGCTGAAGAAAAAGATATTCACGGACTTACCGAAGGCGTATTGAGTCGAGATGATATGTCGGCATTGACATATGTATTACAGCACGTGAAAGGGTCTAGCCCAAGTTCGGCGACGAAATTAAGCCTGGAGCTGGAAGAGTTTGACGAAACAGCGTAGGGATTTAGCTAGATAATAATCCACCTCTGTTGTATACTGGACAGTATGGAACAGATTATTTCTCAAGTAGTGAAGCAACTTTTTGATCAAGACATATCGATACAATTGACGCGTCCTGATCCGAAGTTTGGTGACTTTGCTACAAATGTGGCGTTGCAATTGGCTAAGCCGCTAGGGAAGAATCCGCGTGAAATTGCGGAGATGATTGCTGAAAATCTGCGCAAGGAAGAGGAGTTTAGTGAAGTAAGCGTGGCTGGTCCAGGTTTTATCAATGTAAAACTGAGCGATCAATCCGTTCTAAATTCTTTGAAAAAAGAGCCAACAACGAAGCGCGCCGGTCAGACGGTTGTAATTGAAACTAATTGCCCGAATCCATTTAAGGCTATGCATATCGGACACGCTTTGAATGCGATTTTGGCGGACACGATGGCTAATTTGTTGGCGGTTGATGGCGCAATTGTGCATCGAGTGAGTTATCACGGTGATGTCGGAACGCATGTTGGTAAAAGTATGTGGGCGATTTTGCGTGAGATTGACGGCGATGTAAATAAATTGAACGAAATCCCAGCCGATAAGCGAAATGAATTTATGAGTCGCATGTACGTTGAAGGTGCGCGTGCGGCGAAAGAATCTCCAGAGGCGAAAGCAGAAATTGATGAGCTAGCCAAGCAGTCATTCGTCCTGGATGATCCGCTATATAAACAAGTTTACGAAATCTGTAAAAGTTGGAGTTTTGACGAAATTGACTCTAATGTTGGGCGACTTGGAAACGTGCCGATTGAGCGACGTTACGTTGAGAGCGAAACTGAAGAGTTAGGAAAATCTTTAATTAAAGAGAAAACTCCAGAGGTGTTTACCAAATCTGACGGTGCATATGTTTTTAAGGGCAGCAAATACGGCGCGTTCGACAATGTGTTCATTGGATCTCACGGCAATGGTCTTTATGGCGCGCATGATATGGGATTGATTCAGTTGAAGTATAAGGATTACCCAGATTTGGATTTATCGATTACGGTAAACGGCGAGGAGCAGGCGGCATACTTCCGCGGCGTGATTGCGGCTAGTGAATTGTCGATTCCAGCCTTGAAGGGAAAATTGTTCAATTACGCGACTGGCTTGGTCAAATTGACAACTGGGAAAATGAGTTCGCGAACGGGTGAGGTTGTTACAATTGGCTGGCTGTTCGATGAGTTTAAGAAGGCAATTGAAAATGCTGGTGGTGAGCCAACCGACGACGTGATTGCTGGCGCGCTTCGTTATCAATTCTTGAAAGTGAAGATCGGCGGTGACGTCATATTTGATATTAACGACGCGGTAAGTTTGACGGGAAACACGGGAAGCTACCTGCAATACGCTCACGCTCGAGCGCGGGGAATTTTAGCTAAATCCGATAAAGAAATTGCCTTTCCGACAGAGTTGTTTGACGAAGATAAGATGCTAGTCAGAAAGTTGAGTGAGTACGTGGACGTGGTTGATCGTGCTAAGGAAAGTCTGGAGCCTCATCACATCTGTACGTATTTGTTTGAATTGGCGCAAGAATTTAATCGATATTACGAGAAAAATCAGGTTATTGGTAGCGACAAAGAGGCACATCGTGTAGGAATCGTGGCAATTTACGCCGACATTCTTAAGGCTGGACTGGCTATTTTGGGAATCGTGGCGCCAAATAAGATATAATATCCAATAATAAAAGGAGAATTTATTATGGCAAAACCTAGTGTCGACAAATCGGCTAAAAAGTTGGTTTCTAAGAGTGTAAAGGCTGCCGCGAAAGTTGCCGCCATCAAAGAAAAGAAAATTGTAAGTGCAGCGATAAAAGACACTCACATGGCTGGATTTGTTAATTTTATTCGCGAACAGGGCGTTGTCGGTATGGCGGTTGGTTTGGCAATCGGTACCGCAGTTGGTGATACTGTGAAAAAATTGGTAACAGCATTTATTGATCCGCTAGTGCAGCTGGTTGTCGGTTCTCAACAAGGTTTGCAATCAGCTTCATTCACAGTTGAAGTTGCTGGACGTAAAGGTGAGTTTTTATACGGCGCATTTGTTAGCTCGTTAATCACGTTGATAGCCGTTGCATTTGTTGTATATGCAATCATTCACTTCTTGAAACTCGATAAATTAGATAAGAAAAAGAATTAAAACCTTAACTAATAAGCGTGCCTACTGATTCTCCGCGGGTTGCGCGGAGAATATTTCCGTCTGTAAGCAAATCACAAATTACAACTGGAATATGCTCGTCCATTGCTAGTCCAATTGCCGCCTTATCCATAACGGCAATGTTAGGATTTGTTAGAGCTTCTTGATAAGATAAATGATCAATTTTTACGGCGTCAGGGAATTTCATAGGATCTTTATCATAAACTCCGTCGACTTTTGTCGTTTTAACGACGGCATCACATTGCATTTCTAGTGCTAAGTTTAAAGCTGCGGTATCAGTAGTCAAGAATGGTCGGCCGGTGCCGCACGCCACGATTACGATGCGGTTTTTCTTAATATGGCTAATTGCGCGTCGGAAAGTATAGTGGTCGATAAATTGATTGACTTCAACCGTAGATAATGCGCGAGTTGGCAGTCCCGCGTCATTTAATACGTCAGACAGGGCAATTGCATTCATTAGCGTAGAAAGCATCCCGATATTATGAGCGGAAACAGGTTGAATTCCTTGACCGATGATTTGATTACCGCGAACGTAATTGCCACCGCCAACCATAATTACAATTTCAGCCCCGTCGTCCAGCGCTGGTCGAATTTGTTCAGCAATCCAGCGAGCGCGTTTTGGGTCAAAGCCGCTGGCGAATTCGCCTTGAAGTTGTTCGCCGGAGAGTTTGAGGAGAATACGTTTGGTCATGACACCAGTGTATCATAGCGCGCTTGAAAATAACATAAATGCAAAAGGGAGGCGGCAGTGTAATACAAATTGCGATTTGCTATACAAATATTCGTTTTTTAAGTTAGACAAACTAGACAAGAAAAAGCTAAGACGCTTACGTTTGCTATTTTACTTTCTCCTATCTACAATGTGAGTATAAAGGAGAGAGTAGTGTGAAAGATGGAGTTCGGCGTCCGAGCTATTTACGTAGATCGCAAGAACCTGGCAGTAGTCATTTATTGAGTCGAAATATTGAAAGACCCAGTCAACCGTCGTATAGTTATGGTGAACCGCCCGAACAGAGGCGACAGCGTTTAAAAGAATTGCGGGAACGGTACAGTAAACTACCGGAAACTCCTTTTGCTGACTATGATCTTGGTGACAAAAAACTACCTGCATATAAGCACAAAGCAGAGATATTAGACACATTATCGAAAAGTAAAATATCCTGGCTGTGCGGACCGACGGGTAGTGGTAAAACGACACAAACCGCTCAGTATGCACTGGAGCGGTTTGATCATGTCGTGGTGTTGATGCCGCGGCGGGTTATTGTCGATAATGTTACTGAATATGTCGAGAAGAGTTTGCGTGAACAGCTTGGCGAACAATATCCTAATCACTTGGTGTGAATATAAATTCCTTAAGCACGAATTTCCTGGACAAGTTGTCGTTATTGCTATTGTTACACCGAAATACCTCCGTTATCAACGAATGGCTAAGCGCATAGAGCGCCCAATGCAACCACACGAAGTTGATCAGCGCGACTGGTCAGAAATCGAGAA
>SDRQ01000031.1 GCA_007845355.1 TM7 phylum sp. oral taxon 352
AGACAAGCTCTTGAGATTGTCCAATAAAAAAGGTATAATGGTACGTAAGTTTTATGACAACCTAAAAGAGGAGAATAAATTATGGCACAACCTAAGAAACAGAGTAGCCCACGTAAAACTGGTCTTCGTCGCAGCCACTTGGTATTAAAATTGGCACGTCGCGTTAACGCAACTTCACCAGTTAAGGTGAAGACAACCAAGCGTGAAACCGGTAAAACAACAAAATAATAATTACGAACAGGACGCTTAATAATGGCATCAAACCGTCATTTGGGACGAATTGTCGCACTACAAACACTTTATGAACATGAATTTCGCAAAGAGGTTGGCGATAGCGATGTTGACTATAAGACTATTTTAAAGCGTAATTTGGCTGAATATAAATCATCAGTTGACGATATTGAATTTATTGATAATTTGATCAGTGGCATACTTTCGACACAGAGTCAATTGGATGAGAAATTACAGCCATTGGCGCCAGAATGGCCTATTAGTCAGTTGCCGCGAATTGATCGGGCAGTACTTAGAATTGGTTTATATGAATTGCTATATTGCGCAGATACCGTTCCGCCAAAAGTGGTGATTAACGAAGCGGTAGAATTAGCAAAAGCGTTCGGTTCGGATAACTCGGGTAAGTTTGTGAATGGCGTGCTTGGCACGGCACTCCGTACTCTCGTGGAGGAGTCCGACAGTGAGAACAAGCAACTTTGATAAGATAAAAAAATATTTTAGTGGCAGCAAGAAGCCATTGATCCAGGAAATTGTACGCGAGCCAACTGCTGGTGGCGTGATTTTTCGTCGTAATAAAAAGGGCGAGGCAGAATTTTTGCTATATCAAGACGCTCGCGACCGCTGGACAATTCCCAAAGGGCACATTGAGCCAGGTGAAACAGCTCAGGTGACAGCTCGTAGGGAAATCGGTGAGGAAACTGGACTGAAGAAAATCGAGCTGCATGGCTGGCTGGGCAAGGTAAATTTTCGTTATCGTCGAATCGATAAATTGGTATTGATGACAACGCAAGTTTATCTAGTTAAGGCGCTGGATCCTAATGAGAAACTCCAAAAGGAAGAGTGGATGAATGGTCTTAAATGGTTTAGTTTTCATGAGGCACTGGATGAAGTTGAATATGAAGATATTGGCAAGCTGATTCTTTTGGCGATGAAACGAATTAGACAGGAGAATTTATAAATGAACGGAATGAACACTGCACCATATCAAGATTTTGCGCGCGAAAAATTAGGTTTTGAATTTACGAATTTGGATTTGCTGATTACAGCTTTGACTCACCGTAGCTATGTGAATGAGCATCGAAAATCCGTTCATCACCATAATGAGCGTTTGGAATTCTTAGGTGATGCGGTTTTGGAATTGGCGGTAACAGAATATTTGTTTACGCATTTTTCTGAGCCAGAGGGAATTTTGACTGCTTGGCGGGCAGCTTTGGTACGAACGGAAAGTATTGGCGATGCTGGTGATAAGTTGGGTTACGGTCCGCTGATTCGTATGTCAAAGGGCGAGAAGAACGGCTCAGAACGAGCGCATTTACAGATTTTAGCTAATGCATTTGAAGCGGTAATCGGCGCTATTTATTTGGAGCGTGGCTTTGATGATGCTCGTGATTTTATTCACAAGCATATAATTGTTAAGTTGGATGGAATTTTGGAGTCTGGCAGTTGGCGTGATCCGAAGTCGTATTTGCAGGAGATTTCTCAGCGAGTTGACAATCAAACGCCGGTATATAAAGTCCTGAGCGAAGAAGGTCCAGATCACGATAAGGTCTTTACTCTTGGGGTTTTTGTTGGCGATAATATGATGGGGCGAGGCATTGGTCCGTCAAAGCAAGTTGCCCAACAGCAAGCTGCTCGTGCTGCAATTGCTAAATATAAAGAATCTGGCGAGAAATAATTAAAGTTTGCACGGCGTAAACTGCTCGTGTATAATGAAAATACAGTTTAATTCCAGGAGGAGGGGCAGAATGTCAACAATAGATCAGCAGTTTGTAGAATATACTGTAAAGGCGTTGGTTGGACGTCCAGAAGACGTCGTAGTAGATCGAACGATTGATGAAAAGGGCGTTTTACTAACATTGACAGTTAATCCAGCAGATTTGGGTCGAGTTATTGGTAAGCGCGGCAGTACGGCACAGAGTTTGCGCACGCTGTTAAGAGCTTTGGGCGCAAAGAATGACGCTCGATACAACTTGAAGATCGTTAACAATGATGGTTTTTCTGGTGAGCGTGAGAGCAATAGCTATAATGATCATGCTTCTGTGGATAACTCAACAGATGAAACTGTGGAAAATGAATCATCTTACGCAGAAAACACCAGAAAAGAGCTTGCAGAACTCGACGATCTTGATATATAATTAAAACCAGTTCAAGCACAGACATTATGCGAGAACAGCTCTATGCGAGACAATGGGTAACCATTGAGAGCCTTATTTGTGCTAAAAAACCGTCCTTATTGGGGCGGTTTTTTGGTGGGGAATAATTTCTGCAAAAAGACATGAAAATAGCCCGCCAAGAGACTCAAGCCGAGACTTAATGTCTCAAGGCGAGCTATTCTCATTGGCGGGCGTTAGCCCTTTGTGATGGGTCGAGAGACTCAACCGCCAACAACCTCCTTCGGGGGGGGGAGGGGGGGCGTGGGGGCGGCTTATGATGAGTTTTGGGGTTATTAGCAATGTGGCGTTAATTGCGAATATGCTGATTTTGCCGTTTGTGCCGCTAGCGATGCTGCTGACGTTTATGTCGGGCGTAATGGTTTTTGTGCCGATAATTG
>SDRQ01000032.1 GCA_007845355.1 TM7 phylum sp. oral taxon 352
GGCTTTGGAGGAAATTGCTTACGAAGGTTATGGTCCTGGCGGCGTGGGTGTTATTATTGAAACGGCGACAGATAATCGCAATCGAACATTGCCAGAGGTAAAAACTGCGTTGGTTAAAAATGGCGGGCGAATTGCTGATGCTGGTAGTGTGATGTTCCAATTTACGCGCAAAGGCGTCATTGCTATCGAAGGCAGCGGGGAAGATTTGTTGCTAGCGGTTTTGGACGCTGGCGCCGAAGATGCTGTCGAGGAAGACGGCGAAATTATCGTGTATACGGAGTTGAAAGATTTGGCGAGCGTGCGGAATAAATTGGTTGAGCAGGGATTGAAGGTTAAAGATGCGGAACTGCGATATATTGCCAATACGCCGATAGAAATTGCCGACATGGAAACTGCGCAGAAATTGATGAAGATGATTGATGCGTTGGACGATTTGGATGACGTTGTGAATGTTCATACAAATGCGGATATCACGGCGGAATAAAATTATCGCTTTAAGAAATCGCTCCTTTTTTGGGGCGATTTTTAATTTGACAAAAAGTACGCTAAACTAAAGATGATTAACCATAAGCAAGGAGCGAGCATGAAGTATTTGCGCAACACACTACTTATGATACTAGCCGTGGCACTAATAATGCCGTCGCCGTTGGTTTTGGCGGAAGGCGTTTCAGGTGCTACTCAAGAGTCGAAAGTTGATGACGTTAAGACTGTTGATAATAGTCTTAAATCGGCTGAGGAAGCGAAAGATTCAGTTGTTGATAAGAAGCAGGTCGCTAGCAATTCACCTTCTCAATCAAGTGAAAATCTCGAGATTTCAACGGAGAATTCATCTATAGATAGTCCGAGCGAAAATCCTGCTACCAATGAGTCTTCAAAGTCCGAGCCAAACCCCGAATCTGAGCCGCTAAAAACAGATAATTCAGATAAAAGCACAGAAGAAAATGCTCCAATATTAATTTCAAAGATTAGTCAGGGCAAAAAATACGTTGAGATTTATAATCCGACGAATCAGAATGTTAATTTGGCTGGTTGGAAAATAGAGTATTACACTGGATCTGAAGCTAAAACCGTTGGAAAAATTTTCAAGGATGAAGTAATATCGCCGAACGAATTTTTGGTTTTGTCAAACGATAAGATGTTAGCGGGCGCCATAAAGTTTGATGATAATTTAGGTTTGGCTCAAAATGACGGATCGGTCGTGTTGTCGCGTTCGGACGGGTCGGTCGCAGATACTGTTGGCTGGGGAAATAATTCAAAGTCTGCAGGTTCGCCAATTAAAGGTGGTGTGAAAATTGTTTGGCGCTGTTTTATTGGTGGAAATATTATTGATTCGAAAAATAATTTTTTGTCAGGTAAAAATCTTAACAATCAGGAAGTTGCGCCGTATTCACGTCCCAGCTGTAAAAAGCCAGAGTCTAACCCTGACTCCAAGTCCCCAAGAGAGCTCAATAAATGCGAAGGTTTGAAGTTGAATGAAATTGCGTCGAATGTTGATGAACAGTTCATTGAGATTATCAATTCTGGCGAAAAAACCGTCATTACGACAGGCTGTAAATTGACGGTTGGCGATGCTGGCGTTCGTGAAAATATTGGTGACATCGAATTAAATCCTGGTGAATTTTTAACGATCAAAATAAAAAATACGAAGCTGAAATTGCCAAAAACAAAAGGGAAAGTTTATTTACTAGACGAGGCTGGCTCGCAAATTGATTCCACTGAATATGAGAAGTTAGCGAAAAGTTCTTCGTGGAGTTTGGTTGATGATGAGTGGATGCAAACGTTTATGATAACTGAAAATTCTGAGAATATCTTTAAGGAATATTTAGACTGTCAGAGTGGTTACGAGCGAAATGTGTTGGGCAAATGTGTGAAAATTTCCGTTCCGCCCGTTGAAAGTCCTTGTCCTGTTGGTCAATATCGCCATCCGGAAACTCGCCGTTGTCGAAAAAATGAAGCGGAAAAAACTATTACGCCTTGTAAAGATGGCTATTATCGTAGTGAAGAAACTGGCAGATGTCGATCTATCGCATCGGCTGCGGCAAAAACTTTGAAGCCTTGCCTAGAAGGTCAGTTTCGCAATTCATCTACGGGTCGATGTAAGAAAATTGCCTCCACTGACGATATAGCAAAAGAATGCCCAGAAGGATTTGAGCGTAATCCGCAAACTAAGCGATGCCGAAAGATAAAATCGGCTAGTATGCCAACCGTTGGTTCGGCGGCTGCTGAAGTTAAGCAGGTCGCTGGTGCTACTTGGGGTTGGTGGGTGTTTGGCGGCGTGAGCTTACTGGCCGTCGGTTATGGCGTATGGCAATGGCGATGGGAAATCTCGCAGATTGTACGAAAAATCCGCGAAAGCATTAAATCCGCAAGCGGTAAATAATTGCTATAATAAAGATATGAGAATTATCGGGATTGACCCGGGAACGGGGATTTTAGGGTTTGGTGTGATTGATTTTTCTCGTGGCAAGTTCAAGATGGTCACGGCGGGAGTTGTGACGACGCCGGCACATACGCCAATTGACGAAAGGCTTGAAGATATTTTCGATAGCCTGACAGAAATTATTGCCGAAACAAATCCTGATGTTATGTCGATTGAAAAGCTATTTTTTGCGCGCAATGTTACGACGGCGATTTCTGTGGCGGAAGCGCGCGGCGTGGCGATGTTGAC
>SDRQ01000033.1 GCA_007845355.1 TM7 phylum sp. oral taxon 352
GACGATAATCGTCTGATCCATCACGCCTTCTTCTTTCAATCGGTCGACCAATCGAGCAATCTTCGACAATTTCTGACCAATCGCCACATAAACGTTTACCACGCCGGTTTTTTGACGAGCCTGGTTGATCATCGTATCGATAGCAATTGCCGTCTTACCAGTTTGACGGTCGCCGATAATAAGCTCACGCTGACCACGACCGATTGGGAACATCGCGTCAATCGACATAATGCCAGTCATCAGGGGTTCATGAACCGACTTACGACCCATCACGCCAATAGCAGGGCGCTCAATTAAACCACGTTTCTTCGTTTTAATCGCTGGACCATCGTCAAGAGGTCGACCTAGCGGATCAACCACTCGCCCCAACAGCTCTTCGCCGACAGGAACGTCTAGCACCGAACCTTTACGACGAACGCTAGCGCCAGCCTTGACCTTATCTTCACCGCCAAGAATCACCGCACCAATTTCATCTTCCATCAAGTTCAGAGCAAACGCCTCAACCGTGCCGCCATCAGTTTCAATTTCCAGCACTTCACTATAGCCAGCACTACTTAAGCCGTGCACCCAAGCCACGCCGTCACCAACGCGAATAACCACGCCAGCATCTTCCAAACCTTCCGTCGCCTCCAGCTGCGCGATTTTTTCCCGCAGGCTTTTGGCTAATTCTGTCACATCAATCTTGCTCATTTTTCCTCCTAGATTTTCTTCGCCCGCAAGTCGTTTAACTTCTTCGAAACCGTTGCGTCCAGTGTTGCGGTCGGCGTTTGTAGCTTAAATCCGCCAATTAACGTCGGGTCAATTGATTCTCTTAGCGACACTTTTGGCTTGCTATTTTTATCGCTCGCCGCAGCCGCCAGAAATTGTTCTATTTTACGCCTTGTACTGTCATCAAGCGCTCTCGCACTCTCGACCGACGCTACAATTTCACCACGCTCGGCCAATTCAGCCTCGATATCTCGCACCAACAAATCAACTTCACGTTCGTGCTTTTCGTAAATCAAAAGACCAGCAATTTCTTCCAACACCGCGTCATTGCCAGCTAAAATTTGTTCAGCTGCGTACTTTGCCAACTTTTTCCTGGACACTAATCTCATCTATTCAGCCTCCTCAAGCGCTTCCGAAATCAGCTTTGTATCTTTCTTTGCATCAATTTTCTCGCCCAAAACCTTGCCAGTCGCCTCAGCCACCAACTCTAATGTCGAATTGTGTAGGTCTTTCTTAGCGTTTTCAATTTCTTGAGCAATCGTATTATGCGCTTCTTTAATCAAAGCTTCAGATTTGGCAGTCGCTTTTTTAGCCGCTTCTTCAACGACTTCGGTCGCTTCTTCTCGAGCAGACGCCACGATGTCGCTAGCTTGCGCTCGCGCTTTTCGCATCATTTCGGCGGTCATTTCTTCAGCTCGGTCGGCATTTTCCTTGGCAGATTTTGCTGCCGCGTCAGCTGCCTTCAGGTCTTTTTCTCGCTTGACGAGCATTTCCATCATTGGCGGATAGACAAACTTGTGAAGAACAAATAGCAAGATTAAAAATGCTACCGTCTGAAACGCCAACAGCGCCCAATCAATACCTAGCGAATCAAACAAACCAGCTTTTTCCGATGCGCCAGAATTGGCAAATTGTGTTAATATTTTCTCCACAATTTACTCCCGAAAACTACATAACTTTGCCGACGATTGCTGCGACGAAACCGATAATAGCAATAGCGTCGATGAATGAAATACCCAAAACCATCATTGTGCGTAGGTCGTTGATTTTTTCTGGGTTACGACCAGCGGCGTTCATAGCTGATGCGCCAATGACTGCGGCGCCAGTTGCTGCAAATGCTGCTGGGATTGCGTAGGTAAGTGTGAATGCTAATGCTTCCATGGTTAATATTCTCCTTTTAATTAATTATTACCTAATTTAATCACTCTCTGATGTTGCTAATTTATTAGTTTCAACAGAGGAGTGAACATCATCAATTGGCTCGTGTGAATCATGGTGAGCCAGCCCCAGGGAAATAAACACAGTTGATAGCATAAAGAAAATATATGCCTGAATACCGCCGATAAATAACTCAAAGAAGTAGAATGGTTGCAGAGCTACGGGCGACAAAAACTTCGTCATATAAGCGATAATCGCCAAGAGAATTTCGCCAGCCAAAACGTTACCAAACAGACGGAAACTTAGTCCCAGCATTCGCGAGAACTCAGCCACCAATTCCAGAATGCCAACAAATGACATAATTGGATCACGCAGCGGGTTGATGAAATATCGCCCCAAATTACCCTTAAAGCCCAAATACTTAAACGCGTAAACCTGAGCCGCGACAATCGTTACAATCGCCAGACCGAAAGTCATATTAAGATCCGCCACGCCACCGCGAAACAGAGGAGTGTGATGTTCACCGATAGTAATTGGACCAACGATCGGCAAAAGCCCCAGCCAATACTGCGCAACGATAAAGAAAAACAACGTAATACAAAGCGGAGCAACTTTACGTGCCCATTTTCGGTCCGGAATGACTTGGCAAACTGTATTATAAAGTCCGTCGAACGTCCACTGAATTAGCCTCGTAATAAAATTATGCTTCTTTTT
>SDRQ01000034.1 GCA_007845355.1 TM7 phylum sp. oral taxon 352
GTGCGATCGTCATTAGGTAAGTATGGTGTTGGTTTTGCCTTGGGTGGTTTTGCTGGTAAATTTGTTGGCGACTGGGCTAACTCTGCACACGCTACTGGGCCTGAGAGTAGCGCTGATACACCTGCACAATCTGGTGGTGATCAAATACCACAGTCTGGCGACAAACCTCCTATAGATAACTCTGCTACCGAAACAATCGTAAATAATATTAATCCAGATACATCAAACTTCAATTCTTACGACTATCCTTGGGACTGGGCTGCTGAGAAGTTCGGTGACGCAAACGCAATGGATCAACTTCACAACCTGGCTGACAAGGCAATAGCTGACGGTCATACCGTACAGTGGTTTGATGGCCCTGGCGGAACATGGATGGAAGTTGACGGATCTAGTGTTACTGCGGACGTATTGAAGGTATTGAATAAATACGCGTAATAGATAAAATATAAAATAAACAAGGAGATAAAAAATGTTTGAAATTACTGACGAATTCTTAAAGCAAGCTGGTTTTGGATCATTGCCTGCGGATAAAAAAGAACAGATGAGGGAAGACGTCGCTAACAGTGTACAGGATAAGATTACAAGGAAGCTCTTGCTGGCTGTTGGCGAAGCGAAGCTGGATGAGTTTATGAAATTACTGGATGGCGACGATGTTTCTGCAGTATTGAACTGGTGCGCAAATAATGGCGTTAATTTAACGGAAATTGTTCAAACCTCGATGAATGAGACTATGATTGAGCTACAAAAATTATACAATGACGCGCTGAATATGATGCGTGGATAGTAATATTAAACAGTTACTGGTATAATTTAACTTAATCATATAGACGAAAGAAAAGGAGGACTATGTTCCAACTGAATGAAGAATTTCTTAAAGAATTGGGGCTGAACCAGTTGCCGGAAGATCAGCAAAAATCGTTGTTACAGCATATTTATAGTGAATTGGAGCTTCGAGTTGGCGAACGATTAAGCCAGGGAATGAGCGATGCTCAGCTGGAGGAATTCGCGGGAATTATCGATAAAACTCCAGGTGCTGTGGATGATTTTCTGACAAAACATGCGCCTAATTATCAACAGGAACCAATGTTGCAGAAAATGTCACAAGCTTCAGGCTTGCCAGTTGACGATCCGCGTCTGAAGGATGAATTTGCAGCTACTAAGTGGCTAGAGGTCAATCGACCAGATTATCGTGACGTTGTGGCTGCAGTGATGGCTGACTTGAAAAAGGAAATTATAGCGAATAAAGATGCTATTTTAGGTTCAGTCCAAGCGTAATTTTATACGGATGATAAAATAACCCCTTATGTGGGGTTATTTTTTATTTGTAGCCTCTTAGGTAATCTTCAGCGGTCATTGTTTTTCCGCTGGGTGCGATGAGCTCGTCGATAATTAAATAGTTGCCGTCGGCAAATTTTTTATCAAGATGAGAACCCGGAGTTTTGTCGCAATGAGATTTCGTGATGATGATGTCTCGATCGTCAATTGTCATTCGACTACGCGGAAACCCGAGGTGTGCGCGGACGTGAGCTTCAGCCTCGGCGGCGGTCATACGCTCCGTATCGAGCCATGAATTGTCCTTGTTTAATAATTGACAGTATGAAGCCTGAGAGTCGTCCTGTGGTGTTGGCTGAAGACTCCCATTGATGATATTTGGCAGGTTTTTTATTAACAGAGAAGTGCCGTCGTGAAATAACTTATCATATAATTCGAACTTTGTTTCTTTTCCAGTGAGGACTTGTCGAGTTTGGGTGTATATGAGACCGGCATCCATTTTACTATCAAGTTGCATTATCGATACGCCAGTTTCGGTAGCAGAGTTATCTATAGGAGGTTTGTCGCCAGACTGTGGTATTTGATCACCACCAGATTGTGCAGGTGTATCAGCGCTACTCTCAGGCCCAGTAGCGTGTGCAGAGTTAGCCCAGTCGCCAACAAATTTACCAGCAAAACCACCCAAGGCAAAACCAACACCATACTTACCTAATGACGATCGCACCTTCTTACGCAGGGCATCCTGCCTCTCTATACTCACGTCCTTAAGATTGTCAACTGATACATTGACTGCATGCTCCATAACATCGTCAATTTTCATGTTAGCCACAGTATCCTTAAATGAAGTATCTATAGTTTCAAGACGAGCTTCAGCTATGCGATCTTCGCCACGACGCTCTTCCAGAACAGCTTGCTTTGTTGCTCCAGCAACTCCTAATTCCGTTACAATACCGACAGCCGTCGTAATAGGCCATGCAGCAACAGACCCTACTATAGCACCGCCCACAAAACCAGTACCGCCCAACTTCAACAACTGAGCAATCCTACCACCCTTATTAAACCATTTACCAACTTTAGCGGCAGCTTTCTTAAATTTACCACGATCATCGAGCATGCTGTCATACTTATCTGTCGTTGTTCTTGAGGTTTCTTGCATACTTGCAAACGCCGCTTGACCCATTTCCGCTGCTAACTCAGCCTGCTTTTTTGGATCCTGTTTTGCTGCTTCGATTTTATCAGCAAACTTAAGACGCATATATTCCAATTCGCTCTGCTTCAATTCTTCTGTAGC
>SDRQ01000035.1 GCA_007845355.1 TM7 phylum sp. oral taxon 352
GCCGTTTGGCATTAAAGTAACGTCGTACGCGTAATCTTCAGTCTGCCAAGATTCCAATTGATCGCGGCTTTTACGCGACAGGGCAATCACCGCATCCGCCTTGCTGTATAAAATAGTAATAACACGCTCAATTATGTCTTTATTCCATTTCGTTACGCCACTACGCGGGCGATAAAGCTTGGCAACTTCCAGCAAATCTTGTCCGTTCAATTTCACCGACAATGGAAAAAATGGCGGCTGAGACGGATTTTGCGGATAGGATTATCTTTACGGGCGCCATGCCACGAGAAGATTTGGGCGTGGCGTATAAAGTGATGAACGTATTTACTTTTCCTTCGCTTAAAGATACGCAAGGCTGGGTTCTTCACGAGGCTGCTCACGCCGGAAAGCCTATTGTTATTATTGACAAGGAAGTTTCAGAGGTTGTGAAGGACGGAGTTAATGGCTATTTTGCAGAGAATAATCCAGAAAGCGTAGCGGAAAAAGTAATTGCAATTCTAAAAAGTCCGAAAAAACAAACAGAATTTAGCGCTGAAAGTAAAAAATTAGCCAACAAGTTTACGGAGCGCAGTCAAGTGAAGAAGCTCGAAAGGCTCTATCAAAAGCTAGTCGACGCGCGCGAAAATCAATAAATCTCAGGCTGATTTTGTAATCGGTGCGGCTATCTATTAGAGATGAGTCTTTTAGTTTCCCTGTCTTGGTCGCGGCGTTTGATGGTTTGGCGCTTGTCGTAATTTTTCTTACCTTTTCCGAGCGCGATTACAACTTTAATGAATTTTCCGTTGGTCAACAATTTGGTCGGGACAATTGTCATTCCCTGTTTTTTGGCTTCTGTAAAATTGGACAATTGCTTTTTACTTACCAATAATTTCCGCGCCGAAGTGTCGACTGAACGACTATTTGCTTCTCCGCGAACGTTTAATCGCAGTGAAAAGCTGGCGTTATTTAGCCACAATTCGCCGTTCCTTAAGCTAACAAATGAACCTTTAAGCTGGACGTGGCCTTCTCTGGCGGCTCGCACTTCCATTCCAGTTAAAACTAAGCCGGCAACGATTTCTTCGCCAAGTTCATAATCAAACCGTGCGCGACGATTGACAATATTCTGTGTGGCTGGTTTTTTAGCTTTTGGCTTTGACATGGATTATATTATAACAAAACTTAACGCGACAGTATATTTAGGCTAGTTTGGTGCGGCTGAAATATGACTTATGTTACAATATCTCAAGCATGATAGCCGATATTCACATTACTGAAAAAAGTTTTGGCGATAAGACGTTAATGAAAGACGTCAAGTTTAGTGTGGACGATGGCGAGAAAGTCGGCGTGGTTGGTCGTAACGGTGTTGGCAAGTCGACGCTTTTTGGAATATTGGCGGGCACAGATAACGATTATACTGGTGAGGTTATTTTTCGCCGTGGCATTACAATAGCAACTACAGCTCAGGAGCATCACGGTTTGGGCGAGCAAACGGTCATGGCGTACATTCTTAGTGGACTTCCGGAATATTCCAAGCTAAAGAAAATTATCGATGAATATCCGCTGACTATGGGTGACAATATGCGAAAAATTGAAGAATATACACAAGCTTTGGAGCGATTTGATCAAAAAGGATTTTATCAAGTTGAAGAAAAAATTGAGCGAGAGCTGAGCAATTTTCAATTAGACGGTTTTGGTGATCGGAGGATTTCTTCCCTGTCTGGCGGGCAAAAAAGATTAGTTGAGATTGTTAAAATTATGCACTCGGAGGCGCATTTGGCACTGATTGACGAGCCGACAAACCACATGGATTATGTGGCGAAACAGCAGTTTATTGATTGGATGAATTCGCAGCCACATCAAGCGATGCTAATCATTACGCATGATCGCGATGTGCTTGGGCAAGTTGATCGAATAGTTGAGATTAAGGACGGACAAGCCGTGAGCTACCGCGGAAATTACGACGCGTATTTGAAGCAGAATGCGCAAGCGACGACGGCTGGAATGAACAATTTTGAGCAGATTGAGAAGCGGATTGTTAACCTGAAGCAAAAAGTTTTGGACTATCAGCGGCTTAAGGAAAAATCGCGAAATCCTGGCACGATTCAGAAGTTTAAGCGCTTGGAAAATGAGGCGCGAGCGGAGCTGGAGGAATTGTTGGAAATGGAAAAGCCGACGTTTTGGATCGACAAAGAATCTGCTAGTCAATTGGACTATAAATCGGCCGAGCGTTACGGAAAATTCAAGTCGCGTAATATTCGTCTGAGTATGAAAGACGCTTCCAGTCGCAGTCAGCACGTGTTGGTTCGAGCGGAAAATGTGGCGGTTGGGATTGGTGAGCGGATATTGTTTGAGGATGTGAATATTGATTTGCGTGAAGGTGAAGCGATTGAAATTAGAGGTCGCAATGGCGCTGGTAAGACTACGTTGATTCGGATGATTTTGGCGTCGGGCAAGAGTTTTGACGGTGGTCCTGTTCTTTATTCTGGCGATATTTTCCTTGATCCGCAGGTTCGAATTGGTGTTTATGAGCAGGAAATTGACGAGCGATATTTGTCTGATCCG
>SDRQ01000004.1 GCA_007845355.1 TM7 phylum sp. oral taxon 352
ATGAGCGCGAGATTAGTCGTAAGGAAGTTGCTAGTGTTGTAACGAAAGAGCCAAAGAAGCAGATTGAAATAATTGGCACGAAGCCTAAAAATCCATTGACGAAAAGTAAGGGCGCGCAGATATTTACCGACTCTAAGGGCGTAGCGCATCGCGAGACGTATTATGATTTGCCGATGAATATTGTGATAAAAGCTTGTGGTAGCGGCGGTACTTATACGGTGCGGACGGATGGCGCGAAGGTTGATAAAGATGGCTATATTTTGGTGGCGGCTAATTATGGTAATTATCCGCGATGCTCGGTGGTTGAGACAAGTATGGGTCCTGGAAAGGTTTATGACACTGGCGGATTTGCAGCCAAGCATCCGCACGGATTCGACTTGGCGACTGACTGGACTAATGGAGACGGACGTTAATGGCTTCTTCTCGTGGACCAAAAAAATCGCTTGGACAGCATTGGCTGAAAGATCCGGAGATTTTGGCGGATATTGCTGAAGCGGCCGAATTGACGGGTGATGATGTTGTGCTGGAAATTGGACCGGGACTAGGTACTTTGACTAGTCGTTTGTTGGCTCGGGCTAATTGCGTCCGAGAACTAGCACAACTAACGAACAATTCTTCCCTAGCCCGAGTTACGCCAACGTAGCACAACCTACGCTCTTCTTCGACGTCATCAGCGTTGCCACTATCAAACACTCTTGCGTGCGGCAAAATCCCCTCTTCCAGTCCCGCCAGAAAAACCACCGGAAACTCCAAACCTTTAGCCGCATGAAGCGTCATGAGCGTTACTTGTTGATCGGCAGCTGTATCCGTCGAAGACATCAAAGCCATCTCTTCCAAAAATGTCGCCACGTCAACATAAGCCTTCGCCTCCGACAAAAGCACGCCGATATTTTCCATTCGCTCCTCAGCTTGTGGCGTTCCGTCGTTTATAAAATCTTCATAGCCAGTAATTTTCATGATTTTTTCAATCAATTCGGCTGGAGATCCATCAATTTCCTGCTGTAAATCGTGCAATTTTTGACCAAACTCTAGCAACGGACGTTTTGCGCGCGCCGTCAAAGTATCCGCCTCCTCAACTGCCAGTAACCCGCTAATTATATCTTCCCCTGACGCGTCATTCCAGTCCAAAAACTTAGAGATACTCACCGCGCCAACGCCACGTTTTGGTGTATTCACAATTCGCAAAAAACTAACTCGATCACTCGGCTGATATAACAATCGCAGATATGCCAATAAATCCTTAACGACCGCTCGATCCAAAAATCGCAGACCGCCGACGATTTTATACGGAATATAACTCTGACGCAAGGCTCGCTCAATTACGTAGCTTTGCGCATTCGTTCGGTACAACACCGCCACGTCGCCGTATTGACGACCGTTCGCAATTTGCGCCTGAATCTCATTCGCAATCGCCAAGGCCTCCTCGGACTCATTGTATAATTGCCATAATTTTGGCTCAACACCGTCGCCATTCGCTGTCCATAAATTTTTATCAGTTCTATGAATATTATGACTAATCAGCGCATTTGCCATATTCAAAATCGCGCCAGTCGAACGATAATTTTGCTCCAGCTTGACCACCGTCGTTCCCGGAAAATCACGCTCAAAATTGAGAATATTAGTATAATCAGCCCCGCGAAAACTATAAATCGACTGGGCGTCATCGCCAACCACACATAAATTGCGACGCGAATTAACCAGCAGCTTAATTAACGCATATTGCACCGCATTCGTGTCCTGATACTCGTCAATCAGAATATGTTCGAATTGCTGCTGCCATTTATGACGAATGTCTGGCTTATTTCTCAATAATTCCACAGTTTTTATCAATAAATCGTCAAAATCCAACGCCGAAGCATCTTTCAGAGCTTTTTCATAAGCAAAAAACAGTTCGGCTATTTTCTGCTCTCTTGGACCACGAGTCGAAGCCGAAAAATCCTCAGCATTTCGCATTTCATTTTTAGCATTCGAAATAGCCGAAAGTACAGCTCGAGGTTTAATATCTTTATCCGTCAAGCCGCGAGCCTTCATAATCTGCTTAATCAAGCTTATTTGATCGTCGGTATCGTAAATCAAGAATCGCTTGTTCAGGTCAATATTTTCACCATCCATCCGCAACATTCGCACGCAAATACTATGAAAAGTTCCCATCCACGGCATAAATTGCCGATTTTCAGAATCTTCACCCAATATTTGAGCCAATCGCTGACGCATTTCCTTTGCGGCTTTATTGGTAAATGTAACAGCTAATATTCGACTAGGAAATATCTTCAACTCGCCAATCAAATAAGCGATTCTATGGGTTAGAGTTTTAGTCTTTCCAGATCCAGCTCCAGCCAAAATCAACAGTGGCCCATCAACGTGCGTCACCGCTCGAGCCTGCTCGCTATTTAATCCGTCAGTAAAATTAGACATATATCTATTTTATCAGCAAAAAGTACGAAACAGCGCCGCCAGCCATACCAATTGCCAAAAATAGAACAATAAGCAACGCTATTAATAATCCAGATTTTTTCTTTTCTTTGTCGGCTGAAGGCTTTACTTCTGTAGATACGGCGGCAAACATCGGCGCTGGCTCAGAATCCATAGTTTCTTTTTCGGATAATTCGGAAGACTCAATCAAAGAGCTGTCAATGTCAGTGGACATTTTATCGTCTGAATCTTCAGGAACGCCAGCCTCCTCAATTGCTATAATTTCTGGACTCAAATCCATTGGTGAATCGGGTGCATCGCTCAAAGAGTTTTCGCTCATGCTGTAATTAGATAAATTGGTATTATATTGATGTTCCAATTTTACATCCTCAGAATCAGCAGGCATAGACGCATCTTCATCGCTATTCATCTCAGAATTAGTCATGACCTGATTAACAGAGCCGAGCGGCCGCTTCTCCACTTCAACATTAGCAATAAACGGAGATTCCAGCGGCGTAGTCATCGGTGTAGCAGGAGCTTCGTTATTACTTACAGCTAACGATTGCGCTATCTTATCAGTCAATGACAATTCCTCAGCAGACGCATCTTCAATCTCCGCAAAAGTAGATTCATTATGCACGTCTTTAAGATCAGGTGTATCACTAGGACTATCTGATTGAGCAACTATATCAGACATTTCTTTCCTTGCCGCAGAATGCCTATTATTTGTGCTAATCACGTCCACCAAATCAGGCGAAGGTTGAATCGTCGTGCCAGTTCGAGATGGAGCGGGAGCAGCAGGTTTTTGGATAGTACTGACAGATGAAGGTCTAACAACATCCATGAAACGACCAGTTGGACGCTTTGCTATAACAGACGTACTTTTTACTTCGCTAGCAGCCACACCAGGAGCTCTGTTAGCTATTGAGTCGTTAGTAACTTTCTCGTTCGTAGGACTATCAACCTCTTTAGGAATCGTATTATCGCTAGAAGGCTCTTTTTTTGCTTCAGGCTGAGAGATCGATGATAAAGGAGTAGAAGCAACAGACGAAGGTGTAAATGGAGTTACCGGAGGCGCAAAGCTAGTACTAATAGAGTTCCCTGACACAGGTTTTTCCTCTACGGGCGCAGACGCAGAAACTTCGCTATTATTTTCATTAGCCACCACTGGAGCTTCCTTTTCTCGCTGCTTATCCATAAGAGAGCTTACCGCTCTATCCAACTCATCAAAATCAATATCTGTCATATGCCCCCTATTTTTTAACCTTTATGTGCTTTCGAGATTATCTCCTTAAATTGATATGCATCCAAACTGGCTGCTCCAACCAATAAACCATCAAGTTCATCAATTGCTAAATAATCTGCGGCGTTTATTGACGTAATACTTCCACCATAGACAACTCGAACTGATTCCGCCGCTTTTTTACCGTACAAATGAGAAATATGTCGTCGAATCATCTGTGTAGCTTTTTTTACATCAGACGCTTTAGCGCTGTCGCCAGTACCGATTGCCCAAACTGGCTCATATGCAATAACTACTTCATCCAGCTCGTCCGCCGTCACGTTAGCCAGGCCGCTAGTCAACTGATCAGCCAGAACATCCTTCGTTTCGCCAAGAGTCTTCTCTTGAATCGTTTCACCAACACACAGAATCGGATGAATACGATTTCGAATTGCCGCCTGAACTTTCAGTCGAATATCTTTTTCGCTTTCAATGAAAATATAGCGACGCTCCGAATGTCCGATCAATACATAATCAGCAATTCCACGAAGATGCGCCGCTGGAATTTCTCCCGTGTACGCCCCCGAATCTCGCCAATAGCAATTCTGAGCCGCCAACTTAGCGATTCGACGATTAATTTGTAAACTCAAACTCTGCAGCGTCAAAATAGTAGGCGCCAGCACCACTTCAACATCTCTATGCGATGGAAGCGTGTTCATCAGCTTATGCAAATATAAGCTAGCCTCTTGCATATTGAAGTTCATTTTCCAGTTACCGATGATTAACTTTTTTCTCATGAGATAATCCTTATGCTTAGTTTATCACCTCAAACCGTATGCGTCTAGTAAACTTTCAATTCCAGGCAATTTTTTACCAGCCATCAAGGCCATGCTAGCTCCGCCACCAGTGGAAACATGGGTAAAATTGGCGCCGTCATGTCCGTCCCATTTCAATATAAAATCAGCTGTATCTCCGCCGCCAACTATTGAAACAACCCCTTTATTCTGGGCAATAGCTAGCGCTACTCGCGCTGAACCGATTGCAAAATTATCAATTTCAGCATAGCCCAGCGGACCATTCCAAACAACCATCTTCGCGCCGGCCAGTATTTTCGTGAATTTCTCAATTGTCTGACTTCCAATATCCAGCGCCATATCTGAGTTCTTTATTTTATCAATATTGACCTCTTGACGAGGAAAATCCTTAGAAATCTCTGGCGCAACCGCCATATCAATCGGCAATACCAAAAAATCGTCAACATTCTCTACGCCAACCTTAGCCGCTGCCAAATCATAAATTTCCGCGACAACCTTTTCCATTCCTGGCTCAAACACACTCTTGCCGACATTAAATCCACGGCAATGTAAAAACGTGTTTGACATGGCGCCGCCAATTAAAATCCGATCCGCCTTTTTAATTAGACGCTTAATCAGTAATATTTTATCGCTAACTTTCGCGCCGCCAATAACCGCAACCAACGGACGTTTTGGCTTATTCATCGCCTCAGTGATAGTTACATATTCTTTTTCTAATAGTAATCCCGCTAGCCCTGGAACACACAATGTAATCGCATGAGTGCTGGCGTGCGCCCTGTGTGCGACCGCAAATCCGTCCTGCACAAAATAATCCGCTCGGACAGCGCGTTGAATTGACTTGGCAAATGTTAAATCGTCAGCCTCCTCCTCGTCATAAAAGCGTAAATTCTCCAACATAAGAATACTGCCTCGTGGCGCGCGGCGAATGGCTTGATGAACAGCTTCGCCCACGCAATCATCCAGCAATTCTACCGGACGGCTCAGCAACTTGGATAGGTGATCTGCGACAACTTTCAGACTAAACTTAAGATCCCTACCTTTTGGTCGCCCCAGATGAGACATGATAACAATCTTGCAATTCTGCTCCAGCAAATATCGGAGCGTGGGCAGCGAAGCGCGAATTCTTAGATCGTCAGAAATCTGACCACGCTTTGTTAGTGGCACATTATAATCTGCTCGCAGAAGAATAGTTTTTCCACGTAGATCAACATCGCGAATTGTTTGCTTCGGAAATTTTCTGCCCACCCAAATTCTCCTTATGACAACGTCTTGACTTGGATATTGTCAGTTTTTCCTGGCTCTGGATTATGGCCGCTAACAAGCACAACCGTAACTGGGTCTGCGCCGAAATAGCCTTCTTGTTTCAATTCGTCAGCTAGCTTAGTTGCTGCATTTGGGTCGTTTGGTCGAACATATGGACGAGAAGCGTACCTTAGCGCCAACTTTTGCGCAGTCTTCACATCTTCGGTTACGCAAACAATTGGTAGGTTCGGACGATATGCGGCAACGTTAATTGCAGTAGCGCCAGTGCGTGTTCCCGCAATAATAGCTCTAGCCTTAATTCTCCTTGCCAATTGAGCTGCCGTGTAGCTTAAAATCGCGTCAGTTTTTTCACGCATTTCAGCCTTTTCTACCAACATCACTTCACTGTGTTCTTGAGTGTAGATAATAGTCTTGCGCATTGCACGAACAGTTTCAACAGGATATTTACCATTGGCAGTCTCATCAGACAACATAACTACATCAGCGCCTTGAATTACAGCATTGGCAACGTCGCTTACTTCAGCGCGACTTGGCTCTGGATTATCAACCATACTACCCATCATTTGTGTTGCAACGATTACTAGCTTGCAATATTTACGACACAAGGCAATAATTCGACGTTGTACAACTGGGACAATTTCCGCGCCAGCTTCCACCGCCAAGTCTCCGCGAGCGACCATAATACCGTCACTAGCCTTAACGATTTCCTCCAAATTCTCTGGATCAACGGCAGACTTAGTCTCAATCTTGGCAATAATATTGGCTGTCGAACCCAGGTCTGTCAATCGACGACGCAAATCAATAATGTCATCAGCTTTTTGGATAAAACTCAATGCAACATAATCAAAATCTTGGCTTGCGCCCCATTCCAAATCGTTAATATCTTTCTGAGTAAGAATGTCGCCACCAAAATCTGTGTCTGGCAAATTCAAACCCTTGCGGCTCATCAAAAAACCGTCGTTCTGAACTTCTACGCGAATTGCAGTTGGACTAACAATTTCTCGCACAACCGTCCTGATCTTGCCGTCAAACATGTAGAGTGGCTCGCCGACTTTCATCTTCTCCGCCAAATTGTACTGCACTGGCAAATTGAAGCTGCCGTCATGATCAGTAATTTCTGAATCCAAGACCAACATATCGCCAACCTTAACATTCAGCATGTTATCTTTCAAAACGCCCAGGCGAATCTTCGGACCTTGCAAATCTTGTAGGATTGCGACAGGCTTGCCCAACTGTTTACTAGCTGTGCGCACCCAATTGATCTGCTCAATTCGCTCCTCATTAGCGCCGTGGCTAAAATTCATACGGATGCCGTTAACGCCGGCTTCCAACAATTGGTAAACCTTTTCTTGGCTGAACGTTGCTGGCCCAATTGTTGCTAATATCTTTGTTCGTTTAAATATATTATCACTCATTTTTAAAATTATATCACGAAATAACAGTGATGAAAAATGGCGCCAAGGAGATTTGTAATACTTATTTAATGTCAAGATTTGCGTTAATCAAAACTAGCTTACCTATTTTCTTAATGCTAGAATATAAAATATTATGCTAGGAATAGATAAATACATTATCTCAAAAATTTTGTTCTTTATTTTCGGATCAACTACTGTAATTATTTTCTTTTTATTCTATACTGGAGTATTTGTAAATATCGTTGGGTCTATAGAAGCTGCAATTACGATATATTGCATAAACACCGTCCTGCTGATACCCATAACAATCTGGTATGCAATCGAACGCTCACATAAACCGAAATATAAGGAGAGCGACATACTTGAAGCCTATTCTGAAATGATGTCTCGGACTGACGATGAGTCCGCTGCCAAAGAAACTACGAAGCGACAATGAAAAAAGCTCACCACAATAAGCAATTAGTTATTTGCGCAAAAATAGGTTATTAATTCGCATATTCTAGCATACTTCTTAAGAATAGACGACAACCCCGTCTATCACGTATACTGGTATCTAGATATTAGAATAGATTCTAGCGAGGATACCATATATGCACGACAACGAATTATGGCAAATTTACAATAACAACGGCACGCCTGTAGACGACAAAGGCGCGCCCAAAGAAGAATTTAACTCTGATAAAAGCCTAGTCATGAGCAACGCTCATGTGTGGTTTTGGAAGATTGACGAAGGCGGGGTGAGCATACTGCTACAAAAGCGTTCATTGACAAAGTCCAATAAGCCAGGCTGGTTTCATATTTCGGCAGGCGGGCATATCAATATCGGAGAAACACCAGTGCAAGCAGCTGTACGAGAGACTAAAGAGGAAATGGGGCTTACAATTGATGAATCTGAGCTGCATTTTGTGCAAGCTGTTCGCATCATCGAGAAAGACCCACGAGACATCGTAAATGTGTTTCTTTACCAGCTCAGTGGCGATGAAAACTTCACCTTTGTCGATGGCGAGGTTGATTCGTACGAATGGCGCTCGCTAGATAATTTCAAAGAAATCACCCGGGACGCGGCGGCTAATAACTTAGTGCCTCAAGGTGAATTGTATTTCGGAACACTTATCACGGCACTTGAGTATGTTAGTCAGTAATAGATAGCTCCATCCCAGTTCTTCTTTTTGAGAGTATACACCTTCCACTCTACCGGAGTGCCATTTACATCGCCTCTTTCAATCCCTTCGTAATGATATCCTAGCTTTTCAAGAGCACTCCAACTTCGGATGTTCTGTACATATGCCTTTGCCTCAATCATCTCGAATCCTCCTTCGGAAAATGCCCAATTTGATGCAGCTTTCTTTGCGGAGCTACCAAGACCCTGCCCCCAATTACTAGGGTCCCCAATCAGTGTACAGAATGCACCAGTCTTTACACCGTATTTTTGACTAAGATCTTTGATTTCATTAATCTCTATATTCCCAACTATTTCACCGTCTAACTCAATCATCCAGCTATAACGGTCATCGTCATCAACCATATTTTCGAGGTGCTTAACTTCGTCTTCTACTGTCATTTTTGAAAAATCAGCTCCAAGATACTTCGTAACTTCATCTTTGCTAATCCATTGTATAGTTACAGGAGCATATTTTGGATCGGGTTTTATGAGACGAAGTTTTTTAGTTATATCGTAAAACGGTATATCAATATCTCTAGCATACATAATACACGTATTTTACCACATGTTAGGTCTTAAGATTAGAGCCAAACACTCAGACTAGATGTGAGTCTGGCCAGGTGCGTCAGTGTTTTAATTGTCAACACTACGCCAAATATATTTTGGAACACCCGCCCGAACTACTACTTGACCTCTGTAATACACTGCGAAAAGCCACCTTTTTCGCTGCCACCTTCAATAAAATTCCAACTTACGATGAAATAAAGTTTGGAACTCACAAAAATAGCCCGCTACCAGAGGTAAACGAGCTGTTTCGTGTCCAGATGGACGATAAGTCCTTTGATGGTGACCTTACCGGGAATCGAACCCGGATTGCCAGGATGAAAACCTGGTGTCCTAACCGTTAGACGATAAGGCCACGACTTCAGATATCATAACAAATTATTGTCGAATTGTCTATAGCAAATCAGCCACTTCTCCGCCGTTATCTATTAATGTATAATATTTCCATGACAAAGCAGAAGAAAAAGCGCAATAAAAAATATTCTGGAATGGACGCGACATCTCAGCGACCAAAGGTAACAAGGATTACAGCAACGAATCGCTCCAAATTATCTCAATGGTTTTTCGATCGGAAAAAGCTCATTCGCACCATTGGTATGGCGGGACTCGTTGTAGTTGTCTTAATTATCGTTGTTTCTGGAATACTGAGTTTATTTCGTTAACGAACTGGCAGATTAAATCCAAAGGTACTGCCTTTTCCTTCTTCTGATTCAAAGATCATTTCGCCGTCGTGCGATAAAATAACTTTCCTCGCCAAAAATAAGCCAACGCCAGTGCCGTCTGGCCGCTTTTTTCTGGCATTTGTGCCGCGGAAGAATTTGCCAAACAGATTTGCTTGCTCTGATTTTGGCACACCAATTCCCGAGTCTTTCACCGTAAATTCAATCGCGCCATTACTATTTTTCAGAGAAATTATTACCTTTTTGTGCGGATTTGAATAGTAAATAGCATTGTCGATCATATTCAGCATAACTTGACGAATCTTCTCAGAGTCGGCTGTAATCAGTGGAACTTTTCTATCAATCTTTAGGTCCATTTCAACAGACCTCTGATCAGCCACAACTTTAAGCAACGCAACTTCATCCCGAAGAATTTGAGCAACGTCTGTCTCCTGTTTATCAATGTTAAATTTACCAGTCTGAAGCCTAGAAACATTAAGAAAGTCGTTTATTAGCCTCACCATACGCTCACTCGAAGAAAACGCCTCTCTAAGAACCGCACGTTGCGTCGGCGTAATCTTCCCCAGATCGCCCTCCAGCATCATATCCAGATAACCTTTAATACTAGTCAACGGTGTCCTTAACTGATGTGAAGCCATAGAAATAAATTCGTTCTTCGCCTCGTCTAGTCGCTGAAGCTGTCGATTACTAAACCTCAATTCTTTCGTCGCCTCGTCAATTTTACGCTGCAAACTCTTATTCAACTCATTAATCTCTTCCAATGACAAAGAATTTCGAATCGACACCGCCAGTTCCCCAGCAATCGATTCCAGCATTTCAATATCGCGAGAACTATACCCCAAACTCTTATGCTCGCCCAGAAATAGAATTCCCGTTTCTTGATTTTGATGCAGCAGCGGCATAACAATTTTCGTGCGATGAATATCCAAAAGTTTCTTCAGCTCTGGATCTTTTACTTGATTTGCCAAAATAACTTCCGGAAAACTGCAATTCTTATAATAGTAATCCATAATCCTGCGAACATCTTCCTCGACAACAGATATTCGTCGCCGACCCGCTCGACCATATATTCCTTTTTCCGGAATACAAAACGCCACTTTTTCCGCCTTAAGAGAAGTTGCTATATAATTGCCAACACGTCGAGTTAGCAATTGCAGATCCGCCGTATAGGTTAATATTTTACTAATCTCACGCGTAAACGTATCAGCGTCATACTCTCCGTAATAAAAAACTCTATCAGTAAATTTATCAAAGATTTTCTTCACTGGTTGATATACGACAGCCAAAACCATAGCCAAAATCATATTCATAAGATTTACGTGACTATCAACCGTCAGGCTGCGTTGGAAAACCAAAATTGAAATGACATATGCAGAAATCACGTAAACGACAGCTAGTGCGATTAATAGCAACATATACGAAACGCTTCGAGCCACCGCCATTTTTACGTCCATCAATCGGTACCTGACGATGCTATACATAATTGCAAATAAGAAAATAATCGTAGCAATTGGACCAATCCATATATATCGATAATCACCAAGCGCCGGAAGAAACAGATCCACTACAAAGCCAGGAATGCTACATATCAACAGGCCAATCATGTAAATCGCGACTTGCTTGCGTCGAACAGGATCTGATTTGCGCCACGCTATATAACCAAAACACATAGAGATTAAGAAGAATACCGAGAAAAAAGTTGCAAAAATAACATAGTTGACTGCATGAATCGGAATTCGAGAAAAATCTACTGGCGTGACAATTTCTGATGTATTGACAATAAACTCAGGAACCAAAATAATATATAGCGAAAAAATCGTTATCAATATACTAGACGCGCAGATAAAACTTTTCGTTGATTTTGTCGATGGAAGAAACGACTTTGTAGTGAAAATAGCCAACGCAGGACAAAAAACAGCCGAAGCTACATAAAACCACCTGGACGCAGTGTCCAATGTTACTTCCCTGTCCGCCAGAGAAAACACTTCAAGTCCAGCCGACCACACAGCCAAACATAAACAAACCAGAAAAAACCAATACTTTGCATCATGACGATGCTTCGACTTTTTGAGTACGAGCACGCCCAAAATTAGCGCCATCAACGCAACCAATCCTAGCACTAATGCTCGTATCATCATACTAATGCTTATTATAGCATTTTATTCTACGTTTCAATCGCAAAAACTGTGTAAACGCCGCTCGCAGTAACTGTAGCTTCAATAGATTCTTTTGGTATGCCAGATTTTTGGAGCAATTTAAAACCTTCTTTAATTGAGCGCATCCTAACCTTTGGAACCCACCCCATTAGTCCATGCAAAAATTCTTTTTGTGGGCGATTTACGTTCATATTGCCAGTGATCATTAGTCCACCAGTTCGTAAAAACTTCAATGATTCTCGTGTCAATTGCTTATAAACACCGTCTGGCAAATATTCTCGCAAGCCAGAATCTTCCGCAATATCCAGTTTACGATTGCCCAAAACTCCCTCCAAACTCAGAGGCTTGCCAAGCTTGCTGAATAATCGCTCACAATGAACTTCAATCTTATCTTCCAAATTCCATTTCTTCGCCAAACTTTGTGCTGCCGCTAGAGACAACGTATCTTGGTCCAGCAGAATTACCGTCGGCGCCTCACCCGTTTCATCCTTAAGTTTTTTCAGCATCTTCAAAGTCGCCAGTCCTGTTCCGCAACCAAAACTCATCACCAACATATCGTCAATCGAACGATTATCTTTTTCTGCCACTTTCTTCAAATGATCAATCGACAAACCGTTCACTGTTTCCACTCGCTCACGAATACCAAGCGAATCCGCACAATGCCGAATGACGTTAGAAAACTTCTCCGTCACCGGCGCCTGGATGAATTCTCGGACTTCACTAATTCTCTTCTCTACTTCTTCAATAGCCGTCGATTTATCCACACCGTTGTTGACTTTATCTTGAATCATAACTTCCGTCAGCGGCAAACCATTAATCTTCTCATCAAATACCGACTCATCCAGCGGACCACTCATAGTTGGATATTTACCTTCTGACAATATTTCGCCATTTTTACCAAAAACACTTAAGCCCTCAGCTTCAGAAATTGTTAAAAACGTCAGTGCGGAACCTCGCTGATTGTGCCACGGCTTCGAATCAGTTTGATCTTTACCGTATAGAAATTTATCACGAGAAACCTCCAGATATGAATCTATATCATTACCCCATTTATTTTCTCTCACAAAAGGAATCTTTTCTAGAACATTCGCAATTGCCGCGGTGGCTAAATTTTTATGAATAATATCTTTACGAACATCCTTTAATTCCGCCCCGCCTTGCTCCAGATAATTGTATATGTCCTGAATTTTATCCGGATTATTATATGCAAAATCAGTCTTTTCTCCAATTTTAACCCTACACTCCTCACTTCTAAGATCCGCAATTTCCTCGTTTAATTTTTCATTAGCTTCATGATCAATTCCATTAAGAAAATCACCTGTTTCTGTAATATACTGTTCGCCTCTAAATTTTTCCATGCCAAAAATTATAACATAATTTATGTGATATACTTAAAGCATGATAAAAATCGCTATCATTGAAGACGACCCAACCATCAGCCAGATGTACCGAATGAAGTTCGAGTCGGACGGATTTGACGTTCGCTTGGCCGCCAACGGACAAATTGGCATAGAAGTAGTCGAGAAGTTTCAGCCAGACATTATTTTGCTAGATTTACAAATGCCGGAAATGGACGGCGCGGAGGCTTTGAAACGAATTAGGTCTAAAGATTGGGGAAAAACTATTCCCGTTATCGTCCTCACTAATCTCGGCGAAGAAGAAGCTCCGCACGATTTGAAGAAATTAGGAATTCATAGCTATATCGTAAAAGCTAATCTCACGCCACGCCAAGTCGTCGAGCAGGTCAAAGCTGCCATAAAAACTGCTTAACTTTTTGATTGATTCGCAATTTTTAGACAAGCCGTAATTACGTTATCAAACAGCGCAGAAACCGTTAATGGACCAACTCCGCCTTTTTTTGGTGTAATAATTACATCATTACGCTGACGCACTTCTTCAGATACGTCGCCAACAATTTTTCCATTTTCCGAAGCAGTTCCCGCGTCAACAACGACCGCCTTAGTCTTAATCATCTGGCTTTTAATCAGCTCTGGAACTCCAGTTGCCGACACGATAATATCGTAATTTATCAATTGAGATAAATCGTCACCTTTTTCAAAAACCGTCACATCAACGCCAGACTTCAGCCACATTTTCTCAAGAGGCGCACCAACCAAGCGACCTCGCCCGACAATTGCGACTTTCTTACCCTTCAAATCAACGCCATATCCAGCCAGTAGCCAACCAATAGCCGTTGGCGTAGCCGCCTGAAAAATCGCCCTCTTGCGCAAACCATCAACATCTTTATCTTCTCGAATACTCTCGAGTAGTTCCTCAGTCTGATCAGAATTACTAATCGGCAATTGCAGAATTATTCCTTGAACGTCGTCTCGATTGTTCAATTCTTGAATCACCTCCAAAGCGCCGCCCGCAGGGACTCGATGAATCTCCACGTCAATCAAAATATCAGCGCCATACCTCTGCTTCAAACGCATATACGTTTCAATGACTGGATTTTCGACATCAGTAACAATTGCCAAACGAGGATTAATATGCCAAGCCTGCCTTAAAGCTCGCACCTGTTTCGCCTGGCGCTCCTTGATAAATCCAGCTAATTCTGAGCCATTTAATTCTCTCATTGTCATTAAGTATAGCAATTTTACCATCTTGAGTACAGATATAGTATGTGCTATAATTTGAAAAGCTTGGATCATGGCGGATGTAGCTCAGTTTGGTTAGAGCGCTGGATTGTGGCTCCGGAGGCCGTGGGTTCGAACCCCATCATTCGCCCCAAGTTTTACGACAATTTATTCACACCGATAGATTATTTTCAATAAAACGGTAGACATTTTTATTAATTGTTGTATAATGAAATCGTGGGCCAGTAGCTCAGCTGGTTAGAGCACCTGCCTCTTAAGCAGGGTGTCGAGGGTTCGAGCCCCTCCTGGCCCTCCAAAAAATAACCTCACATTGAAGTGAGGATTTTTTATTTATCCAAACGGATTATATCCGCGAGAAGGTGGTTCACGAAAAGTAGCTCGATTAGCATTGAAAGATTGGCGAGAGTTATTCGCACCTGACGGAACATTGTTATTTTGTAGACCATTGACTCGTCGATTCCCGCCAGACAGACCAGCGTCATCAGGATTATTGTTAGCACCCCTCGACCGAGGTGCTACACTTATTTCCGCACCAAATCGTCTTCGATTGTCATAATTATTGGCAGATATCGAAGATCCGTATCCTTTAATATATCGGCGCTCCGAATTCACACCACGATTAGCGGTTAGCATTCTGCCCGTATCTCCATACGCTTTAAAACCATCAATTGATCTTCTTAAGGAGCCAGATAATCTAATCATCATTTCCCGCGTCATTTGCGGCTTTTTGTTCGCATCCATATATCCCCATTAGTTATATGAAATGGCGCCCCGAGTAGGATTCGAACCTACGACCTTAGGCTTAGAAGTCCTCTGCTCTATCCAACTGAGCTATCAGGGCGTATTCACATTATAACATCTTTCTGCTACAATAGTAAAAGCTTGCGGGTGTAGTACAGCGGTTAGTATGCAAGTTTTCCAAACTTGAGATGGGAGTTCGATTCTCCCCACCCGCACCAAGTTTGACAATTTCAATCCATAAAGGGCATCGATGGATCCATATATTTATACAGAAAAGCCAAAATACCAGCCGCATGATATTGAAGATGCGTCCGAATTTTATGATGTAATTGAACGAAGCAGCTTAACGCATCAATTGTCTGAAAACCGACCATATGTCTATTGGACGATGGAAATTTATGATAAATCCAATGGTATTAAAGGTGGCGGCGGACTCGGAGTTTTAGCAGCGGACACGCGACGTGTAGCTGAAAAATTAGAAGTTCCATTCGTAGTGGTGACGCCATTTTATCGTAGCGAATCACACCAAAAAATCACCGACCTCGCGCAAGAAGAGTTTTCGGAATCCGTTTCACCTCAAGATTACGGATTTGAATATATTGACGAAGTTTTCGTAAGTTCAAACGGATTCCCAGATGCAAGCTTAAGCATTTTCAAGAAGACACTCGGTTCAACGCAATTTGTTACAATTTCAGAACCGAATTTTGGACAATTGTACGAAGGCGACGGATCTGGCGATCATAGACTATACCAAGAAGTAGCGCTGGGATTTGGTGGCTATAAAGCATTAAAACTCCTCGGTATTAAGCCGGCTGTTATTCAACTTAATGAGACTGCAACGATTTTTGCCGCATTGGCGCGGCTAGACGAGCTGTGCGCTAACGGAATGAATTTATACGAAGCCGTCGTTTACGTTCGCAAACACACACTTTACACGAACCACACGCTTCTTCAAGCAGCCGAACCGGAATTCCATCGTTCGCAATTTGAAAAATTAGTTCTGCCAAATATAAAAAGTAATGCTGTGCGTTGCTGGCTAATGGAACAATTCCGCAACGACAGACTGAGGCCGAATCTTTTGGCAATTGAACTTACTGAAGCGAAGAATGGTGTAAGTAAACTACACGCCCGTGTAGCAAATTTCCGCGATCGCAACAACGACAAAGTTAAATTTCAAGCCATTACTAATGGAATAGATCTTGAAACGTGGGTGCTACCTGAAACGTTGCAAACATATCGCGATCACGGTGTTATCGATAAATTTGGACTGCCCACAAATGATTTTTCTGAAAAATTAGACTCGCTGAGTAGCACGGATCTGAGGTATTTGAAAAAACTCGGTCGAAAGGAATTGAATCGAGTCCTATTGAATCGCCAAGACCAGTACGGAAAATCCATACAAATCCCAGAAAATGCAATATTATTCGACTTCAAGCGAAGATTCGCCAATTACAAACGACCTTATATGCCGTTTGAAAACCCAGATTCATTGCGCCAAATTCTCATTAGCCACAACGCGCATTATATCCTGACAGGAAAAGTTCACCAAGGCGACGTGACGATGTATCAGAAATTGCTCGAAGTATTAAAATTGATCGACAACGATCCAGTCCTCAAGGAGCGTGTTCATTATATACAAGATTACGATGAAGAGTTGGGGCGAGCGTTAGCAATCGGCTCGGATGCCTCGATAAATATTCCTATTGTCGGATTAGAAGCGTGCGGCACTTCATGGGAGAAAGACATCGCCAATTTGAAACTCCTCATCTCCACTAGTGACGGCGGCGTTGCCGATGTCCAGCCAATCGCTTGCCTGGAGGTTACCGGGAGAAACTATGAAGCCGAAGTTTCATCTCTGTACGTCAACATGCATAAAGCTGCCGCTATTTTGAAGAATGACCAATTGTTAGAAAAACACATCCGCCACCAATTAAGCAACTATTTGCCAATTATTTCTGGCGCCCGAATGATGAAAGATTATCTCAAATTTATTTTTCCAAAACCGCAAATCCAGCCTAAAAAAGAACCACAGATCAAGCGAATTCCTATTCAATAATCACTTCAATCTCAGCACCTAGCGAATTTAAGCGCGCCGCCAATTCCTCATATCCGCGATTAATCGAATATACATCGCGCAAAATTGATATGCCTGGAGCGGCAAGCATTGCCAAAAGTATCACAACGGACGGACGAAGCGCTGGCGGAGCAACAACGTCAGCTGGCTTCCATCTTGTTGGACCAGTGATGTAAACACGGTGTGGATCAACCAGCTCGATTTGTGCATTCAGCTTGCTTAGCTCTGTAAAGTAAATTGCTCGGTTTTCGTAACTCCAGTCGTGAACCAACGTGCGCCCCTCAGCCACCGTCGCGATAAGCCCCAAGAATGGCAAATTGTCCATATTAATTCCAGGAAACGGCAAGGCGTGAAGTTTATCCTTTGCTGCCTGGAGTTTGGAACGCTGCAATTTAATATCAACCAAACGAGTCTGCCCGTTATTGGCAAAATATTCCTTGCTGAGTTCAAATTTAAGACCCATTTCCGCTAATGTCGCTAATTCAATCTCCAAGAATTCAATCGGCGCACGACGAACAATAATTTCCGAATCCGTAACTGCAGCCGCCGCAATAAAGCTCATCGCTTCAATCGGATCTTCGCTCGGATAATAGTCCAGATTTTTACTAATTCGTTTACGACCCGTGATTTTCAAGGTTGTCGTACCAATTCCATCAATTTTCACACCCAACTTCTTCAAGAAGAAGCAGACGTCTTGAACCATGTAATTTGGGCTAGCATTGCGGATGATAGTAGTGTTTGGTGACAACGCCGCAGCCATAATTATATTTTCCGTCACCGTATCGCCACGCTCCGTCAATAAAATCGTTCGATCGCCAGAATTGACATCAGTTTTTGCGTGATAATAATCAGTCTCCGCCGTGACGTTCATTCCAAAATGCCTCAAACCACTAAGGTGCGGCTCAACCGTACGCTTCCCTAAATTACAGCCACCAGCAAACGGCAATTTGAAATCGTCATATTGATGTAGTAGCGGACCAAGGAACATAATTACCGTCCTAGTTCTCTTCGCCGCAGCAATATCCATATCTTCAAGCCTCAAGCGCGCTGGCGGCACGATCTCAAGATCACTACCGTCCAACCAGCGAGTTTTAACACCAATCGAATTCAAAACCTCGATAATTCGATTAACCTCTTCAATTCGCGCCACTTTCCTAAGCGTCGTCTTCCCCTTATTCAACAAACTCGCACAGAGAAGACCTACTGCAGCGTTTTTACTAGTCTTAACTTGTATCTCACCAGACAATTTTTTGCCGCCAGTTACCTTAAAATTCATTTTTCCGGAATGATTTACGGTTACAATATTGTTATTAAGCACTTCACTAATTCGAGCGATCATCTCAATGCTAATGTTCTGACCTCCGTTTTCAATGCGATTAATAGCACTCTGAGACGTACCAATTGCTTCAGCCAACTGAGTCTGAGTTAACCCCTGTTTTTGGCGATTTTCAGCGATTAAATTGCCGATTTTTTGAAGATACCTGTCTTTTATCATGCGTAAATTATATCACTAATGATATATATAAGCAATGATATAATAAGTATAAACGGAGGTTTAGTCATGAAAGACAAGCAAATTGAAGAACTTATAAAAGCAGAAAAAAAGCGCCAAACGGACGGTCTGGAACTGATTCCTAGCGAGAATTACGTTTCGTCAGATGTACTTCAGGCGCTCGGTAGTGTTTTCACTAATAAATATTCAGAAGGCTACCCTGGTCGACGTTATTACGGCGGGCAAGAAAACACTGATCAAGTCGAGCAGCTGGCGATTGACCGCGCTAAGAAACTTTTCAAAGCAGATCACGCTAACGTCCAACCACATTCTGGAGCGCAGGCTAATGAGGCGGTTTATTACGCTTGGTGCGAGCCTGGCGACACCATTCTGGCTATGGATTTGGCTCACGGCGGACATCTTACACACGGCGCCCCAGTTACCCGCAGCGCCAGAGAATATAACTTCATTCGCTATGGCATAAAAAATATCGACACTGGCGAAATTGACTATGAAGAAATTCGTCAATTAGCCTTGAAGCACAAACCAAAGATCATTTTGGCGGGATTTTCGGCATATCCACGAGAGCTAGATTACGAAAAATTTGCCGAAATTGGCAATGAGGTCGGCGCCATGTTAATGGCGGATATGAGCCATATTGCGGGGCTAATCGTTAGTGGTGTTGCCAAAAACCCGTTTGACTATGGCTTTCATGTAATTACCACAACAACTCATAAAACTCTACGTGGACCACGAGGCGGGTTGATTCTTAGTCGAGGAATAGTTGGCAATCCATTGAAAAAACCAGAAAAAACTCTCGAGAATTTGCCTACGTTGATTGATCGAGCGGTATTCCCTGGCACGCAAGGCGGACCGCACATGCACACCATCGCCGCAAAAGCCGTAGCGTTCGGTGAAGCTTTACAGCCAGAATTCAAAGATTACGCCGAGCAAATTGTTAAAAATGCAAAAAGATTAGCGGAAGAGTTGCAAAAGCGCGGTTTTAAGTTAGTGACTGGCGGCACCAGTAACCATTTGATTCTGGCAGATATTCACAGCAGTTTCGGTATTGACGGCAAGGAAGCGGAAATCGCTATGGATAAAATTGGTCTGACACTGAACGCCAATGCGATTCCAGACGACCCACTGCCAAGATTCAGGCCAAGCGGCATTCGCTTAGGCACGCCAGCTGTCACGACGCGAGGCGCCAAAGAAGACGACATGGAAAAAATCGCAGAATGGATGAGGCGGTCAATAGATAATCGCGATAATGACGAAATGTTGGCTGAACTACGTAAAGAAGTCGTAGAATTCTGCCATACTCTACGCGATATTTAATGTAAACCCGCGCATAAAAAACTCCGACATAACGCCGGAGTTTTTTTATTTACATACTTAGCCGATTAACAGCCAGTACCAATTTTTCGCTCTTCTACTAGACGACTTGAGAAATTGTAGTACTTAACGTGCGCACCCGTAGCATCACCTGTAGTCGGACATGGAACATACTCAATAGTATTAGCCTCTGCAGGAGCAGCAGGAGGAGTAGCAAAAGTACCAATATTAACTGTATTTGAGTCCAAGTAATACGGTTCGCCAGAATTAGCAGCGTTTGTTAAGTCCGTTAAGCCAGTTGGGTACTTACTCTTAGCTGTGTTGTATAGCTCAGCTTTCTTTGCAACGGCGTCAGCAGCAGATTTAGCAGCAGATGTCTTTGCTTGGTTTTGCAAACCGTTGTATGCAACCAAAGAAACAACTGTCAAAATTGCGATGATCACGATAACGATCAAAAGCTCAACTAGTGTAAAACCTTGATTTTTGATATTCTTTGTAGTCACGATAATGTGCCCCCTAAATTGTTAGTTTGATTTGTAACTTGATAATACTACAACGTTTTTAAAAGCGCAAGCGTTTTTAATATATATATCTATTCTGCACTGGACGCAAGAATAAAGATTCCGTTGGGCTGAACCTATTATTTTCACTACCTGAAGTTCCGTCACCAATCTGCCCAGTATCATTCAATCCCCAACAGTAGGAGCGCTTGTCCGACATAATTGCACAGCCGCGGTTTGCCCCAGCAGACAAACTCACTACCCTCTCTGAAGCAGGAAGCCCATTTGGACCAACATTAACTGGCTGAGGAGTAAATGAATATTGAATGTCCGTCCTATTTGTTCCAAGTTGACCCAATCTGTTATCACCCCAACAATAGACTTTCTTAGTACCAGCATCGTTCACCAAGGCGCAAGAATGAGCAATGCCAACCTCAACCTGCAGCGCTACCCCAGGCAAACCACCGACCAACCTCGGCTCAATATGCTTTTTAGGAGTGTCACTCCCCGGAGATCCAGCCTGTCCGCGCCCAGCGCCACCCCAGCAGTACACCCTACCCGCAGCAATAGCGCAGGTGTGAGTTACATAATCAGGAGAGCCCGACCAAGTGTATCCATCTTGAGATATATCAGTCACATCCTCCAAGTCCTTAACTCTGGTAGCGCTACCATAGCCGCTATAATGCGGCACACCAATACCCAACTGCCCAAACCTAGCCTGCCCCCAACAGTAAGCTCTTTTTTCAGTGGTTATAACGCACATAGTTTCTGAACGAGATCCGCCAGTTGATAACTTAGTAGCATAATAATTATTAGGAAGCCTGTTGTAGCCGCCCGAATTAATACGCACTGGCGTTGCGCTGGACTTAGGGCTGCCGGGGCTCCCGTAACCCAATTGACCTATATTATTACTACCCCAACAATACACCTTTCCTGCGGCAATAGCACACGAAACATCGCCGGTTCCTCCAATTGCACTGATATTATTTCCAGCAAAATCTGCAGCTAGCGCGCCAGTAGGCGGTTTAACCTCGACTGGGACACTAGAATATTTACCGTCGCCAAAATCTCCATTACCTAGTTGTCCAAATTTATTATTACCCCAACAATATATCTTCCTGACAGAACTAAATTCAGTCAATACACAGCTATGAAATTGTGCCGCAAATATGTCAATAATTTTCCCATTTCTCATATCACCCACAGAACGCACCTTCACGGGGACATTAGAACTAACAGTAGTTCCGTCGCCCAATTGACCCATAGTATATTCATTACTTTCATACTTGTCATTATTGCCCCAACACCAAACATTATTCGACAATATAGCGCACGTACGATAAGTGCCGCTTACTGTGCGCGTTGCGTCAATATCAGCTGGCCAAGTAACTGATTTTTTTACAACAGCAGTATAAGTTTTTAAGACTGTGCCACTACCATTTGTTATTTCAACGCGACCCGTTGACGAAATCTGAGCGGTAGCGGCCGACAGAGCCGCGCTTCTAGTCGAAGCCTCCAAATTGCCAACTTCAAAAGTCGTTCTTAACTTGCTATTCTCAAATACATATCTATTACCAGGAAAAGCTACAGCCCCCTTACAATTAGTTTCTGGACGAAGTGGTCCAATTCCACCAGGAACCGATCCCCATGATTGCTCAGCTCCATTAGAATCCAAGCAGGCGTTGGCATACGCCGTACCTGCCTCGCCAGCCTCTTGAGCCAACTTGTAATAATACTCTTCCTGAGAGTAGACGTATGACTGAGTCACAACCCTCATAGCTCCAGCCAAAAGAGCCAGTATAAAAGTACTCATAAGTACAATTAACACCAAAGAATAGCCGTTTTTCTGTCGAATCATAAGTTATTTATCTTTCGTATCATTAATGTTTGAGAATCGGAAACTTGTTTACTTGGTGATTGTATCGTTAAAGTAACCTCTACATTATCCGCGCCATCAAGAGCTTTCTTATCGCTATCTGGAGCGTCACTATTTTTGCTTATTAGCGTTTTTCCATCGTAGTAATTAATCTTAAATTCCGAAACTCCAGTCGCTAAAATCGAATCTTCACGAAGCTTCATGGCTCGATCCTTAAACTTATCAGCATCCGTAACATTCATACAAAAGTAACCCGCGGCAGACCCTGAATATGGCGCTGGAGGATAACTGGAGAAATCAACTAAATCATTATATATAGTCCGTCGATGCAGCTCTCCATTCTTCAAAAAATATATGACTATTTTTTTATACTTCGGTTGCTGAGTTTTATTTGCATTACAGTCAAACTTTGGAGTTCTTAGATATACAATCTCCCTAGAATCGGCGCCTCGTCCCATATTTGTAGCATATTGGAGTAGTATAAGCGAGTTTTTTTCGGGATCAGTAATGGCGCTACTTGAATACGGATTACTTCTATATCTCCATTCTCTAGGCGTCGCACTAGGGAAATTTTTATCGGTAGCAAACGTATCCTCTCCATCATAACTGCTCACCTTAAAGCGCGAAGCTTGGCGGACATCAGTTTCAATTGCATCCATGGAATTGTGCATATTTCGACTAATCTCAACCTTCGCCTTGCTGATAGACGCACTTTGGTTTGCAGAAATTAACATCTGACTAAACACGCCGACGACCATTGCGATGATAACCATCACCAGGGCTAGTTCTACTACAGTAAAGCCCCCCTCATTAGAACGCCACATATGTCGCATGTACCACCTTCTTTCCACTACCCACGCCAGAGCTTGGTAATCCATATTCTACGATAGACTCCACTTTAATCGGCATTCCCAAGCTAATTGTTCCATTCTTACATCCGTATGGCGCTGATGCATATACTTGTTGACTGACCACCCCAGGCAGCCCATCGACATTACCAGTAGTTCTTGTAACTTCATACCTAGTATTCGACGACGCCGTATTACACTTAAACCACGACGGAGTGGAATCATTCGCGTAACGACGCATATTATTATACGCCAGAAGACTCGCTTTATTATGCTGAGCGCTTAAAACCGATATCTGGCTAACTTGCGCTTGCATACTTAATATAACAGCCATGAAAATACCAATAACAACCAGAGTAACCGCAACTTCGACAATAGTAAATCCATCGCTTTTTCCTACTAGTCGCGCCATATACTATTCACCCTTTTTTCCGACCCCGTCGAAAATTCCTTATATATAATGTTATATTTCACACAAGTTACCGCCGCCACGTCAGTTATAGAGCCAGAAGTCGGCTTTGTACAATCCCCATCGTCTATGTTTGCCGCCTCGTACAACAATTTGCCATTACTACCGCCAGACCAATCACTACGATTACACTTAACCATTTCTTTTTTTAATGAATCACTCCCTGCGATTGACGAAAAACTTTTAATAAGATCAGCGCAGGAAGGGTACTCGTGTCCGATAGAACTAACATTTTTATACTTGTAATATCGTTCCAACCTCAAGGACAGCTCAGATACATCAGCTTTTTGTTCCTGATCTTTAGTTAGGTTCAAAAATCTTCCGCCACCAACAAATGCTATACTAGCCAAAATTGACACAACCACAATAACTACTGCCACTTCAACTATCGTATAGCCACCCGTCCCACGATTCATATCAATATTGTAGCGCAAATCTACAAAAAAGCATATGCTTATTGCCGGGAAAGTTCTAGCGGCTCTTGCTCAATTTTTATACCGAATTTGTCAAAGACAATTTGCACAATTTCCTCACGAATCGCCGCCAAGTCATCATATCCCGTTGCCGAATCATTCACAAGCACCAACGCGTTCTTCTCATAAACCCGCATGCCGTGACTGCGATAACCTCTTAAGCCAGCCTTATCTATCAACCAACCTGTTGGTATTTTATATCTTCCGTCAGACATTGCATAATTTGGAATGTCGCTATATTCTTTTTGCAATTCTTCCAATTTCCATTTTTCAACCAGCGCGTTTTTGAAGAAAGAACCTGCACTTGGCAATTCCGCTGGGTCTGGCAATTTTTCCGAACGAATATTAAGAACCGCCACGCGAATCACTGACAAATTAACCTCACGAATATCATTATCGTCAATATATTTCTGCAAAGAAGCGTAATACGGCGGTTTCGGCTCTGCTTTATTTAGTTGTAAAGTAATATTCAGAATGCAATATCGCCCTTTTTCCTTGTCGCGAAAAATGCTATTTCGATAAGAAAAATCACATTCGTCAGCGGAAATAGTTACAATTGTGTCGGTTTTTGAATCGTAAGCCTCCAGACTAATCAACGTATCGGCGATTTCTTGACCGTACGCCCCAACGTTCTGAACCGGCGCAGCTCCAGCCGTTCCAGGAATTCCCGACATAGCCTCAACTCCCTGAAGCCCAAGTTCAATAGCCTTCTCAACAACCTCGTCCCAGACTTCGCCCGCACCAATTTTTACATCAGTTGTTTCGTCAGTTTCAGAGATAACCTCAAAACCTTTAATCTTATTCAACAGTACGATTCCTTCAAAAACCTCGTCGTGCGTAATCACATTGCTGCCACCGCCCAACACAAAAATCGGCAAATTTTCCTTTCGGGCATTACGATATAGCGACACAACATCACCGGCAGAATCCGCTGTCGCCATATAGCGAGCCTCACCTCCCAATTTCATAGTCGTGTATTGTTTTAGTGATATATTAGTCATGACGTCCATGCATATAGTATATCATTTTACTCGACCGTCATCTATGATATAATAACTTCATACGCACCCGTAGCTCAGCGGATTAGAGTACTTGGCTTCGAACCAAGGGGTCGCAAGTTCGAATCTTGCCGGGTGTACCAAAATAGCTCGTCATTATGACGGGTTTTTTATTTATGATGATCATAAAAACACTAGTCGAGCGGCTGAGTTAGCTATTCAATGGCGGATTCTGAATTCCTGACGGCATTTGCGCAGATTGCGAGCCTAAAATTTGACGAATTTGATCAGCGGTGATAATTGTGGTCGAACCGGGCGCGACAGTTCCCGCCAGCATTTGCTTGGCGACGGTATTCTCGACAGCTCGCTGGACGACGCGGCGCATCGGGCGAGCTCCCAATCTTGGATCATAGCCAGCCTCGACCAACAATTTCTTACCTTCTTCCTCGACCGCAACTTGAATTTTTTGCGGCGCCAAAGTCTTATTAACTCCCATCAAAATCAAATCAACAACCCGCAACAACTCCTCTTTTCCTAGCGGACGAAATAGAACGATTTCATCAAAACGATTCAAGAATTCTGGGCGGAATAAATTGGCGTTAATCAACTCGTTAATAAATGTCTGCTCGAATTGCTCCAATTGATAACCGCGCTCAATATATTCACGAATTCTATCCGCGCCAGCATTTGACGTCGCAATTACAATCGTATCGCGAAAACTAATTTCTCGGTTATTTTCATCGCGAAGTATTCCTTCATCCAAAAGCTGCAGAAGTGTCGTCAAGACCTGTGGATGAGCCTTTTCAATTTCATCCAAAAGCACGACAGAGAACGGACGCTTCTGAACTTGAGCCGTCAAACTTCCTGGATCTCGCGAACCATCCGCAATTAACCTAGCCACATCATCCGGCCTGACAAATTCGTTCAAATCCAAGCGAATCATATTGCCTTCACCGCCAAAATAAACATCCGCCAAAGCTTTAGAAAGCTCCGTTTTACCAACACCAGTCGGACCAAGAAACAGGAATGCGCCAATCGGTCGATTCTGATTTCTAACACCTGTGCGCGCGCGGCGAATAGCGTCAGAAACAACCGTCACGGCTCGCGTCTGATTGATCATTCGCTGATGAATTAATGACTCCAAGTTTAACAATTTTTCCTTTTCGTCGCTCAAAGATGCTACCGAAATTTTTATACCAAGAGTCTTTTCGATCGCGTCATCCACAGACTGTGCGGTCACCAGCCCGCCACTCGCATAACTTGCCGCCGCTTCCAAAATTTTCAACGCCTTACCTGGCATCACCAAATCTTGAACATAACGATCGCCAACACGATACGCCTCCGCCAGCGCCTGATACATATATGTCACTTTGTGCTGCGCTTCAAATAAAACCAATTGATCGCGCATAATTTTCATAGTTTCGGGTTCGTTTGACGGCTGAATTGCAATTGTATTCAAAGCGTGAGCAAGCTGTGGCTTAGTCTGGGAGATTTGCAAAAATCGCTGATCGTCCATCGTTAAAATCGTCCTAAGTCTACCCGCCTCCAGAATTGGCAATAACACATTGCTAAGGTCAACCGAACCAACGCCTTCTTCGAAAAATAATTGCGCATTGTCCAGACATAAAATCACGTTTTTCGACAGAAAAGCTTCGTTCAAAATCATCGTGACTAGATTTTCCAATTCCCCGCGACCCGACGCTACACTAATCAACGACGACGCATCCAGCATAAAAACTTGCTGGTACATCAGCGAACCAGGAACGCCTCGATGCCCGTCAATCAGCATTTCCGCAAACGCCGACACGACAGTGCTTTTCCCCGCGCCATCAGCACCAACCAGCGTAATATTCTGCCGCCCGCCAGAACTAAACGTTTTAAGCATCTGTCCCAGCGCCTCCTCGTGCGCAGCTAATTTAGTTGTAAACGCGCCGCCAGATACACTGACGCTAATATTCTGAGCAAATCGACTCAGCAGTGGCGTATAACCAAAAGACCAATCCCTAGCAATTCCGCCCGTATTTAACGGCTTCTCTTTATATTGGTCAATCAGCGCCTTTATTCGCTCGTACCATCGAATAGCCTCCTCGATATCATGAAAATCGATCTTCATATTCGCCAGCAAAGAATCGTGTTGGGGCAATTGCTTTACTATCGCCGCCGCCAAAACCGCGCTAGTAATCTTCGGACTTTCCGTGCTCTGCCAAATTTCAATCGCCGCCTTCCAAATTTGCTCCGTTCGATTCGGATCGTCGACGGAAATATTGCGCAAGAAATTCGGCGTCAAACCCAGCCGCACTGCCAAAAATTGCCCGGCTCGCGTACCTGTAATCGCCTCAGCAATATCAATCGGCGTCGGTCTGCGCGGCAATTTGCCCAAAACGTCCGCCGCCATCACATCGCCAATTGTCTTAGGGTTTTTACTAATTTCTGCCGTCTTAAGATCTTTTTCCCACCAAATTGACACCATAATCATTGGGCCACTCAGACCAAATAATAGCCAGCCAATTGCCCCGTGTTCAATCAACGACCACAAACCAAGTAGCACCATCATAATGCCGACAGCTATCGCCACGATATGCCAAGCATTGCCAAACCTCACAGAAAATCGCGCTTTCTGGGCTCGTAAACTGTCGTAATTAAATCTCGGCTCTATTTCCATACAGAAACTCCCATTTGCCATAAAATAATTCCGATAAACGGCATCAGCGGCAGCGCCAGCCACATAATAATTCCTAAAATCATCCACAAAAATCGTAGTAATATCATCAATATTCCAATAATTATCACCATGGAGCGCACCACCGCGCCAATTACTCGCGAGAACATCTTGTCAAAAAACGCAGATAGCTGCACAGATAAGTCGCCGCCAACCGGAGCGGCTGAAATCTGGCGAAACGGATTGAATAAGGTTTTCAAAAGCAGCCCGACTGAGAAAAAATCTGCGGTTCGTAAAACTCCCAGAAAACTTTGTCGGATATATTGCAACAAGCCATTGCCATACCACCACTGAAAGATACCCACCAAAAACATATTGATATTGTAGCACATCGACCCGGCAGAGTATAATAGACAATATGGCAAGACAGATGATTAGTACTATTATTGGCAAAAGCGTCAAGAAAGTCGCTAAATTACGCGGCGGCGGTTCGGCCTTGCCTGGTTTGGTGATTGAAAAAATTGACCCAAAATTTATTCAAAGAACGTTGGCAGATTTGCCGCAAGGCGTGGTGATTATCAGCGGAACGAATGGAAAAACGACGACGACAAAAATTGTCGTAGAGTTGCTGGAATCAGTTGGACTGAAAGTCTTCACCAATCGTACTGGTAGCAATTTTTCCCGAGGTGTGGCAGCGGCGCTACTTGATGAGGTTAATATCCGCGGCAAGCTGGATGCTGACATTGCAGTTCTGGAACTGGACGAGGCTTGGGCGGTTAAGTTTGTGCAAATTGTTCGTCCGCGCTTTTCCCTACTTCTGAATGTTATGCGCGATCAATTGGACAGATTTGGAGAAATCGACAATACAGCCGCACTGCTTCAAAAAATAGCTGAAGCCACCAGCGACACTGTCGTTCTCAACCGCGACGATCCGCGAATTTTTAAGATTAGCGAACATATTCAGGCTAAAAAAGTTTTCTTTGGCACAACCAGTGAATTACTTCAATTGATGCCGACAGACGACACTCTAAAATACGGAACCGCAGTCGCGAATCAAAGCGTGGCGGCTGATGTTTTATTGAAAAAGATTAACGCTCAACAGGCAACTTTTCAAATTGACAATAAAGAAATTGACGTAGATCTGCAACTCACTGGAGTTTACAATCTTCTCAATGCGGCGGCGGCGGTTGCCCTGGCTCGACAAATAGCGGGACCGGAAATTACCGATACGATTTTATCTGCGCTGGAAAGCATAAAGCCGGCGTTTGGCCGTGGCGAAACGATTTACCTGAATGGCACGCCAATTGAACTTATTTTAGTGAAAAATCCAAGCGGCTTTCGGTTGGCACTTCTGTCGTTCGCCAAAAATAATAGCGCTACGATGATCGCTGTTAATGACAATTACGCCGACGGACGAGATGTAAGTTGGTTCTGGGACGTCGATTTTTCACTATTGAAAAACGTAGCAATGATCAGTGGCGTGCGCGCTTACGACATGGCTTTGCGACTTCAATATGATGACATTCCAATTGGGAAAATTGACACCAATATTTCGAAAACCCTGGAAGATTTCATTAATACTAATCCCGATGAGCCAAAACAGATTTTTTGTAGCTACACAGCCATGACAGCGATTCGTCGCCTGCTGAGCGAAAAAACCGACGTGGAGGAAATATCATAATGAAAATAACAATTGCGCAACTTTATCCGCGAGATATGAATCTTTATGGCGACTGGGGCAACACACTAGTCCTGAAAAAACGACTAGAACGACGCGGCTTCGAAGTTGAGATTATCGATCACAACCCAGGCGATTCAACGGATTTTTCTAAAATTGATATTTTTGTTGGCGGCGGCGGACAAGATTCCGGGCAGACGATTATCCAAAATGATCTTCTGGCGCGAGCTGATGAACTGCGGCAATTAGCAAAAGACGGTGTGCCGATGTTGATGATTTGCGGAATGTACCAATTATTTGGTCGATTTTTCCGAACACTCAAGGGCGAGGAAATTGTTGGCGCTAATATTCTGCCGATTGAAACGATTGCTGGCGACGAGCGGATGATTGGCAACATTGTCATTAGAAGTCAGGAATTTGGCGATATCGTTGGCTATGAAAATCACAGCGGACAAACTTTCTTAGATAAGACCGCCAAACCTCTTGGGCAAGTTATTAAAGGCGCCGGCAATAATATGACCGACGCAAACGAAGGTGTTCGCTATAACAATATCATTGCCACTTATCTTCACGGCCCAATTTTGCCTAAAAACCCGCAGATTGCAGATTTTCTTATTGGCGAGGCGCTAGAGCGACGCGGCGTAAGCGCAGATTCGGGGCTGGAAAGAATTGACGATACTTTAGCGAATAAAGCAAAAGAAATAGCTCTAAAATTATCCAGATAATTCATGAAAAAAATCCGTATATATCTTAAAAAGCTATATGCATTTCTTCATAAAATGCCCGGTTTGATTTGGCTAATTCCAATCTTAATTTTAGCCGTCAACGTTCGACTTACCTATTTAACAAAAGCCGATATTTGGCATGATGAAGGATATACGGCGGCCATCATTCAGCAACCAATCAGAGAAATTATCACCATTACAACCACGGATGTCCACCCGCCGCTTTATTACGCTATTATGCACGTTTGGCAATCGATTTTCGGCAATTCCGTAGCTTCGCTCAGAGGATTTAGCGTTACGTGCGGAGTTCTGACGATTGCCCTATTATTTCTATTACTCCAAAAACTTTTCTCTAAAAGAATTGCCGTATTCGGAAGTTTTTTAGCAGCGCTAGGACCATTCTTAATTCGCTATAGTGACGAAGCCCGAATGTATGCACTAGCGGCACTTTTGGCTGTAGCAATGACATACGCATTTATCGTGGCGGTCGAGCGCAAAAATAAGAAGTTTTGGTGGGCGCTATATGGAATTTTAGTGGCACTCGGCCTTTATACACAATATTTTCTAGCATTAATGCTACCCGCGCATTTCGCATATATATGGCTAAAACTCGGTGGAAATCGCACTGCCATAAAAAATATATTTAATAACAAAAATGTTTGGCTTGCCGCAGGGACATGCTTTTTACTATTTCTCCCCTGGCTACCAGTTATGATCTCCCAAACCAGCCGAGTAAGCAGCGGCTTCTGGATCCCCGAAGTCACCAAATTCACCATCCCGACAACACTATCAATGTTCTTGACTTACGACGACAGGATTGTCCGCTATTTTGGGTTGCTACTGCCGCCAATTATAATCACAATTTCATTCGTCCTAGCCAAAAAACATTCAAAATACCAAGCAGCAATTTGGATTTTAACAATTTGGCTGCTGCTGCCGATGATCATCGTTTACATACTCAGCCAGGGTCGACCAGTTTACTTAGATCGATACTTCACTTATTCAGCACCGGCGTTTTACGGCTTAACCGCGGTATTCATCGGGCTTATTTTTTCTAATAAAAAATGGTGGTCTATTGGAATATCTATCGTTCTGACATTATTTATCGGTCATTACATGTGGCATATCGGCGGTAAAAATATCGCAGAGTCGTCCTGGAATAATACCAGCACAGCCATGAATCATATAAATGAAAATATCCAGAGTAGTGATGTTATTATCTCTGGCGAGATCTACACTTATTTTCACACTTCATATTACAACCGCACAAATAAAGAAATTATACTCCTGAAGCCGAAAGAAGAACTGGGTTGGGTTGGCGAATGGGGATTAATTAAAAAATTGAATACTCCAGAAATTAGTTCTTTAGAATTAGTAAAATCTCCAAGAATCTGGCTCATTCTCCGCGAAAAAACATATGAAGAATATAAAAAACAAGTTCCGCCCTATTGGCAATTAAAGCAAGAATTCCATGACGGTGACTTGATTATTGGACTATACGAAAATAAAAAATAACTGGTTAAACGCCAGTTATTTTAATATATTGAATGATTTCAATTGGTCGAGAAAAACAAATGCTCCTCGAACTTTTTGATTACATAGTAGCGAACAAGGCGGCTGCAAGCAGACTTTTGTCAGAAATTAGAGTCACGTGTTCATCACGGTCCGCTACTTTTGTTGGTAATATTGTATATTAGCATCACACTATTGATGCTTCACTTCTGTTAAACTAAGCCGGGCACATTTTCATTACTAGAGTGATATAATTATAAACATGCAACCTAAACCGCCTTGGCGGCATGGTTGTTATAAAAACCATCGTGAAATAACAGCTCGTCGTCAGAGCACTATTTCACGATGGTCGGTACTGGAAACGGTATCGGGTAGCTTCGGCTATCACTGGCGGCGAGCTTTTTAGTTTGCCTCCATAACTAGCATAAGTAACAAGGAGGATGTTTGTGACTACGGCAAAAGACGACGACATATTGATAGATATAAGAAATGAATATCGACAAAAGAAGCAGCAACTTAATCAATATGACACTCTCCTAGATAATCAGGGTATATCCGTCGGAATACCATCACTACTTTTGGTTGTTTGTGCAATCACAGCATTAGTATCTATGGATCAGCCAGGCGGTGAGGCACTATCAAAAATAACTGGTATAGCCTCTATTGTTTTACTTGTAATAGTTCTCGTATTAGCAATCATTACTGGTGTTCGCAAATCTACAAAAGATAAGCTAGAAAGACACCTTAAAGACCTGAAGAATGAAGCGGTAATGTTCCAAAAACACGCAGGAACTCATAAAAGTGTTAGCAGCAGAGACGAATTGAAGCTATGGCATGATATTGAGGAGAATAAAGCCTCAAGCCACCATAAGTTAATTGGCGTATCCATTATTGTAGTAACTCTAGCCGTCTTGTTGTCTCCAATCATCTTCGGCTATCTTAATACGCAAAAAAATCTTGACAGTAACTCAACTTATGCAAGCCAGGCGAAATGTTTAGATAATGCGTACACAGCCTACGATAAAGCGTGGAAAGCTGCCGACAAAGATGGCGATGATATGGTTTCGTTTAGAGACGGATCAACAGACATAATAAATTCGTACTACGACAGTGTAATATCTTGTTATCGAGAATATAAGACTGAAAATAGCGAAGAATATATCGCAGATTACAAGGCAAAGCGTCAACAGGAAGTCGATAAATATAATAAGTGGCTAGAGTCTTCAAAGAGTACATCATCAAACAGCGGATATAGATCAAGTATAAGCTGTACGAGTAGCTCTATCGGGTCGACAACCTTCACAAATTGTTATTAGCTCACATCTACAAGGCAAGATGATTAAGCATGGGTAGAGCTTACTACAAGACAAGTACGCTTAACAGGGATGGACCGTCTACAAGGCAAGACGGCTAGAAGGGGCAAGAATATCTATAAAGCAAGCTGTCTGTATCACTATGATTCATTGGTATTTTGTATAATAAAATAAATGTCGAATGCTGTTCATAATAAGTATATTCACAACCTTAGGGGAAATAAGGATGTATTTTTAGCCGATATCAAACACAGTACAGAATTCAAGGAAATCGAGCAAAGACACTTGAAAAATGTTTTTATGGGTATATATAGTCTACTTGGACGAGTTGACGGTAATGACGACAGTGCCCGTAAGGTGCATGATTGTGCAGCTGAAGTAAGCGACACCTTTAACATAAAGACAGAAACCGCCATGCAACTTTTGCTCACACCAGAAGCGCCAGCCCTATATAGAATGAAGTATATCCCCCGCGTGTATTGCGAAGGAGACGAGGTTGTCTTGCGTCTGCATTACAAAACAACCAGGAAAGATTTAGATGCTATCTGGAAGCTCGTAAAAGAGCTTCAGGGAGACATTGGCGGCACTAGTGGCAAGAAGTCAATCAAACCAGAGTTGGCGTATTGCATACATCGTCAGCGTGTACTCAAAAACCGAAAGATGTCTGAAATATATGCAGACTATTCACATGGCAGACTGGAGGGATACGAAGGAAATATACCTACCTTGAGCGAAAATGATTTTAGAAAATACTATCAAAAAATCGTAAAGGGGTTATAGGTTCTTAATATATAGCCCAGATATTTTATGTCTCGATAAATATACCATTAGTGCATGAGTAAAGTCACATCGTGCACTAAAGATACACGGCGCTCACCTGTTTACAGGTCCACTGGTATTGCCGTGATTGATCTTGTAGCTCTACTGCAGTTATGTGAAAAATTTGAGCACGATTCTGACGAATTAATCAGTTATATTGATGAATTTGATAGCAAAACTGGTAAAACAATTTCTGTAAAAATAGTATTCTAGCCATAGCCATAAGTTACTCGAACTACTATAATGATAGTAAGTATGGAGAGTTCGGATAGCAGATCATCATCTAGTACAGTTCATGACCTGTATAGCCTGCTGATGAACACTATTCCAGACGCACCCACCGATGTAGACTTTAAGGAGCTAAATTATGTTATTTATGCCCGCAAATCTACCACGGGAGACGAAAGACAGGAACGATCGATACCCGACCAGATAAAAGACTGTATTGAGCGTGTGGTGAAGCCTGAGGGGCTACGAATCGTTGGCGAGCCAGTAGAGGAAAAACAATCTGCAAAAGATCCTGGTATTCGCCCAAAATTCAGCAAGTTATTAGATGATATACGCTATGGCGAGGTTGATGGTATTATTGCCTGGCATCCCGACCGCCTGGCACGCAACATGAAAGAGGCTGGAGAGATTATTGACCTACTAGACAAAGGTATTCTCAAGGATATTCGCTTTGCCACCTCCGCCTTTGAAAACAGTCCGACAGGAAAAATGTTATTAGGTATATCATTTGTACTATCAAAGCAATACTCTGAACACCTGAGTGAAAGTGTAACAAGGGGCAATCGTCGTAAAACTGAAGATGGCTTTTTCTTTGATGAGCAAAAGCACGGATACTTCATTAAGGACGGCAGACTCTACCCTGACGGACGCAACTTTACACTCCTGCAACAGGCATTTCATAAACGAATAGAGGGAAATGCTACCCTACAAGAAATTGCCGATTGGCTGACTAGTGAGGGCTACGAGCTGCGGCGTAAAGGTAAAGAGCCTGTGAAGTTTGTGTGGAATGTAAATAAGATCTCCAATGTTTTTCACGACCCTATATACGCTGGCGTATTGAAATATGGCAAATCACTTGCAAAGCTTCAGGAGTATTACGACTTTCAGCCAATGATAAGTGTTGACGATTTCTTGAGACTCAACAAAATAAAGAGCCTTGACTCTACAAAGATTGTATCTTCAATGATGATAAATAAAGGCAGGAACACAAAAGCGGATCTTTTGAGAGGTGTTGTATTTTGTGGTTTCTGCAATAAGAGTTTTAGCTCGGGATTAACTTCTAAGCAGCGCAAGGATGGTAGGATTTACTATTATAATTACAAGTGTGAGACCGACGGATGTGAGTTTAGGGGCAAAAGTGTTCGTGCCAATAAAGTATTGAACCATGCGTATAGCTTTCTCGATAAGCATGTATTTGACACAGCGAGCAATTACAAACGGTTTGTTGAGGACTCTCGAGTTTATACTGCTCAATACTCAAAAGACCTCACTTCAAGAATTATGTCATTCTCTAATGCTATCGGCTCAAAGAAGAGAGAATACGATAGCGTTAAGAAGCTTATTGTCACCAATCCCGACCTTAAGGGGCATTACAACCTCGATGAAATTAGTGATGAATTAGATAGCCTACAAAAGGACCTGAGGAAACTAAGGCATCAAAAAGATAGCCTAAAAGAATCAATCCTTACATACGATGAATATCTCGAACTCTTCGGTTCTATATCTGATAGATTACGAAAAGTGACAGATATGACCCTTATTGACGGAGTGCTAAGAATTTTCTTCTCAAACTTTACAGTAAAGCAATACGGAAGAGGAAAAGAACAGAGGTGTGAGATTACACATAAATTAAAGGAACCCTGGGAAGGGTTCCTAAAAAACGATGATTTCTCGTGTGGTCGGGGTGAAAGGACTCGAACCTTCGACCTCACGGTCCCAAACCGCGCGCGCTAGCCAACTGCGCCACACCCCGAAGATATCTCTATCATTCGCTCTGATCTATCTTAACATATATCGCTAAATAAGTACAGGAAAATCCCATAAAACTTAAAAGAGATCACTAAAAATACAACAGCTAAGCATTCACGGCTTCAATCTCAACCGACAGCACTTCTTTTTTGATTGGCAAAGATTGACCGGGCTCGAACGTATAAACCAGCAATTGACCAAATGGCATTTCTACGTTCGCCATCTCAGCCTCTGGAACTTGGTCGAGATGTTTAATTAAAGCTCGAATAGAATTGCCGTGAGCCACCAATAAAATATTCTCACCATTCTGCAATTTCGGCAAAATCTCTTGCTCAAAATATGGGACAACCCGCGCATAAACATCTTTCAAAGTTTCGCCGCCCGGAACTGGATAATCCCAACCGCGCCGAATACCATTAAAAGCCTCTTCGCCAATCTCCGCTTTGACTTCCCATTTATTTTTTCCAGTCAAATCACCATAATCACGCTCGTTCAACTCAGTTACGTGCGTTGTTGGTAAATTTTCGACGCCACACCCTTCGAGTAGCGCAGCCAAAGTTTGTTGTGTGCGTTTTAATGATGAAGTGTAAGCTTCATTAAATGATAAACCTTTTAACAAAGCACCTAACCGCACAGTGTCATTGTGACCCTTTTCCGTCAAATTAACATCCGTCCAGCCAGTCCATTTACCAAGCAGATTCCACTCGCTCTCACCGTGCCGACTAATAACTAATATTCCCATTATTTCCCTCCAATCATCGGCGCAAAAAATTCTACAACTTCTTTCTTCACGCCGTCATTATCAATAATTTTCGTATTTACGTAACCGAATTTATCAATTGCCCAAAATCTGATTGCCCAGAGCAGCGACATATCTTCAAAATCAATCTCATTTTTGGCAGTAAATTTACTAGCCACAATTTCCGATTCCTGCAATTTTATCTCAGAAAAAGCATCGTTTTCTAACTTTGTAAAAAACACAAATTGATGTGTCAAAAACTCATCAGAATGACGCGAAGCAACCATGGCAAGTTTCAGATCCTTAGGATCGACTTGAATATCAACTTCTTCTTTTACCTCGCGCACCGCCGCTTCCAGCGGAGATTCTCCAGCGTCAACAATGCCGCCAGGCAGCGACCAATGGTCTTTATAACCAGCCTTGACGATCAATAGTTCACCCTGCTCATTTTCAATTAGCACCGCCGCACTAGAAAAACGCCTATCCAAACTTGCCAGCCAAGCCCGTCGCTCTTCATCTGTAAATTTCATTATTTAGCAAACTCAATTGCTCGCGTTTCGCGAATCACGTTAACCTTAATGGTGCCAGGATATTGCATTGTCGACTCAATTTTCGTCGCAATATCTCGCGCCAATTTAATCGCCGACAAATCATCAATCGTCTGGGGCTTCACGATCACACGAACTTCACGGCCGGCAGAAATTGCATAGGCTTTATCAATTCCCTCAAAGCTGGTGGCGACATTTTCCAAATCGCGCATTCGCTCTGCAAAGTTTTCAGCAGAAACATTACGCGCACCCGGACGCGCCGCCGAAGCCGCGTCGCAAACTCGAACAATAATTGCCTCTGGAGTTGTTGCTTCGATATCATCGTGGTGCGCTTCGATTGCGTGAACAATTCTCTCGTCCATACCGTATTTACGAGCCAATTCCGCCCCAATATGATGATGTTTACCCTCGATTTTATGCGATACCGCCTTACCTACATCATGAAGAAGTGTAGCAATCTTCGTAATGCGCACATCCGCGCCGATTTCTTCAGCAATCATTCCAGCAATTTGCGCCATCTCAGTTGAATGCTTCAGGACGTTCTGCCCGAAGCTGGTACGAAACTTCAACTCACCAAGAAGCAGTAGCATTTCCTTCGGAATCCCAACCACGCCAGTTTCGCGCATAGCGTCTTCACCAGCTTGGCGAACCTCTTTCTCAATCTGTTTCTTAGCCTTAGCAACAACCTCTTCAATGCGTGCAGGATGAATACGACCGTCCTTCATTAGCATCTCAAGACTCAAGCGAGCCACTTGTCGGCGAACGGGATCAAAACTCGACAAAATAATCATGCCGGGCGTATCGTCAACTAAAATATCGACGCCAGTTTCGCGCTGCAACGCCTGAATATTACGCCCCTCCTTACCGATAATTCGACCTTTCATCTCATCATCAGTCAACTTAACAGCAGTCACCGTACGCTCAGCAGTAACTTCACTACTCATTCTCTCCATCGCAGTCACTAGGATCATTTGTGCCCGCTCTTCAGCATCATCCATTGCATCATGCTGTAATTTTGACACCAAACCGACCAAGTCTTGCTTAATGTCGCGCTCAGTCATCTGCATTAACTTATCAGCAGCGTCCTTCTTTTTCAGGCCAGCGATTTTTTCAAGCTTCTCCTGTTGACGTGTGCGAATATCGCGAATTTCATTTTTAAGATTATCAACTTCATCCTCATGTGCGCGCAATTTTTCCGCTCGTCGATCAAGCTCCTCCAGCTTATTATCCAGAGTCCTCTCGCGATCCGCCAAGCGATTTTCGGTCTTTTGCCATTCCTTGCGACGTTCATTTTCAATCTTAAGCGCCTCATCCTTAGCCTTAAGGACGATATCGCTCGCCTTAGTTTTCGCATCTGCCAGATCTCGCTCAATCTGATTTTTACCGTTAATTTGGCGGGTTCTCTGATATCCAACAAGACCAGCAGCGCCCGCGCCAGCTCCAACAGCCGCGGCAATAATTACTTCTATCATTATCATTCCTTTCCGATCAGCCGCCCCTGAGTGTTCGTCTCAAGGAAAAATATCAACAGCCAATCAACTTCAAACTATCTAACTCGGCGAATCAAAAATCACAAACCGCCGTAATTTAATTATACACGGTTTTGACGGTTTGAGCGATAAAAATTATTTTCGCGGCGCAGTGATATTCGCGGCAGCGCCGTACTCTGGCATAACAATTTTTTCATTCTCGCCAGAACGCAATTTACCCAAAGCCAAATCACGCCAATTGTCACCCATCGCACCAACAATAGGAATATTCAAGCTGTCAGCCAAGGTATTCACAACCGTCAAACCAATTCTCAGCCCCGTAAAACTTCCTGGTCCTTTCATCACGCCAATGCCGCTTATCAGATGCAAATCGCCAGTCTTTTCTTCCAAAAATTTCAACAAATTCCGCGCCAATGTTCGCCCAGCTTCCCATTCAAAATCCTGACGATTTTCTCCATTGACTATTGTCAAAAAACATGTTGATGTTGAAGTGTCTAATAAAATTATCACGCCATATTCTCCTTTATTTTTCCCAAAAGTTCATCAGATTTTTTGCCGCCAGGATAAAATTCCACAAGCCGCCCTTCTTCGCTAATCGCAGTAATTTTTATCACCAACCGATCACTCGGCAATACATCATCGACAGCGCCAGCCCATTCAACTACAACAACCGAATTAGAATCCACCACTTCGCGAATCTCCTCGCTCATAATTCCAGCATTTCCCAATCTATAAAAATCGTAATGTGCCAAACTCAGACCGCGAGGTGAATCGTACACGCGCGAAATTGTGAAAGTTGGACTCTGAACAGGTTCATCGATTCCCATCGCCCTTGCAATTCCCTTCGTCAATGTGGTTTTCCCCGCGCCAATATCACCGACCAATTCCAGAACTTCCCCACCAGAAACAGCCCGACCAATTGCCGCGCCCAATTCTCGCATTTTCTCTTCACTAGAAATATTCACTCTTATATTATACTATGCTAGCTTTTTTTTGGCGATAATAGTACAATAACCATAAGAGTTATGCGTGTTTCAGACCAGACAATTGAGAGCATTCTGAAACAAGGTGGGGTTGTTGATGAGCCGCAGCTTGCTGATTTGAAATTGATCGCTGAACGGTCGAAGCAAACATTGCAAGAAACCGCTATTGAACAAAAAGTCATTTCTGAGGAAGATTTGACAAAGTTGATCGGCGATTATATCGGCGTGCCTTTCGTGCGAATCGAGCCAAAGGATATTCCCGAAGATATATTGAAACGAATTCCCGAACATATCGCGCGCCAGTATAATGTTGTGCTTTTTGAGAAAAACGAGGACGATAGCTTGTCGCTTGCAATGGAAGACCCAGACGACGTGCAGGCATTGAACTTTATCCAGAAAGAAATTGGCTACAACACTAAGGTTTTCCTAGCGACAAAAAGCAACATTTTGGACTGTTTGGAAAATTATCGCGGTAATATCAATGCCGAGCTTGACGAAGTTATTGCGGTGCAAAAAGACGTTTCTGCCGAAGACCAAAACGTTAGTCAAGATGATTTTGCGGAAAATTCACCAATTGCCCAAACCGTTAATTTGTTGCTGGAATATGCCATAAAATCCAACGCTTCTGACATTCACATTGAGCCACGCGAAGATTACGTTCAGGTTCGTTATCGAATTGACGGTGTTTTGAAGGAAGTTAACAAATTGCCACGAAACGTTCACGGCGCTTTGGTGAGCCGCATTAAAATTCTCTCCAATCTGAAAATTGACGAACGCCGCGTGCCACAGGACGGCCGATTTAAGATAAAAGTTTCAGGAAAACAATACGCGCTTCGTGTTTCGACATTGCCAATAGCTGACGGTGAAAAAGTGGTCATGCGTATTTTGGACGAATCAAACCAGGCTGTTAAACTGGATCAGCTTGGCTATTGGGGCTTGTCGCTCGCAACCGTAAAAGACGCAATGGCTCAGCCGAACGGAATGATCCTGGTGACTGGGCCAACCGGATCGGGAAAATCGACCAGTTTGTTCAGTGTCTTGTCGGAACTCAACACTCCAGATGTCAATATTTCCACAATTGAAGACCCAGTAGAATATAAAATCCCAGGGGTCAATCAAACCCAGACCAATGCCAAAGCTGGAATGACCTTCGCCTCAGGGCTAAGGGCGCTACTTCGCCAAGACCCAAATATCATTATGGTTGGAGAGATTCGCGACGGCGAAACCGCAAACCTTGGCGTTCAAGCGGCGCTAACTGGACACTTGGTGTTCTCTACACTACACACAAATAACGCTGCAACATGTTTGCCACGTCTGCTAGATATGGGAATCGAGCCATTCTTAATTGCTTCAACCGTAAAAGCGGTGATTGGACAGCGACTAGTTAGGCGCCTGTGTATGAATTGCCGCCAAGAATACACTCCAAACGAAGAAGAAATAAAGTATATCACCGAGATGTTTAAGATAAACACCGAGTCGATTAAAAAAATTCACAATCTCGAAGAACAGGCTTTTGAGGATAAAATTGGCGGCGACACTCCTATGGGGTCAACAGATTCAGGAATTGAACACTTATGGAGGCCGAACCCAGAAGGCTGCGATAAGTGTGGACATAATGGATTCAAGGGTCGCGTTGGCATTTACGAGGTTCTTGGTATCTCCATCCCTATCCAAAAAATGATTACCGCCAACGCCACCAGCAACGATATTCAAGATCAAGCGATTTCCGAAGGCATGGTGACAATGCAGATGGACGGACTTATTAAATCACTGCGCGGGATCACCACCGTGGACGAAGTTTTGAGGGCAACAAGGGAGTAACATTATGCCAATTTTTGAATATTTGCTTGTCAATAAAAAGAAAGAAACCGTCTCTTCAACGATTGAAGCAGCCGACAAACTATCTGCCATTAACAATTTGAGGTCACGCGGACAATTGATAAAAATTGAAGAAAAAGGCGCAAAAAAAGAGCTTAGTTTTTCTTTCGGCAAGAAAAAGAAAGGCGCCAAGACTGAAGAATTGGTGATGTTTACTCGTCAATTAAGCGCCATGGTTTCAGCTGGCGTTCCTATTCTTCGTTCCCTTAACTCTATGGCAAAACACGCCGAAAGCGCCAACTTTCGAGACACGATCAACGCTGTTATTAAAGACATTGAAGGTGGTATGTCTTTCGCGGATGCTCTGAGTAAACATCCAGAAACCTTCAATGATATTTACGTGAACATGGTTGCTGCGGGTGAAACCGGAGGTATTTTGGACGATATCTTAAAGCGTCTGGCTCTGCAACAAGAGAAAAACTCATCCATGAAGAAAAAAATTAAAGGCGCCATGACATACCCGATCGTCCTATTAATTATTACGATTATTGCCTTCTTTATCCTGATGATCTTCATTATTCCAGTCATCGGTAAAACCATCAAAGATATGGGCGGACCTGACGCCAAATTGCCACTTCTTACTGAGATTATGCTCGGAATTAGCGATTTTGTAGTGTCGTTTTGGTATATAATCATTCCAATATTTGTCGGAAGCATTTGGCTATTGATTCGCTACATTAAAACTCCAAAGGGTCGCGTAAAATTTCACAATATCATCATCAAAGTTCCAGCTGTCGGACCAATTGTTAAAAAGGTGGCAATCGCTCGCTTTACTCGAACCTTTTCTGCTCTTATCGGCGCGGGCGTGGCTGTGCTTGAAGCGTTAGACGTAACTTCACGTGCCGTCGGAAATGTCGCCTACGAAAAATCCCTTAAAGAAGCCACCAAGCGAGTCCAAAACGGTGAAGTCTTATCAAAAATTATCGCCGAACGAGATGATTTATATCCGCCGATTGTTGCGCAAATGTTATCCGTCGGTGAGGAAACTGGACAAACAGATAAAGTTCTGGTTAAAGTTGCAGACTTTTACGAAGAGGAAGTCGATACGGCAATTGATGGAGTGAGCTCTATTATTGAGCCGGTGATGATTGTCGCAATGGGTGTTGTTATTGCCCTGGTCGCGGTCAGCGTCATGGGTCCAATTACAAGTATGGCGGGTCAAGTTAAGGAATAATAGTTTTTCAAAAAAGCTTATGCTATAATACTGACATATAGGTGGGAAAATAATAACGTGTCGAGCATATTTTATAGAAAAAAACCAATTATCGGCCTAGATATCAGCCGAACAAGCATAAAAGTAATGTCGATTGATAGAAATCGAATGCTGGTTCATGGATATGGATCGATTAATCTCGATTCTCAAAAAAGTGACGGAAATTCTACAGACAACACCGAATATTTGGCGCAGAATATCAAAACGTTATTGAAGAAAAACGTCGTAGGACAAATTAATAGCAACCGCGTGGCGTTAGGCATACCAACCAACCGAACATTTTCGCGGACATTCAGCTTACCTGTGAAAGAAGAAAGCAATATTCGCAGTGCGGTAAATTTGGAAGCCGAACAATACATTCCAGCACCCCTAGATTCTCTTTATTTGGACTATCGAATCATCAATCGTACGAAAGATGAACTTAGTGTGCTAATGTGTGCCGCACCGAAGAAAATGATTGACAGCATGTTAGACGCCACAAAACAATGCGGCCTGGAGGTTGCAATAATTGAGCCGAATATCAGCGCAATCGCTAGACTTCTGAAGCGCACAGAAGAAGGAATGCTCCCTACTGTTATTGTCGATATAGGCACATCAACTACAGATATCGCGATTCTAGATTCTGATATACGTGTGACGGGCGGCTTAAATGTTGGCGGCTATTCACTCACCTTAAATTTAGCTAAAAAAATGAATGTACCGATTGAAACAGCTCATCAATTTAAGGTATTAAACGGATTAAATCCTGGCCCAAGGCAAGCCAGAATCGCAGGAGCCTTGCACCCAAGTTTGGAAAAAATGACCAACGAAGTTAAGCGTGTTATGCGATATTACACAGACCGCTTCCCTGATGAGAAAAAAATCGAGCAAATTCTCATAGTTGGCGGCGGCGGTAATTTGCCAGGAATTGGTGATTTTTTCACAAACGAGCTATTAATGCCAGCGCGCGTGGCAAGTCCGTGGCAAATGCTCAATTTCGATGGACTAGAGCAGCCGGCAAAACAGCTTCGCTCCCAGCTATCACCAGTTGCGGGACTAGCCTTAATCAAGCAGGAGGATATTTATGATTAACCTTCTCCCTCCTCAAGAAAAAAAGCAAATCAACGCCGGACGAGTAAATGTCATCTTAAGACGATACTGCATCATATCATTGATATTTGCAGGTTTGCTATTCTTAACTATTGGCGGATTTTATCTATTCTTAGAAAATAGCCGCACTTCAGCTCAAGCTAACATCGACGAAGGAAACGCTAAGCTTGCTCAATACCAATCGACACAAAAAGAAGTTAGCGAGTTTAAGAAAGACCTCGACTCGGCTAAGGCGATCATTAGCAACGAGGCCCATTACTCTACAATTATCCCAAAAATTGCACAGTACATCCCATCAGGCATGGTTTTGGATTCTCTGGCATTAGACACTTCAGCGCTAGATAAGCCGTTGTCATTAACAGCTCTTGGAAAAAATAGGGATGACGCCATCCGAATAAAAACCAGCTTAGAAAAGTCAGAAATATTTAGTAACGTTCACCTCGAGACCGTTGTTTATAGCGATGGAAACCAATTGTCAGACAAGCCTGCAGATTATCCAATCACTATAACAATTAGCGTTACACCAAAGCCAGAGGTCTTAAAGCAATGAAAAAAGTTCTAAATGCCAGCATCGCGCGAATTGTCCTGTCGTTATTATTGCTCATAATATTATCAGCAATGGTAGGACTAGTTATTTTCGCCTATTCATTCTTAAGTAAAACATCAGAAGAAGTTGGAAAAATGCAAACAGAAGCAATTGCAGTTGATGCAAAAATACAAAGTTTGCTAGCGTCAAAATCTCAGCTCGACCGCAATTCCGACACAGTTAAAAAAGCAAAGAATATCGTCTCAGAATCGAAACTTTATCAATATCAGAATCAGATTATTAAGGATTTAAATACCTACGCCGACCGCGCCGGCATTCCGATTAAAGCTTTCTCTTTCCAAAACGAACCAACAACTTCTGCTAAGACAGCGAAATCTAGCAAGCGGACACCCGCCAGCCTTGCTGGGGTGAAAAGCACTTTCGTATCAATTCAATTGGGAGATCATATAGATTACACGAAATTCCTACATTTCCTTAGTCTTATTGAAAAAAATGTCACCCGAATGCAGCTTTTAGGCGTGTCAATTTCCAGAGGCGCAAATAATCATGAAATATCAATCCAATCACTTGAAGTAAAGGTTTATACACGATGAGTCCATCAATATCAGAACAGCTCGAACCAATCGTAAAATCACTATCTAAATTCCTGTGGCGATTTCATGTGATAATATATAGCGTTGTCGTAATCGGAGGCGTAGCGATCGCGATATTTCTTTTGAGCGGACTTTTAGCAGTTTCTACCGAAGAACCACAAACCGCATCAATAAGCTTCGATAAAAAAACCATGAAAATTATTAAAGACTTCCGACCATCAACTTCAACAAACGACTCATTTAGTCTGCCGGCTGGTCGCTCCAATCCATTTGCCGAATAGAACGTAACCGTTTATAATATAGTTATGCTTATATCCGCAGATCGCTTCCTTGATATTCCCGTCATGAGTCTTCAGACGGGCTCCGAACTGGCGCGAACATCGCGAGAAATTATCAATCCGAAGAATCTATCTATAATCGCATATGAGCTCGAGGGGCGACTTTTAGACCAACACCCTAGCCTACTTCGTATTGACGACGTCAGAGAAATTGGACCGCTCGGTATGATTATCGATTCAACCGATGAGATCATAGGCATTGATGATGTGATTACTATAAAAGAAATTTATGAAATCAATTTTGCATTAAAAGACAAGTTGGTTATTGATGAAAAAAATAAGAAAATCGGAAAAGTTATCGGATATACGTTGGCGGCTGGGAATTTTATTATACAACAACTCCGAATTCGGCGACCGTTCTTGAAAAGTTTTGGCGACACAGAGCTGCTTATTCATCGTTCTCAGATTATAAAAGTAACCGACGATAAAATCGTTGTAAAATCAGCAACTATCTCGCACATAGCCGAAAAAACGCCTATTCCGCAGATAAATTCATACGAAAATCCATTCCGTAAGCAGCCTCGTCCGCAACCAGAATCTACAAAAGTTGATTAATCTTTTGGGTTTTCAAGGGCCTTCTTAATGTCGTCGTAAGAAAAACCCTGCCTAGCCAAATATTGCATAAACTTCTGTTGGTCGCTATATCGATAACGTTTTTTAGCAATAATCTTCCGCAATTCCTCGTCATCAGAGCGAATATTCTCTTTAACTAACGACTCAATCGTTGTATTATCAATTCCCTTTTGCGTCAGTTCCAATTTCAAACGACGAATACTGGCGCCTTTTTTCATGAACCGCTGCTCAAACCAAAATCGAGCAAATTTTTCATCGTCCAAATATTTTTTCTCAATAAGACGATCCAAGACGCGCTCAGCAATCTCCGGCTTTATTCCAGGACGTTCAATAATTTTTCCAGTTTTCGCTGAACGTCGACGAGTGGCTAGCGTTTTCCGACGCAGATAATCACATACTTCTTTGATGGCTCGCGGACGCATTAAGCAGTACTCTATAGACCTAGCATACAACTTGCCAAACTGACTATCGTCTTCTAGCTTCGAAATTTCCTCTTCCGTATATTCGCGACCAATCTTAATGCCTAGTTCGCCGACCTGAAATACGTCCAAGCTAAAACGATATTTCCCGTCAACACTTACATTGACACGATTTTTATCACGAGCCTGAAGAGAAATATCGGTGATTTTCATCTATATATGAATTAACTTTCCGCTTCCTTCACTTTATCACGCACTTTCTGATCAATTTCCGCCAAAACCTCAGGATTTTCCTTCAAGTAATTCTTCGTCTTGTCGCGCCCTTGACCAATCGTTTCGCCGTTATATTTATAAAACGCACCAGATTTTTCAACTATACCGTGCGTTGCCGCCAAGTCCAGAATATCGCCAGTTTTACTAATTCCCTCGTTGTACATGATGTCAAATTCAGCCACACGGAACGGCGGTGCAATCTTATTCTTCACGACCTTAATTTTTGTGCGGTTACCAATAATATCATCGCCAACTTTGATCTGACCAATTCGACGAATGTCAATTCGTTGCGACGCATAAAACTTTAACGCATTTCCGCCAGTTGTCGTTTCAGGATTGCCAAACATCACGCCAATTTTCATACGAATCTGATTGATAAAGATCACCGTGGCTTTTGACTTATTGATAATTCCCGTCAATTTACGTAGAGCCTGACTCATCAATCGAGCCTGAAGACCCATATGAGAATCGCCCATATCGCCATCAATTTCAGCCTGTGGCGTCAAGGCAGCCACCGAGTCAACTATCACCAAATCCACCGCATTCGAACGAACCAACGTCTCCGTAATTTCCAATGCTTGCTCGCCGTTATCTGGCTGAGAAACCAACAAATTTTCCGTGTCCACGCCTAGACGCTTAGCGTATGCTGGATCAAGGGCGTGCTCAGCATCAATAAACGCTGCCGTTCCACCCTGCTTCTGAATTTCTGCAATAGCGTGAAGCGTCAATGTTGTCTTACCCGAACTTTCTGGACCATAAATTTCTATGATACGACCTTTTGGATATCCGCCACCGAGCGCCAAATCCAAACTCAAAGCACCAGAAGGAATTACTTCAACATCGACTTTATGAGCCTCGCCCAATTTCATAATTGATCCGTCGCCAAACTGCTTGGTGATTTGATCCATTGCTAGACCAAGCGCCTTAAGCTTACCTTCATCAACTTTTTTATCCGATGCCTGACTTGACTTTTCTGGATTTACTGTTTTACTGTCTGATTTTGCCATAGCATTCCCTCCTTAGTTACTTCTTTTATTATACCGATTTGTCGCAAGATTTGCTATAATTACATTCATGAATAAGCGAAACGGTTTCACTATTATTGAACTTTTGGTTGTAGCGACTTTCTTGATTATCATCGCAATCTTAGGTTTCTCACAATATACAAAATTGACCAACGAATCAAACAACGCCGAAAAACGCACCGCGATTAACGCCATGCATTATAGCCTGGAAGAAGGTTTTTACGTTAAAAATGGCTATTACCCAGAGAAGTTAGAAGAAGGCACGCTTCCGACTATGGATCCTGCATTGTTAAAAGATCCACAAGGTAAGAAAATTGGCGAAAAAGACAGCAGTTATCGTTATGAATCTTCAAATTGTAATGACGGAAAATGTAAGTCATACAAACTCGTTGCGACACTTGTCGATGAAGATGACTATATAAAAGAAAGTCGCCATAAATAATTAGCTAATCATCACAAACAGGACGGCCATTCTTAAAGTCTTCAATGGCATTATTGATTATCGCAATTTGCTTGCGTGGATTTGCCACAAAATGGAATATATATGTCGTTTCTTCACCCTCGGTGCTGAGGCGAATCGTGCCGTAATTGAAAAGAGTCTGAATAATTCCTGACTGACGGAAGCTTGCATCTTCAATACTGCCTAAGCTCACCGTTTGCTCATGCCTATAAAATAAGCTACCTTGGATTTCCTGAATCACACTTTCGTTGGTCATGTAAAAATGATTCTGCAAATATATCCACAAGGATACCGCACCACCAAGCGCAACCAACCCAATAAGCAACATCGCCACGCCAAACACATCGGTCAGTGAAGGCATCGGCGAGATAATTGCGTCACGAGCAATTGACGGATAAAACATCACAAACACCATGATCATCACCACCAAGAAAACCGAAATTCCCGTCGGAATAAGCATACCAATTGGATGGCGCTTAATATCCAAAATAATATATTCGCCTTCGCTCAAATTGAGATTCGGGTATTGCTGAACTGATTTTTCATGCTTTTGTTTCAAGTCATCGCTAATAGTAAACGGCTTCGGGTCAATATCCCTGGCAACATGTACGACTTGCGGCTCATTAGCATATTGACTACGCAATCGCGGATCAAAATTCTCCCCATCAATAATTTCTGGTCTTGCCGTCACATAAGAATTCTTCTGCGCCACAACCGGAGCCGGACGACCAGTCTGTGGTGGATGATGGTACAGTGGTCGACCATCAGCATCGTACGCAACAGGCTGCGTTAAATCTTCTGACGAGGATGTTTGTGGATTCATGCCTATATTATAGCACGACAGAACTTAAGATAGTCTTGTTTTTTGGCGATAAACTTTTATAGCTATTGTTACTACACTGACTGCAACCATTCCAACAGCCGCAGCAATACCAAACCACGACGATCCATTCTTGCCTTCATTATTATCCTCAGACTTCCCCTGAGCTTCCCTCAACTTCACCTCATTCACACCACCATTCTCCTGAAGTTTTACGTCTTTACCACCAGAATCCATGGTAGCTATTTTCTTTTTGTCGCCACCGTTTACTTTATTATTCGAAGCCACATTGACAGATTTACGATTTGTATTTTCTTTTTTACTATCATCTTTCTTTGCTTGGTTCTTTTCATACTCTAACATCTGATAATATCCATATTCTTCCAAATATCCTGGATCAGAGTCACAAGCATCACCAATTCCATCCTTGTCGTAATCAGCTTGATCTGGATTTGCTACATCTGGACAATTATCAAATTCCCGTTCATGCTCATCGCCGTCATCACTAACCGTCAAAGTCGTCGTCGCTACGTTCGTCAGTCCAGAACTATCGGTCACTCTAAGCGTTAGCAACCCAGAAAATTCCTTAGTAAACGTATAATTGACAAAAGGCTTATCCGTCGTCACGTCATACACGCCGTCTTGATCGACATCCCATTCATATTTCACGATTTTACCATTTGCCGAATAAGAACCAGCGCCATCCAATTCTAATGTGTCGCCAATTTTCGCCACATATTGACGATTTATCCAGGCATTCGGTTTGTTTGTCACATTTTCAACCGACGCATTAACTTGATCAACGAGCTTATCATTATCGTCAGCTTGTAAATATGCGCCGCCCGTTCTTTCAGTCAAAGACATCACAGATGCCATCGCATCATGTCCAGAAGTATCAATAATATATATTTGAGCCGGATCAACAGCATAAGCAGCATCAACGATAGATTGTTCGGTTAGCTCAGTGACTGGTTCTGGATCTTTAGCCGGAGCGTCACCAATCACAATCATAATCTTTTTTACTCCCGCTCGCCACTGTAGATTCAGCCCCGCCTTAATGCCAGAATAAACAGATTCTTCATCATCGCCGCCATTACCGAGTTGAATAGAATTGACAGCCTTGTTAAACACCTCGGCACTACTCGTAAAATCTGTCTCAATTTTGGACGGATAGTCTCCCGAGCTTCCGCCACAACACGGATGATCTTGATAAGTAACCAGTGCAAATCTAGCACTCTTGGTTTTCGAACTGATCGACTCAACTATATTTCGAATGTTATTTCTAACAGCACTAATTGAACTACCCATCGAACCAGTCGTGTCAATAACAAATACAACATCAATATCGCCATTAGTTTTCGTTATTGGTTTAACTAAATTGGGCAGTGGTACTTTTTCGCGAAGCGCTGACATATAATTGCTATGTCCAAAGAGGTTCGGATGATACCACGAACTCATATTGAACGCATTTGGCTCAAGGAATTCATGAATCCAACGGTCGTGATTCTTCTTAAATATTGAGGCGTCTGGCTCATGTCCAGAAAACCGCTTTGGCAAACTATCAATAAAAATCACTTTCTCTTTACCGAGGCTTTTATTATATTCCTCAACCACCTTTTTCTGACGTGAATTACCCTCCAGCCCCAACTTGCGCACTTCACTAGCAACCGAAAAATCGGATAGCTTCTCGCCATTATCAAGTGCTAGTAGCGGGTATCCTAAGAGAACTATTTTCGCGTCTGGACGTAAACGAGAATTAAGCGATGATAAAATGGTTTTCGTTCTATCTTCTAATTTATCCAGCAAATTCCTGGCGTCATTTATCTTTGTTTTGCAATCTGAAGCAGATCTTATCACAGCAGTAAAACAAGACTTAACAATGCCGTCAAAACCCAAATCATTTCCACCAATCGTCATCATTACCATATCCGTGCTGCGATCCACGATATCAAGTTGTCGTCGAATCGTATAATTACATCTTATATTGACTCTTTTCTGATTTTTTCCGCGCTTAGAGCCAATCGCACTACTTATGATCCTATAAGCAACTTTTAAGTCGTTATTCGGTTTAATATTGCAGATATCCCTGTCTTCTGCGTATTTAATAATCTGTTCATTCGTTGCTAGCTTGCTCGGATCATCACTAATCGTTTTTACGACACTACCCGCACTCTTATCCTCCAAGAAGTCATTAATTTTAGCTCCAGAACAGGCGCGATTTATAAGCGTTACTGACAGCCCGTTATTACTTAGCCATCTTTTATACATTTCCGCCCAGTTATTACTGTTACGATGACAGATGTTAGGACCATATTCATACCCATCAGCACCATTTCCGGCCGAATAAGAATCACCCAGTAATGTAATCGTAAGTTTCTTTCCTGCGTAATTATAAGAAACAACTTCGCCTTGGGCCGACTGTTGTATAAAAAGGCCAAAAATAATAGCTACAAAGAAAGATAATATAATAACTCTAATTTTCATATTAGTTGCCCAAGCCTTCTACTGATATATATACTACTTTTTCGTCACCTATTCCCACGCTGACCTGATATTTCCTACCCTCTATATCCTTATATCCTACAAAATATTCCACCCCAGATCTCTCTTTGTCTAGCTTCCAGCCAGAATCTTCAGCGTATCGTTGCAGTCTATTTAACAAATCACTCGCCGACTCATTCTGGGGCATCTCATAATATCTATCAATTGACGGATATGTGCTCTTTTTTAAAAATCCACGTTCTGTAGGTATGCGATGTCTTTCGCGTGACGATTTCAGCTTTAAGCCCAAAACGCCCTTTTCAGCCATTGGATCTCGTGCCATATTCCACGCTTCCACATACGCCGGCAGCCAAGTTAAAAAATTGACTAGCCACAAACCAGCCAAAATTCCTACCAAAATTATAAATCGTCGTAGCCAGCGCCTAGCTTTAGAGTTCTTAACCGGTGATGTCGTTGCTTGTTTTTTGCCCATGGCGGCTCCTAGTTAAGTTTGTCTGGTTTTATTAAAGCACAAAAAGCCGAAGAATACGATAACTATTTTCCCAAATGTCGCTTTGCTTTAATCGTCACTCGACGACCACGCGGTGTACGCTCAATAAATCCAATTTGTAGCAAATATGGTTCATAAAAATCCTCAATTGTCGTCGCCTCGTCACCAGTCAACGCCGCAATTGTTGTTAGACCAACAGGATTATCACCATAATTTTCCAGAATCGATTGCAATAAATTACGATCAGCCGGATCCAAGCCCAACTCATCCACTTCCAGCATTTCCAAAGCATTGGTTGTAGTTTTTACATCAATTATTCCGTCGCCATTAACGTCGGCGTAGTCACGAACTCGCTTAAGAAGCCTGTTGGCAATACGTGGCGTCAAGCGCGCTCGCGTTGACAATAAATCCGCCGCTTCACTTCGAATTGACGATTCCAAAATCTTCGCACTACGCGTCACAATTTTCGCAATATCCTCTGGCGTGTAAAATTCCAAGCGGTAAATATGCCCGAACCTATCACGCAAAGGTGCCGCCAAACTTCCAGTGCGCGTCGTCGCGCCAATCACTGTAAATCGCGGCAAATCTAATCGAATTGATCGCGCTGCCGGACCTTTTCCAATCACAATATCCAGCTTAAAATCTTCCATTGCAGAATATAAAATCTCTTCTACAGACCGACCCAACCGATGAATCTCATCGATAAACAGAATATCGCCGTCCGACAAATTAGTCAGAATTGACGCCAAATCACCCGCTTTTTCAATAGCCGGACCGCTAGTAATCCGCAAATTCGTGCCCATTTCATTAGCAATCACCGTCGCCATAGTTGTTTTACCAAGCCCCGGCGGACCATACAACAATACGTGATCCAACGGTTCGCCGCGCTTTTTAGCCGCATCAATCGCCAAGCGCAAATTACGTTTTAATCTTTCCTGACCAACATACTCAGCAAAACTCTGCGGACGCAGACTCACCTCAATTCGCTGCTCTTCAGAATCTTCATCATGCGAACTTGTATCAACTATTCTTTCAATTGCCATACACTAATTATATCATTTGTAGTACAATAGGGGTGTCTACATCTAGAACCGGGCGTTTTGAGCGCATTGTTTACGTGCATAATGGGCAGCCGTTATCGAGCGTAAACTTGCGTTCTAGGTGTAGACAGCCAAATTTAACGGCTGTCCTTTTTGTTGGGCGGCACATCTCATAGGAGGGGATGATGAACACAAGCGAGAAAAAACCAATTTTTAAGAAGGTGTGGTTTTGGGTAATTATTGTTATTATTGTGATTGGAGTATCTAGCGCATCGCAACAGAACAAAGCCACTGTCGTCAATACAAACAATAATAACGCTACTTCGGAAAATAAACCAACCGAAAAAACTACTTTCAAAGTTGGTGAAACTATCGCTTTCGACGGCAAGGAGGTGACTGTTAAATCAATTGATCGCGACTGGAAATCAGATAACCAGTTTATTAAGGCTAATGACGGAAAAGAATTCGTTAAAGTGAATGTGTCAATTGTCAACAAATCAGATAGCG
>SDRQ01000036.1 GCA_007845355.1 TM7 phylum sp. oral taxon 352
CTTCGTAGTCGCACTTCGGCAGCCTTGCGGTTAGGTACCTCAATACCAACCGCTCGCTGACCAGGAATTGGCGCCTCAATCCTTAAACTTTGTGCTGCCAAATTAAGCGCAATGTTAGTTTCCAGCGCCGTAATTCGCGTCAATTTAACCCCACTTGGTGGTCTTAGGGTGTATTGCGTGACTTTTGGAATTGGTAAAGATATATCTGGTCAAGTTGTTGTGGGCGAACTGGGAAAGATGCCGCATTTGTTGATTGCTGGACAAACGGGTTCTGGTAAGTCTGTGATGATTAACACCTTGCTTTGTAGCTTGCTGTATCGCAATAGCCCGAGTGATATGAAGTTGATTTTGGTTGACCCGAAACAGGTCGAAATGGCGCCATATGCTGATATTCCACACCTTCTTACGCCAGTTATTAATGAACCAGAGAAGACTATTTCAGCTTTGAAGTGGGCGGTGAATGAGATGGAGCGACGCTACAAATTGTTGGCGGGCGAGAAAATCCGTAATATTAAGGAATACAATAAGAGGCTGCAGTCGCGCGCTAAGAAGATTGCGATTGCTGATGAAAATGGCAATGTTCAGGAGCATGAAGATGGATCGATGCCGTATATTGTGATTGTGGTGGACGAGATGTCTGATCTCATGATGATGGCCAAGAAAGACGTTGAGACGTTAATTGTTCGTTTGGCGCAGAAATCGCGAGCGGTTGGTATTCACTTGGTACTGGCAACGCAGCGTCCTAGCGTGAACGTGATTACTGGTTTGATTAAGGCGAACGTTCCAGCGCGAATTGCCTTTACGGTGGCTAGTCAGGTTGACAGTATTACGATCTTAGACCAATCTGGAGCTGAAAAACTATTAGGTCAGGGTGATATGCTATTTTACGTAACAAGTATGAGCAAGCCAAAACGTATTCAGGGTGCCTGGGTGACAGATGACGAGGTGAATAAAATTGCCGATCATTTGCGTATGCAGATGGCTCCGCAGTACAACGACGAAGTAGTGGCTCAGCCAGTTCAATTGGATGGCAAGGGTGGTGTTGTTATGGATCTGTCGGAGGGTGGTGACGATAAGTTTAAGGATGCGGTTCGTGTGGTGGTTGAGCGTCGTAAGGCCTCAACAAGTATGCTACAAACGCGCCTGGGAATTGGTTATCAGCGAGCAGCGCGAATTATTGAAGAGATGGAAGAGCGGGGAATCATTGGTCCACAGAATGGTTCTAAGCCACGCGAAGTTTTGATCTCTAGTCCAGAAGAACTAGATGAATTGTTGGCGGAATAGTAATTGTTGCGACTTATCAGTAATGAGATTGGCAATATTGGCTGTTTAGTGATATAATAGCAATTGAATATTAACCTAAGCTTACGTGAGACAGCGTAAGCATCCGTAAATGGATTCCAGAGGAGGAAACATGAACGAATACGAACTAACTGTTCTTATTCACCCGGATTTAGAGGCTAATCTAGATTCAGCGTTGGATAAGGTACGCGGTTTAATCACTACTAACGGTGGTGAAATTATCAAAGAAGATAACTGGGGTAAGAAAAAATTGGCCTACACAATCAAGCGTGAAGATTTTGCAGTCTACGTTTGCTTTGAGGTTAAATTGCCAGCACCAGCTTTATTGAAGATTTCAAATACGCTTAATATTACTGACGAAGTATTGCGCTACCTATTGGTAAAAACTGATGAAAAAACTCGTCAAGCATTAAGCGAGCAAAAAGCACGCAACGAAGAATCTGATTCAAGCGAATCAAGTAAATAAGCCTAACTGCCGTAAGGTAAAAGAGGGGATAGAATATGGCACGAAGTATCAATCAAGTGATTTTGTTGGGTAGATTGACACGCGATCCAGAACAGCGGACAACTGCTTCTGGCAAGAACGTAGTTAGTTTCAGCATTGCTGTTGATCGACAATCTCAAGACGATCAGGCTGACTTTTTCAATATCACAGCCTGGGATAAACTTGGTGATTTGGTAATGCAATATCTAAGCAAAGGTCGTCGGGTTTTGATCCAAGGACGACTACGACAGGATAGCTGGGAAGATAAGGATACTGGTAAGAGACAGAGCCGAATTGAAGTTACTGCTTCGGACGTAACGTTCTTAGACGGTCCAAGCGGCGACAATTCAGGTTCTGCAGCACCAAAGACTACTAAAAAAG
>SDRQ01000037.1 GCA_007845355.1 TM7 phylum sp. oral taxon 352
GAAGTTTAAGATATTTTTAGAGGCTTCGTTGGCGGCTGGAGCGGATTATATCGCGACAGGGCATTATGCGCGCGTTGCTCATGAATCGTCTTCGTCAGCCAAATTGTTACGCGCTCGTGATGATAATAAAGACCAAACCTACTTCTTATATCGAGTGACTTCGGAGGCTTTATCCAAAACCATATTTCCGTTGGGCGATTTTACTAAGGCGGAAGTTCGTGAAATGGCGAAAGAGCGTGGTTTGTGGACGGCTAGCAAAAAGGAATCGATGGGAATTTGTTTCGTCGGGCAAGTTGGAATTCGTGAGTTTTTGTCGGAATATGTTAAAACTGCGCCAGGAAATATTATTGATCAGCAGACGGGATCTGTCGTCGGTAAACATGACGGCGCAATTTTCTATACACTCGGTCAGCGTCATGGTCTGAATGTAGGTGGCGGACTGCCTTATTATGTTGTGGGTAAGGATATGGAGAAAAATGAAGTTTATGTTTCGCGCTCGATTGATAATGATAATCTGTGGCGAAAAGAACTTAGGCTGGCGGATATTCATTGGATTAATCAAGCACCGCATAAAGATAAGGATGTACAAGTCCGGTTACGTCATCGAGGTGCTTTATTCGACGCGAAAATTGACGGAGATATTGTACACCTTTCTGCTTCGGAGCGTGCCGTAGCCGCGGGTCAATCTGCGGTAATATATGACGGCGATGAATGTTTGGGTGGCGCGAAGGTTGATAAAGATGGCTATATTTTGGTGGCGGCTAATTATGGTAATTATCCGCGATGCTCGGTGGTTGAGACAAGTATGGGTCCTGGAAAGGTTTATGACACTGGCGGATTTGCAGCCAAGCATCCGCACGGATTCGACTTGGCGACTGACTGGACTAATGGAGACGGACGTTAATGGCTTCTTCTCGTGGACCAAAAAAATCGCTTGGACAGCATTGGCTGAAAGATCCGGAGATTTTGGCGGATATTGCTGAAGCGGCCGAATTGACGGGTGATGATGTTGTGCTGGAAATTGGACCGGGACTAGGTACTTTGACTAGTCGTTTGTTGGCTCGGGCTAATTCGGTGACCGCCGTAGAGTTTGACGCAGATTTGGCACGAAAATTACCAGGGCAATTTCCGGGTAAGAAATTAACTGTCGTGAATCAAGATATATTGCAATTTGATCTGAATCAATTGACCCTTTGTGAATGTACTAATTCCATTAAGTCCAACGTACAAATTTCGCGAAAAACCTTTTTCCAGATTGTCACGCGTGTCCGTAAAACTATGCAACACACCGCGAAGCCCAGGAAAATTATCGAAGATTGGCCAAAAATCACCCCAAACTGACGGCTGATCCTTCGCACCATCGCGAACATGAAAACTTACCGGCAAATTATAATCTATTGCCATTTGAAGTTGCGCCTCCAAGCCCTCAATTTGTGTTTCCCGCGGACTGTTATTGTAATAATAATCGAGCCCAATCTCACCAATTGCCACAATCGGAGAATTTTCCGTCTTATTCTCCAGCAAAGTTTTGACATCTTCCCAGCCATCTTTCGTATCGTGCGGATGAACGCCAATTGCCGCCCAAGTAAACTCATGGTTCGCGGCAAATTCCACAGCTTGGCGGCTACTTCGCTGGTCAGTACCGACACAAATCATGCCAATATTTGCCTCGACCGTTTCTTTGTAAAATTGCTCGCGATTGTCCGTAAAAAATTCCGTATCGTGCAAATGACAATGCGAATCTATCAGACGTAAACCCTCAGTCGCACTTTTCTTATCAGCCTCAATCATAAACTATTTAACCTGAGATTCTGTTTTCGGAGCGCGTGGATCTGGCGTGTGAATATATTTGCGCGGGAACAAAGGCGTCAATTCTGACGGTACGACACCACTAGCAAACATATCATGAATTTTCTCGGCAGTTTGCGGCATAAATGGACGAAGCATGTCAGACACTTGCAATAATGTGCCACAAGCGTGCGCCAAGATCTCACTCAAATGCGACTCTGCTTCTGGATCTTTATCACGATTTTTAGCAACTTGCCAAGGCTGAACTCGCTCAATATATTGATTCAAAGAGCGAACAATTAGCCAAATTTCGTCCATTGCTTGATCGAACATATAACTTTCCATCGCCTGACGATATGGTCCCATATC
>SDRQ01000038.1 GCA_007845355.1 TM7 phylum sp. oral taxon 352
GGCGATAATACGCCGTCGTTTGGCAATACTCCGTTAAATGCGGCTATGGGCGCGTCTGATGAACCACCAAAGATTGATCCGTTCGCGACAACTAACGCCACTGAGCAAAAATTGTCGACGATACCTGTTGCGCCGCAATCTGAAGAGTCAATTATTTCGGCAATTACTAACGACACGAATCAATTGAATAATCCAGTAGCGCCAGCTCCGAGTCAGCCGATTGCACCAATTGAGCCAGCAATAACAAATCCTGAGAATAGCATTCCGGGCTTTGACTTGCCAATGCCACCAGCAATGCCAGATTTCGGCGCTTTGCCACCAATGCCGCCAGCGCCTACAGGTGTTGATGTAAATGGATTGCCGCAGATTGCACCGCTAGGAGTGGCTCCTGAGCCAGTAGCCGCTCCGCAAGCTCCAGCACCTGCGCCGATCACCGCGATGCCAACTCAGCCAGCTCAAAACGCAGACTTCAATCCAGCGCAATTCCACATCCCAGGACAATAGTTGATGGACGAAGTGATTCTCATAGACAAACCTCAGGGAATGACTAGCTTTGGGGTGGTAGCGCGCTTGCGACGAGTTTTATCTAATCGGGCGGGAAAGAAGGTGAAGGTTGGTCACACAGGTACGCTTGATCCGTTTGCTACTGGGCTAATGATTATTGTGACTGGAAAGAAATGCCGCGAAGCTGAAACTTTCACTAAGTTAGATAAGTGGTACGAGGCGGAAATTATTCTGGGCAAGAATAGTTCGACGGGTGATCCAGAAGGCGAAATTACCGATGTGTCTGATTATGAGCCGAGTTTGGAAGAAGTTCAGCGTGTGATTAGTCAATTTGTGGGAAAAATTGAGCAAACGCCGCCGATTTTTAGCGCAATAAAAATTAACGGTGAAAGAGCGTATAAATTGGCGCGCGAAGGTAAACAAGTTGAGATTCCTAAGCGTGTGATAGAAATTTACTCATTGGAGCTATTGGCATACGAATATCCCAAATTAAAGATCAGAACTCACGTTTCAAGCGGAACTTATATTCGGACGCTGGCGGTGGATATTGGCGAGAAATTAGGGACGGGCGCGTATTGTGAAAATCTGCGTCGTACGAAAATTGCCGACTATTCTATTGATCAGGCGAAGACTCTGGCGGACTTTGGAATTACTAGCTAATTGCAAAAAACAGAGAAGCTTGGTATAATTACAGAGCTATGATTAGCAAAGAGAATAAAGCGAAAGCAATTGCTTTGACTCAGGTCAATAAAAACGACGTCGGTAGCCCGCAAGCTCAGGTGTCAGTTTTGACGGCTCGTATCAAAGAAGTCACGGAGCATTTGAAGGCGAATAAGCACGACTTCATGGCTCGTCGCGGCTTGATCCAAATGGTTGGTAAACGCAAGCGTTTGCTGAAATATTTGGAGCGAACTGATTTTGAGTCTTACAAAGCAGTTGTTGCCAAATTAGGTTTGCGTAAATAATTTACGTTAAAAACTGCTTAAATCCCCTTTGACGAAAAGGGGATTTTTGTTGTTCTGGCTATTTTTTCAATTTGGCGATAATACGCCGTCGTTTGGCAATACTCCGTTAAATGCGGCTATGGGCGCGTCTGATGAACCACCAAAGATTGATCCGTTCGCGACAACTAACGCCACTGAGCAAAAATTGTCGACGATACCTGTTGCGCCGCAATCTGAAGAGTCAATTATTTCGGCAATTACTAACGACACGAATCAATTGAATAATCCAGTAGCGCCAGCTCCGAGTCAGCCGATTGCACCAATTGAGCCAGCAATAACAAATCCTGAGAATAGCATTCCGGGCTTTGACTTGCCAATGCCACCAGCAATGCCAGATTTCGGCGCTTTGCCACCAATGCCGCCAGCGCCTACAGGTGTTGATGTAAATGGATTGCCGCTTGGATTGATAATACTCATAAAGAGCTCCTTTCTTGCGGTAGTAACAGGGATGAAATTACTTGGCAATTTAGTCGTCTCATCTCTATCACTTCCGCGTTACAAATTGCTCCTTATATTAT
>SDRQ01000005.1 GCA_007845355.1 TM7 phylum sp. oral taxon 352
ATTATGGCAAGAAACTTGACGTCCGCGTTAATCCATTTTACTTTCCGTTCACTGAGCCTAGCTTCGAGTTTGCGTTAAGTTGTCCGTTTTGTGAAGGAAAAAATCCTGATTGTAAAGTCTGCTCTGGTGAAGGTTGGATTGAGCTATTGGGTTGCGGAATGATTCATCCGAATGTTCTTCGGGCGGCACAAATTGACCCGAATGAATATACGGGATTTGCTTTTGGTTGCGGAATCGACCGCTTGGTTATGATGAAGTATGGAATCGAAGATGTCCGTCATTTTGAAAGCGGTAAGTTGGACTTTTTGGAACAGTTTTAAGGAGCTATTACACACGATAATAGTAGTAGCTCAAAAACTTGTAATAAAAGAGGCAGTTCCTGTGTGCCGATAGAGAATTTGTTGCAGTGAGAGAGATCGCTAAAAAAGATAGGAGGAGGTAAAATGGATACACAACAATTTGACGCACTCATCATTGGTTTTGGCAAAGCTGGCAAAACATTGGCGGTAGCGCTGGCAAATGCGGAAAAAAAGGTAGCGCTAGTGGAGCGGTCACCAAAGATGTATGGCGGCACCTGTATTAATATTGCTTGTATTCCTACTAAGGTGCTAGTCAATGCAGCCGAACATCATCAAAGTTTTGATGAGGCGATGGCACATAAGACAACAGTGGTAGCGCGGTTGAATGAGAAGAACTATCATATGCTTGCGGATCGTGAAACAGTGAGCGTCATTGAGGGTGAGGCATCGTTCGTAGATGATCGTACTGTGAAGGTTGTGGCGGGTAACGACGAGCTAGTAGTTAGTGCACCGCAGATTTTTATTAACACCGGTGCGGAATCAATCATCCCAGATATTCCAGGTGTTGATAAGCCGTTTGTGTATACTAGTACTGAATTGCTGGATAGAATGACGCAGCCAAAACAGCTAGCTATCATTGGTGGCGGTTATATTGGGTTAGAATTTGCCTCAACTTATGCCAAACTTGGTACAAAAGTAACAGTATTTGAGAGGGGCGATGCTCTGCTTGCACGTGAAGATCCAGCAATTGCTCGGGCTGCTACTGAAGCATTGCAGGCACAGGGTATTGAGATTGTGTTTAGTGTGGATGTGACAGCGATTGAGGGTGAGTCTACTGCGACGATTCGCACAGTAAATCATGATGATTACGCTGGTCATGATGCGGTTTTGATGGCTACGGGCCGTCGCCCGGCAACGATGAGCTTGAATTTACCAGCTGCTGGTGTAGTGACGGATGAGCGCGGGGCAATTGTGGTTGATGAAACACTTCGCACTAGTCGGTCGCATATTTGGGCAATGGGCGATGTAACGGGCGGGCCACAATTTACCTATGCGTCGCTGGACGATTTTCGGATTGTGAGAAGCCAGTTGTTGGGTGACGGTCTGTACACTCGCGCCAAACAAAAAACCTTGCCGTACGCGGTCTTTATGCAAACGCCGCTAGGTCGGGTGGGTATGACAGAGGCTGAGGCGCGTGCGACGGGGTGCGAAATTATCGTAAAAGAGCTGCCTGCTATGGCGATTCCACGCCTGCATGTTGATAATGCTACAACAGGATTGCTGCGTGCGGTGATTGATGCAAACACTGAACAAATTTTGGGTGCTAGTTTATTGTGTCGTAACTCACCAGAAGTCATTAATATTATCAAAACTGTAATGGATAATGACCTGCCATATACTGTGCTGCGTGACCAAATATTCACTCATCCAACGGTGAGTGAGGCATTAAACGATTTATTTGCATAAAGGAGGAATATGAATCACACAATTTTTGACGACATCGTATCAGGTAACATGAAATCTTGGAAGGTCTGGGAGGATGAGAAGTTTTTGGCATTTTTAACACCGTTTCCGAATACGCCAGGTTTTACTGTGGTGATTCCGAAGCAGAATCCGGGCGATTACGTATTTTCTTTGGACGATAATTTATATTTTGAGATGATGTTGGCGGTGAAAAAAGTTGCTGGTATTTTGGAAAAAGCATTTGACACCCCACGAGTGGCGCTGATTTTTGAAGGCACGGGAGTAGCGCATGTGCATGCCAAATTGATGCCGCTTCATGGCGATTTGGCTAGCCAGACCGATGTGTGGAGCAAAGAAACTGAGTTTAGTGAGGTGTATCGTGGCTGGCTAACGACTGCAGAAGGTCCGAAAATGGACGACGCTCAATTGAATGAAATTCAAGCGCGAATTTTAGCCGTGCAAGGTAAATAGGATAGCTAGTCTGTCTCATTCTTGATCGACCATACGTAAGCATTTTAGAGATATTCAAGGAATGTATCCCTTTACTCCTATCACGGCTTGGAATGAGATAACTGAAGGTGTGGTTCTGTTGTCAAAAATATTACCAGACGGATCAGTAGATAATAGTTATTTAGCAAAAATAAGGGAACTAAGAGATGAGTATGGATTCTAATTGTCTTTTGTCAACTATAAATGACCAAACTATTGGTTTGCAAACACCACTATCAGGCGCAGAAAAATCAATCCGTACCGGTGCGCGGGCGATTTTGTTTGATAATGATAGTCGTATTGCTCTAGTATACGAGCACAAATATAATCATTACAAACTGCCTGGAGGTAATGTAGAAGTAGGTGAGAGCTTAGAACAGACTGTTCGCCGTGAAATTAAGGAAGAGGTTGGAGCAAATATTACAGATATCTACTATTTGGGTGTTGTACAATCACATTTGTCGGCATATAACGAGGATTGTAATCAGCATTATTTTACCGCACATGTTTATGGAACGATCGGCAAAAGCGCTTGGATTGACGAAGAAGAATTGCACGGCTGCTCAATTGTTTGGTGTGATAATCTCCAGCAAGCTATTAAGCTAGTTCAGTCAGGCACATCTAAAGAATACGTGCATTTGTTTGAGCGAGCTAGGGAATTAGCAGGATTAAAAGCAGCGATAAGTAAAAATAAATGATCCCATCACTAAAAGGTTTTCAAAAGGAGGATAAAGCATGCTAATACTTGCCACCGAATCGCCGACTAAGCGCATGATCATGGATAGAAGTGGGCTAGCTTACGAGGCTATTAGCGCTAATATTGATGAGCGAGCTATAGAGAAATCTCACCCAGAGCTAGACGCAAGAGAGACTGCTATTCTGTTGGCGCGTTCAAAGGCAGAAGCCCTTGCTAAGTTGTATCCCGACGACTGTATTGTTGCTGCTGATACATTTGGTGTTTTACCTGACGGTTCGCGCTTGCATAAAGCAAAAACCGCTACCGAAAAGATGAAAATGTGTTTGAGCCAATCGGGTAAAACTACAACTATCTACACTGGCGTCTGCGTGATAAATCGAGGAAAAACGTTTACTGACAGTACGGAAACAAAGATAACATATATGAATTTTAACGCGGCGATGTTAGATAACGCTCATAATTACAATCCGAACCGTCGTAATGCTGCGCTTGGTTTTCATGTTGATTCGGCGGGATTTGCGTTGATTGAGAAAATTGAAGGTTCATATATGGGCGCATTGGGACTGCCATTAGACAAGATGTATAATCTACTAAAAAAGGCAGGCTATAAAAACAACAGTAATATCTAGAGAGTTGCGGTAAAACATAGTAATTTCTCGCCCGCCCATGCTAAAATAAAGATCATAATTGACATCCGCACGATATTATAAACAAGGGGATGCTTATAATCTGAAAGAGGTGACTTTTATTAAATCCATCATCTGTAAAGACGTCTTCGGCAATCAATACACCGTTCCCGTTGACGAACTAAATATTCGCGTCGGCGTGTACGCGGTTATTATTGAGGATAATAAGATTCTTTTAACTCGGCAATGGGATGGTTATAGCTTGATTGGCGGTGGTGTCGAGAAGGGCGAAACAATCGAGGAATCAATTGTTCGTGAAGTTAAGGAGGAGGCTGGACTGACTATCACACCAGATAAAATCATTCACCAAGCAACTACTTTCTTCAAGCGCAACGCTGAGTCGCCAGCCAATCAGTCAATCCAACTGTACTTTACTCACAGTCAGCTGCACGGACAAATCAATAATGACAACATAACCGACAGTGAGAAGACTTATACTAACGGCACCCCAGAATGGGTTGATCTGGATAAGATTGACGATATAAACTTTCGCCACAGCGTGGATCTAAAAACAATTTTACAGGCGTATATTTCGCAATCTCGCACCCGCTAATAGTCGAATAATGTTATAAGTTTATCGGGGACATGCCAAACGGCGCTCGAGCTCAGGTCGGATGGATGTGGAAAGGTTCTCGCGCTGGTCATACAATTATGGCCGAGAAAAAAGCTGGCAAGCTTGTTTTTATTGACCCTCAGACACAATCGATAAAAAACCGTGATGAATTTGTCGCTGATGTAAAAGCTAGACCACGATATGCATTTTGGGCATTTCGAGTTGATAATCGAGAACTAGACAAGGAGATGGTAAAATTAATTATGAAAGAGAGCAAACGATGAAAATTAACCAAAAAATAGAGAACTACATTAGAGAAAAATATGGCGACAAGCGTTTTTATCAACTAGGCAGTTACAACGGTCAGGAATGCTATTTGGTGTCGCTCGCTAAAGATGACGATTGGATAGATGATAACTATTATTTATTGTTTGACTCGCTCGGTAATCTGGTGAGAGAGATTTATGCTGGTGGTCAGTTTATCGATGAAGAAACTGAAGAAATTAAGCTAGCGGCAAAAATTGAAAAGTATTTTTCTAAATAATTTTATTTTTAAGTCGAATATGATAAAATAGAGCCAGTATATGCGACAGGCGAGTTTGTTGCATTTTCTTTTGGGGCAAATTTCTCTTGGTGTATATCGGGAGAATAATATATCTAATGAAACCATTCAAACCCGTCATCCTCACTGGCGGATAATTATATTCAAGGAGTCTACTATGGCGAGGGTAATTATTCTATAGCCCAGATATATCCAGAAATTAGAGTATGGGAAAATATGTCGGACAGATCAAGTCTCGGATAAATGCTTTAAATAATCAATAACATCTATATAATAAGGATCTGCGCCCTCTGGAATATTAGTATCTAATAATTCCGATAGCGTCATCCAACGGTATTTTTTATGTTCCCAGCTCAATTTAACAGAAATGTCAGCCTCAGTCTTATCTATGACTATCTCAAAAAGTACATGTCTTGTGTTTTTGTGCTGTCTAACGAATAGCTTTTTTAAGTCATTTTGATATATGCATATGTCAGTCTCTTCTTGTACTTCTCGTGCAGTCGCCGTCTTAGAAGTCTCTTCCGATTCTACTTCTCCTCCAGGAAGGTCAAGATGCCCAGGGAAATTAGGGTGCGTATCTCCCCTATAAAGCAGTAGATATTTACCATTTTTATTCTTAATAAGCGCTTTTGATACTGCTTTAACCATATTTCAATTGTAATGAAGAGGCAATATTTGATCAATGTGACATACTGTGAGCAATGAAAAGCGCCAAAAAATCAACTTGGAGACGAAGTCGCTTTTACGAATCGAGAAAGCATCAGTCAGATAGTCACTGTAAGAGTGGTTGAAATGACCGTCCTATCGTACTACGCCAAAAATCGTAGTCATCACAGAAAGGTGTACTATGACTGAAGCGTCAGTCAATGATATTATCGTACGCCCAGCAAGGGCTGACGGCTTCGTCGCGGATCTTATGATCCGGGCGCTCACACTGTTCTATGACGGTGATCGCCGTGCTCACGCTTGGCGCATCTTTGACACGCACATTGCGGGCGGGGTGTGCGGTTTGTGGTGAGCTTGCAATTAAAGTCCCATGCAAATATCCCGATAAGGCCGCGTCACAATTTCCATTGAATCCAGGCCAAGTTTGGTTTCAATTTCACTAATCATCATCAGTGCACTAGCCTCATCATCTGACAAAACCTCAACTTCCACGAAAGTTCCGGCGCCTTTGATTTCGTCGATGGCTACCGTTGCCTGCGGAAAATCAGAGGACTGAAACGAGCGACGATATTTGTTGACCTCAACCAGCTGCATCATACCGAGGTTTGCCAGTAGCTGCTTGGCGGTTGCCGCATCTTCGGGCTGAATTGGTAGGTTTGTCTCGGGCTTAATGATTACATTATTTTCCGTATGCGTCGCAGCGGTCGTTGCTGGCTTATATGTTATCTCAGCAAAACTATCGCGCTGGCGAATTCGCAAGCATTCAACCGTCTGCATAAAATCGACATCAGGACGAGAATAATACGTATCAATTTCGCGGAGATTACTCTTTAGCTCAAAACCGATGTTTTGCAGTCGCCCGATTAGCTCTTCAATATTGCCCGTTAGCTGGCGCTTGCGTTCGATTTCTAATAGTTTTTTGGTCATTTGATAGCCTTTCTTATGGAAGTGTAGATATTTGAATATTTATTTATATGATGGTTTAATTATAGCAAGAAAGGCAAATAATTTTATGACCACACACCAATTAAAATTGGCGACCGAGCCGTTTGACGCTATTATTTCTGGCAATAAGACTATCGAGTCGCGACTATATGATACCAAACGACAGAAAATCCAGATTGGGGATCGGATTATTTTTACAAATAGAGATAATTCTGAGCAAACTGTTACCGCTGAGGTTGTTGGTTTACTGAGATATGCGACATTTCGTGACCTATTTTCTCACAATAATCCGCGAAAGTTCGGCGGTGATAATGTCGAATGGTTAGAAAATCAAATTTCTGAATTTTATTCTATTGAAGACCAAAAGATTTATGGCGTGATTGGTATTGAGTTTAAGGTTTGTCAGTAAGCTTGCATATTGGCGGCGTTAATATTTCCTCTTCAGAATCTTTTCTCTGCTAGAAAATCGGCTAGAGCTAATAGTCCAGGACTATCGTCGCCGTTACTTGTTTTAGGATTGCGTTCATGTTTGCGACGTTTATAGTTTTCGCTAGGTCATTTCTGGATAGTGGCGTGGTGGTTTGTTGATAAAAATATATGGGCGCTGAGATATAAAATGGGTCAGACATGAAAGCTTCGGCAAGGTTTTTTAGGTCGGTTGCGTGCGAAGATATATCAAAGTTTTGTAAATATGTCTGTATAGTTTCACTTGAGCTCAGTTGAGCAAGGTCTGTATTTTTTACGGTGTAGGTTTGGCTGGTGTAATTGCCGTCATAGTACGCTATAAACTTTCCGGGGCTGGACGGGTAGGATGAGATTTTGTCGAAACAAATGTCGCGCACTAGATCTAAAAGTATTGGATATGTGCAGAAAAATGCGGCAGTCAATTCATCGCTGGCGTCAGCAATTTATATATCAATCTTAACGTCTGTAAAATCCTTCGGACTATGGCTGATTTTAAGAGGAGGAATCTTAGATTTTGGGTGTGAATTGCTGGGAGCGGTTTTTTGACTATCGATAAAATATTTTTGACAAAGAGCGAGCTGTTCTTGTAGTAGCGTCATGTCTGCTATATCAATATTGGATTGCATCTCGGCTTCTATGTGTGAGATGGACTGTTGAATAAGGGATATCTCAAAAGGCGTAATATCGTTGATGGTTTTTTCAAATAATGTATTAGACTCGCTTGTGAATAGTGCGGACGTAAAAAATACGCTTGATTCGCCAGTCGTGCCATCCAACTCTCCAGTAAAAGCTCGGTTGCCGCCAACTTTTTCCGTTTCCTTTAAGAATCGCCTAATAATCAGATGCTCAAACAAGTGGCACGTGTCGTGGTCTGCTGGTAAATCGTAGGCAGAGTATAGCTTATGAATCATAGGTTTATTATAACAAGGTAATACCCCCACCCAGGTAGCTTTATACTACCAGGACGGGGTCTTCTCGAACTTAGAAGTGCTCAGCCAACATAAACCTACCAACTCCGCTTTTGTTTGGCTGCTGCCAGATAATAGTGACAACGACCATTTGGGTCTGAGACGAAAAATAGTTCTTCTACTTCATCATTTGGACAGATTCTAAGGTGCTGGTCATTGGCATATGGCTTGATGAGATGTGTGAATTCAAACTCAAAACCGCCAGATAGTTTCTTTACTTGTCGGCTCTCGTCCGTTGGGTCGGGATAATCAATTGCTACAAGTATGAGCGACTGGCCAGCTGTTGTTTGAAATAGATAATAGACTGCATCTGGATATAGCGTGATGAAAGAAGCAAACTCACGAACATATGTTGCTTCATTAAGTAAAGGAAAGGCTTGAGTGATAAAATCTGGTATTGTGATGCCGATGCTATTTTTCATGTCTTTATAATTGTACTATTTTGAGTATGAAAAATGGACAGTTTTATGACGTGTATCGTGGTCTGCTGGTAAATCGTAGGCAGAGTATAGCTTATGAATCATAGGTTTATTATATCAGTATGAAAGTTAGCTTAAATCTTATAAGCTCGGTGGCATGGTTGTACGAAGAGAGGCTTCATTTATCATAATCAAACAAGCTTCCAGCTCCCGCCGCTTTATATAAAGCATCTATCGCTAAGAGCATATCATTCTGAAGTGCTGGTTGGTTGTCAATATTCTTATCATAAAAATCCCGCAATGACGCCGGATAGTGTTCGTCGGGTGCGTCGTACAGGAACGTATCCTGCAGTAGTTTCTTCTGCTCGGGCGAAATATCATTAAAAAACTCTGGATGAAAATCATAAAACCATTCTAGGCGAGTTTGCAATTCTAGATATCTATCGTAGTTCATAGCTATATTATAATTCAGGGAATGACTCCTCTCCAAGTGCGAAGAGGGGTGTCCTTGAGTATTATCTTCCTCTTATTCAAGGATGGCTGTATTTTATCCTAGAACAATTTTTGCCTTGATTATTTGTAGTTTTCTAAGGTCGATTACTTGCCAGTAAAATGATATAATTGTATCAGTATGAAAGTTAGCTTAAATCTTATAAAACAATTGATTAATTTTGAGTTGCCGCCAGTTGATGAGCTGGTGTCACGTGTCAATCAGCAGCTTGGTGGTGTCGAGGAAGTGATTGACCTGAAGGCCAAATATGGTGGCGCGCGCATTGTGCGAGTTGTTGAGTGCGAAAAGCATCCGAATGCGGATCGTTTGAGCGTGACTAAAATTGACGATGGTGGCGTAGCGGATGTTCCAAGGGATGATAATGGTTACGTGCAAGTGGTTTGCGGTGCGCCGAATGTTCATGCTGATATGTGGGCAATTTGGTTGCCGCCAAAAAGCACCGTCCCAGCAAGTTTTGATGACGCCGAGCCGTTCGTGCTGGATGCGCGACCGCTGCGTGGAATCTTAAGTCAGGGTATGTTGGCGGCAGCTGATGAGCTGGCGATTGGTGCGGATCACGAGGGAATTATTGAGATCAATGAGCGTGATATTCCGGCAGGCGTTACGCTTCAGGCTGGTGCGAGCTTTGCGGAAGTGTTTGGGCTGGACGATTACGTGCTGGAAATTGAGAATAAGATGTTTACACACAGGCCGGATTGTTTTGGGCAACTTGGTGTGGCGCGCGAAATTGCTGGTATTTTTCATCAGCAGTTTAATAGTCCTGACTGGTATAATGCTATTCAGGAATTCGCAGATAGCGATGGCTTAGAGCTTGAAGTGTTTAATGAAGCCAATGAGCTTGCGCCCGCATTCTCTGTGATTGCTATAAAAAATGTAGATATTCATCCAAGTCCGTTGTGGTTGCAATGTCAATTGGTGGCGATGGGCGGAAAGCCAATTAACAATATTGTTGACGCGACAAACTACGTGATGTTTATGACGGCACAGCCGACTCACGCCTATGATTACGACAAGTTGCGTGGGCATAAACTTGGCGTGCGAATGGCGCGCGATGGTGAAAAAATTGGTTTGCTTAATGGCAAGGAATATGAATTGACGGCTGATGATATTGTCATTGCTGATAGCGAAGGTGTGATTGGGCTAGCGGGAATTATGGGCGGCGCTGATACTGAAGTTTCGGCTGAAACGAAGAATATTGTCCTTGAATGTGCCAATTTTGATATGTACGCACTACGCCGCACGGCTATGCGTCACGGAATTTTCACTGACGCCCTGACCCGTTTCAATAAGGGGCAGTCGCCAGCACAAATTGACCCTGTCTTAAAATGGTTAATTGGTATGGTTGGTGGTGGGCAAGCTAGTCCTATGCTATTTAAGAATCATTCTTCATTGCGACAAGTGTTGGTCGATGGTAAGCACTGGCACGGTGGATTGTTGATTCCTGAAAGGTTTGTCGAAGAACGTCTGGGTGTTGACTTTGCCGAGAATGAGATTGAGGCACTACTGAAGAATGTTGAATTTATCGTTGACGATGGTAATAAATATGGCGAAGCTGGCGTGATGGTTTACAGTCCATTTTGGCGAACAGATATTGAGCTTCCTGAGGATATTGTTGAGGAAGTTGGGCGATTATACGGTTTTGATAGATTGCCGCGTCATTTGCCAGAGCGAAGCATCAAGCCTGCGCCGAAGAATGAGCGTCGTGAATTGAAACAGAGAATTCGCCAAAGTTTATCACGAGCTGGAGCGAATGAAGTTTTGACGTATAGCTTTGTTCATGAGCGAGTTTTGAAAAATTCCGAGCAAGATCCTGGCCGTGCGTATCGCTTGAGCAATGCGCTTAGTCCAGACTTGCAATATTACCGAATTAGCATTTTGCCGAGTTTGCTGGATAAAGTTCACGCCAATATAAAATCTGGACATGACGAATTTATGCTGTTTGAAATTGGTAAAATTCACGATAAGAAATTAGGATTTAACGATGAGAATTTGCCGATTGAAAAGACTTTCATTGACGGAGTTTATGCGAATAAAAAACCTCAAGCTGGCGCGCCGTTTTATAAGGTGAGGAAAATTGCTGAAAGGCTGATGAAAGATTTGAGTGTTGAGGTTGATTTTGTGAAGATTGCGGAATCTGACAGCGACGTTCCAGCGCCATTTGATGCGAAACGTAGCGCTTGGATTGTGACGAAGAACGGCGACAATTTGGGAATTGTTGGCGAGCTGGTTCAGTCTGCCCGACGCAACTTCAAATTACCAGATTACACGGCAGCGTTTTCTATTGATATTGAAAAATTGCAGGAAAATTTGAGTAAAAATCAGGGCTATAATTACCAGCCGTTAAGTCGTTTTCCGTCGACCACCAGAGACATTTCATTGAAAATGAATTCGAATGTTGATTACGCGAAGGTTTATGCTTGCGCTGAAGAAGTTGCGAAAAAACACTGTGAGTTACAAATTGGCATAACGCCGATTGCGATATATCAGCCAAAAAATGACGATTCGACAAAAACTGTAACTTTGAATGTAAAGTTTACGAGCGCTGAGCGGACGCTGGAAGATAAAGACATTGCGCCGATTATTGAGGAGATTGCCGCGATGGCTGCGGAAGAATTCGATGCCGCCCAGGTTTAACGTGATTGTTGCGCTTGATAAAAATTGCTATAATTGAAAGGTAAATAAAGGAGGAATATGGCAACTACAAAAGGCCAGAGAATAGGTATTTGGGTTATTGCCGGCATGATGTTTTTAGGGACCGTTGGCGGATTTGTCGCTATGATGGTGGCGCCTGGAAATGAAGCTAAAGATCAAGCCGCGTTTAAGAAAGCTCAGGATGAATACACCAAGGCTACTGACGAGCGAAAAAAGAAAGTAGAGGCTCAGGCTAATGAATTGAGTCAAAAATATTACGGCAAGTTTTCTGAATTTAGCTCACGAGTTGGCGCGTTTGAAGCTGGTGACGTGAAAGAGCTTGTTAAGGAAGATTTGGTCGAGGGCGAAGGCGCTGAAGTTAAGGACGACACCAAGTTGGCTGTTTATTACATTGGATGGAACGCTAAGGGTGAGATTTTCGATCAATCAATCGCTGACGGCAAACTGAAAGCTCCGCTCAATATGAATGGTCCAGCAAATACCGCAGTCATTCAGGGTTGGAAAGAGGGCTTGATTGGTATGAAAATTGGCGGCGTGCGTGAACTAACAATTCCAGCCAGCAAGGCTTATGGCGACAAAGCTCAGGGCGATAAAATTCCTGCAAATTCTCCGCTTAAGTTTGTGGTGATGGCTATTGAAAAGCCGGCTGATATTCCAGAACCGGAAATGCCAGAAGTGATGAAGCAATATTATCGATCGCGAGGTTTCAATGTCTAAAGATGTTATTATTGTTGGCGCTGGTCCAAGCGCGTTAACGGCGGCAATTTACTTGTCGCGCGAAGATGTCGACACGACGTTATATGAGCGTGGCGTGGTCGGCGGAATGGCGGCGATTACTGATCAAATTGACAATTATCCTGGATTTGCTGAAGGTGTTACTGGAATGAAGTTGGCATCTGAATTGCAGCAACAGGCGGAGCGATTTGGTGCGAAGATTGAGTATGGCGACGTGACGGAATTGAAGCAAGTTGATGGCGAGTTGGAGCTGACAATTGACGGTCAATCTGTCCGCGCGAAGTCAGTTTTACTAGCGACTGGCTCGAATTACCGCAAATTAGGTGTTCCGGGCGAAGATGAATTATATGGTCGAGGCGTGCATTACTGTGCGACTTGTGATGGCGCGTTTTATCGGGATAAAAATTTAATCGTTGTTGGCGGTGGAAATTCTGCCGTGCAGGAAGCGATATTTTTGACGCGGTACGCTAGTCATATTGATCTGTTGGTTCGCAGTAAATTGCGCGCCAGTGATATTTTGCAAAAAGATTTGCAAAAGTATGTCGATGATGGAAAAATTACCGTTCACATCGGTGCAACGACTGATGAAATTATTGTCAAGGACGATAAGTTTTACGGTGTTAAGTCGACCCAAAACGGCGAGCAGAAAGAATTTACCGCTGACGGATTGTTTGTGTTTATTGGGCTAATTCCGAACACGCAATTCCTGATAAACTCGGATGTTGAGTTGGATTTGGGCGGACACATCATTACTGACGAACATCTGCACACTAATATTCCTGGCGTTTTTGCTTCTGGCGATGTACGCTCGGGAGCAACTATGCAAATCGCTTCGGCGGTTGGTGAAGGTGCGGTGGCAGCGCTGCAGATTCGTGAATATTTACAAGAAAAGGCCAGAGAGGAGTAAAAAATGGCAGATTTTAATCAAATTTTAACACCTGGTGATGTCGATAACGGCATCGTAAATGTAGTTGTTGAGATTCCACGGGGATCAAGTCATAAAATTGAGTGGAATCGTGAGCTTGCAGTGATGCAGTTGGACCGTATTGAGCCAGCTATTTTTGCAAAGCCAACAAACTACGGTTTCATTCCACAAACTTTGGATGAAGATGGCGACGAATTGGACGCGCTAATTATCACTGACGAACCGTTGACGACTGGTATTTTTATGGAAGCAAAAGTTATCGGCGTGTTGGAATTTGTTGACGATAATGAAGTTGACGACAAGGTTATCGTTGTGCCAGCCGACGACCGAAACACTGGCAACGCAATCAACTCACTAGAAGACCTACCTTCACAATTGTTGAAGCAAATTGAACACCATTTTAATCACTACAAGGATTTGAAGAAGCCTGGTTCAACAGTAGTCAAGGGATTCGGCGACGTAGAAAAGGCAAAGCAAATTATCCGCGAGTCAATTACTCGTTGGAACGAAAAATAAATCACGTTTGATTATTGATTAAAACCGAGAGACTGGCGAGCGTTACTTGTGTCGAAAGAACGAGGAAACGCCGCCAGTTAATTGTTGTAAAATGCCGTTTGAGCGAGACAATTGCAGGCGCAATTTATCTTTGGCGTGCGGTGTAATTATGACGTCTCGCCAATCCGGTTTTGGACGAGCGGATTTACTTGTTAAGACTTCAATTGTGTCGCCGTGCTGTAATTTGTAATTGAACGGCTTCATTACGCCATTGATCTTAAATCCGCTTGCGCGCGCCGCGATATCGGAGTGAATTCTGTAGGCATAATCCAAGGGAAATGCCCCGCGAGGCAAATCATAAATGTCGCCCTTTGGTGAATATACGAAAATCCTGTCAGAAAACAGCTTCATTCGGAATTTGTTGGAGTCGAACCGTTTTCCTTCGCTAATTAAAGCGGCGGCTTCTTGAAGTTCGCGAATCCACGACAAATCGGCTGGCATAGTTCCGATTTTTCCTTTTTTATAGGCATCAGTCAATTTTTGCTCATTATAATGGAAACTGGCCGCTAATCCACGCTCGGCGTATTCGTGCATTTCTTTGGTTCGAATCTGGAACTCGACAATTTGTCCGCTCGGAGTTTGTACGGTTGTGTGCAGACTTTGATAGCCATTCGGCTTTGGATTGGCAACGTAATCTTTAATCCTCTCGTACATAGGCTGATACATATCATGTAAAATCCCCAGAACCAAATATCCAGTCGATAAATCATCGACAATTATTCTTAGGGCAATCAAATCATAAATCTTATCGATATCGCCAACTTTGTCCAATTTCTTAAACAGACTATAAACGCTCTTAACACGTCCGTCCATTTGAAAAACCAGCTTTTCCGCCTTCAGTCGCGCTTCAACTTCGCGGCGAACGTGATCCAATTTTCGTTGCGATTTTTTCAGTCGACTGTCCATCAAATTTTTGGTTTCTTGAAAAGCTTTCGGCATCAAATATCTAAAACTCAGCTCTTCCAATTGAACGCGAACTCGTCCCATATTTAAGCGGTCGGCCAGCGGCGCAAAAACCTCAATCGTCTCTCTGGCGATTTTTTTCTGCTTTTCTGGCGTCATAAATTGCAAGGTTCGCATATTATGCAGACGGTCGGCTAGCTTGATAATTATCACGCGCACATCTTCGCCCACGGCAATCATCAACTTGGTCAAATTGTCCTTCGTGTGTGGTAAATAACTATCCAAATTTCGCATCCCGGCGCGAGCTTGTGAAACTTTAGTTACGCCATCCACCAGAAATGCCACATCGCGTCCAAACAAACTCTCCAAATCGTCCAAAGTTGCGTCGGTATCTTCAACGGTGTCGTGCAGAACTCCCGCCACAACCGTATCGATGTCCATGCCCCATTCAATTAGAATTCCCGCCACCGCCAATGGGTGATTGATATAAGGTTCGCCACTTTTGCGCTTTTGCCCAGCGTGCTTTTCTGTGGCGTAATCGATTGCGCTCGCCAAAACCAATACTGGCACTTCGTCGTATTTTTGTTCAGCAATTGACAATAACTCTTCGCGCGTCATATTTATATTATACAACTTTGTAGTATAATTAAGAAAAGCTAAAGCGAAAATATCTAACAGGGAGGGCGATATGGCTGTAACAAGAATAGCAATTAACGGCTTCGGGCGAATCGGACGCAATGCGTTTAAGATTGCTAACGAGCGAAGCGACTTGGAGATTGTCGCGATCAATGATTTGACTGACACGAAAACTTTGGCGTATTTGTTGAAGCATGATAGCAATTACGGTGAGTACGGACGTCAAGTTGATTTTACGGAAAACGAACTGATTATTGAGGGCAAGTCGGTTAAGGTGCTGGCTGAGAAAGATCCAGAAAATCTGCCGTGGCGAGATTTGGGAATTGATGTGGTGATTGAATCGACAGGATTTTTCACCGATAAAGATGGTGCGGGCAAGCACTTAACGGCTGGCGCAAAGCGTGTGGTTATCAGTGGTCCGACGAAGTCTGAGGGAGTCGATACAATTGTTTTAGGAACTAACGACGACAAGGTGAAAAACGCGACACCAATCGTATCTAATGCTAGTTGTACGACCAATTCTTTGGGTGCGGTTATGGCGATTTTGGACGCGGAGTTTGGCGTTGAAAAGTCAATGCTAACGACGGTGCACAGTTATACGGCTAGTCAAAAGCTTCAGGATGCGCCATCCAAGGATCTTAGAGAAGGTCGCAACGCCGCCGAAAACATTGTTCCGACTACGACTGGCGCCGCAATTGCTGTAACTAAAACCTTGCCGCAACTAACTGGAAAATTTGATGGACTTAGCGTGCGCGTACCGACTCCAGTGGTGTCGCTTAGCGACGTGACGGCGCTTCTCAGAAAAGATGTGACTGTCGAGCAGGTAAATGACGCGTTCAAAAAAGCCGCACAAAGTAATTTCTATCAAGGCATTTTGGGTGTTTCTGAGGAACCTTTGGTGAGCCGTGACTTCATTGGCAATTCATATTCGGGGATTGTCGATCTTCCGTTGACGAAGGTAGTTGGTGGTAATTTGATCAAGGTTATGGTCTGGTATGACAATGAATGGGGCTATTCTAATCGGCTGGTTGAACTGGTGGCGGATGTGGCGTATTATCTGAAAAAGAGTGAATAGGGACATCTTCCAAAAAGGAAATAACCCCGCACCGTGATAGTGCGGGGACGCCGGGATTTCCGGCGGTTTTGTTTTACAGAATATTTATCTTAGCGCGCCTTCTGCTGGCGCGTAGCATCTCAGTCCTTCTCGGACTCATTCTCCTTGGACTCATTGACCCCAAAGGATTTCACCAGAGATTTCACCAACTTTTTTTTGGCGACCTCTCTACGGTGCTGCTTGACGGCTTCGAGCACGATACCCGTCGCCAAAAAGGCGATGGCCGCCCAGGCAGGAGCGTCATACGCTGCCGTCGGCAACGAGGATACTCCCGGATACGGTACCTCCTCCGCTGCTTCCTTCCACGCACTCATGACAAGTGCGATATGGATGACACCGAATTCGGCTGCAGCGAGCACGCTCGCTCTAACCAGTCGGCGACGGTGCAGTGCCTCAGTCAAAGCTGCGGACAGTCCTCCCACCAAGGCAAAAACCGTGATGGTAGTCAAAATCTCAGTAGACATGATTTCTCCTCCTGGAGAAAATTTTGAGGTGCAGCCTTTCAAAGCCGCAACCTCAAGCGGAGTGAACTCTCCGCGAGTTTGCTTTTCGGCTTGAAAAGCTAATATATGTATATCATACCAGTCACAAGATGTCAATGCTCTTTGTCAAATAGACATGCTTCACCCCTGGAGTAATCTCCGACTTCTCCTTGCGAAAATCACCGAAAACGCTTATACTAAAATTATGAAAATCTACCTCGGATCTGATCATCGCGGCTTTATGTTGAAGGAAAAAGTTTTTGCCTATTTGGTTAAGAACGGCTATGACGTTCAAGACGTCGGCGGTGTAGAATTAAATCCTGATGACGATTTTCCGCAATTCGCACAGGCGGCAGCGTTAAAGGTCATTGGTGATGATAGCAAAGATCCGCGTGCGATATTAATTTGCGGCGGTGGACAAGGAATGTGTATGGCGGCGAACCGCTTTAAGGGAATCCGAGCTAGCGTGATTTGGGATGCGTTTGAGGCAAAGATGACGCGCCAAGATAACGATTCGAATGTTTTATGTTTGCCGGCGCGAGTTTTGGAAGATAATGAGTCTGCTTGGAAGGGGATTGTGGAAACATGGCTGAACACTCCTTATGCGAATGCTCCGCGATTTAATAGGCGTAATGCGCAATTGGATGAATTGTCATGAGTAATTCTGTAATCGCACCAGCAATTTTGGCGGAAAATGCCGATCAATATAAAGAGCAGGTTGATAAGATAACTGGGCTTGTTGAGCGTGTGCATATTGATATTTCTGATGGCGAATTTGCTCCAACTTTGACTGTTGGAATTTCAGAATTATGGGCGCCAGAAGGTTGGATGATTGATATTCACGCAATGGTTAATGATGTTGCTGAGTATGTTCCGAAGTTGATTGCCTTAAGGCCGCATATGATTATTGTTCACGCAGAGGCGACGGGGGATGTGAAGACTGCGCTTATGCAGATTCGTCAAGCTGGGATTATGGCGGGGCTGGCATTACTTAAGCCAACGGTTCCGCGAACGGTTGAGGAATTGATAAAAATAGCAGATCATGTGATGATTTTTAGCGGTGAGTTGGGGCGATTTGGCGGCACTGCTAGTCTTATGCAACTAGAAAAAATACGACTTATTAAAGCTATTAATCCAAATGTTGAAATCGGCTGGGACGGTGGAGTGGCGGTAGATAATGCGTACAGTTTGGTTCAGGGCGGTGTTAACGTTCTGAATGTTGGGGGCGTTATTCAGAAATCGTCAGATCCGCGCGCCATTTTCTCCAGATTACAGCAGGAGATTAATAAAACGAGCGTGCTTTAATGAATGTCGACCAAATAGTGAAATTGAAGAAAATATCGCAACAATTACGAAAGTCTGTTATTCGCGAATTATCAGCGGCTGGTTCGGGTCATTCGGCTGGTTGCTTGGGATTCGCTGATGTTATGGCGGTTTTGTATTTTCACGCCATGCAACTAGATCCTGAGAATCCTAATTGGGAAGATCGGGATATTTTCGTGATGAGTAACGGCCATTATGCGCCGCTTTTATATGTGACGCTGGCGGAGCGGGGATTTTTCGATAAAAAAGAGTTGGCTAATTTGCGAAAATTTGGCTCCAAACTTCAAGGTCATCCAGAACGCGGCAGTTTACCGGGAATTGAAACAACTAGCGGTCCTCTGGGTTGTGGTCTAAGTCAGGCGGCGGGCATGGCGTATTCATTGCAATATTTGGGCGGCAATTCTGGGCGATTCGTTTACTGCAGTTTGGGCGATGGCGAGCTTGACGAAGGGAATATTTGGGAAGCGGCGATGTTTGCGAAAAAATATAATCTGGCGAATTTGATTGCGATTGTTGATAGAAATAATATTCAGATTGGTGGCGATACAGAGAAGGTAATGCCGCTAGGTGATTTGGCGGACAAATGGCGAAGTTTTGGCTGGGATGCGCAGGAAATTGACGGGCATGATCATTTGGCGATAATTCAGGCAATTGATAAGGCAAAGAATTCTTGGCAGCCGAGCGTGATAATTGCGCATACAATTCCTGGTTGTGGCGTTGATTTTATGGAATATGATTACCGTTGGCATGGAAAATCTCCAAACGCCGAGGAAGCGGAGCGGGCGCTTGCTCAATTGAGTGAAGGAGGTGGCGAATGAGTTTCTTAATGGAAAATTGGCAGAATTTGGAACTTGCGGCAATTCGGATGGGCTTTGGCGAAGGCTTGGTAGATATTGCGAAGAAAAATAATTTGGTGGTGGCGTTGAGCGCGGATTTGATGGAGAGCGTTGGCTTTGGCAAGTTTTACGAGGAAATCGGGAGTCCGCGGGTAATTGAAGTTGGTGTGGCGGAGCAGAATTTGGTTACCGTGGCGTCTGGATTGGCGGCTATGGGAAATATTCCGTTTGCGGCCAGTTATGCGGCGTTTAGTCCGGGTCGCAATTGGGAGCAGATTCGAACGACTATTTGTCTGAACAATCAGCCAGTTAAGCTGATAGGCTCTCATGCTGGGCTAAACGTTGGTCCGGACGGTGCGACGCATCAAATGTTGGAAGATATTGCGCTGATGCGAAGTTTGCCTAATATGGTGGTTTTGGCGCCAGGCGACGCTAATGAAGCCAAGCTAATGGCGGCGGCAATGGCTGGAGATAAACGCCCGAATTACGTAAGATTGCCAAGAGAAAAAACACCGCTGTTCCTAAATCAATCTACTTTTGAGATTGGAAAAAGTTATACATTGAGGCGAGGTAAAGATGCTGCCTTGTTTGGAACTGGCGTGATGACTTATCAATTACTGTTGGCGGCGGAAAAGCTCGCGAATGAATATGACATTCAGGCGGAAGTGATTCATTTTCCGACGATTAAGCCACTGGATGAAGAGGTCGTACTTGACGCGGCTCAAAAATGCCAAGCCGTTATTACGGCGGAAGAGGGGCAGATTACTGGTGGATTTGGTTCGAGTGTGACAGAAGTTCTTAGTGAGAATTTGCCTGTGAAGATGAAGCGAATTGGTGTCAATGACGCGTTTGGAGAGTCGGGCAAGATGTCTGAATTGTGGAAAAAGCACGGTTTGGATGTCGATTCAATTGTTCGTAGTGTTGTCAATTTTCTCCAGTGAAAAACCCGCCAGGAGCTACTGCCAAGATCTAATTAAAGACCTCAAAGCGGTAGTCCTGACGGGTTGTGCGTTATCTACGATGATGTTTCATACCGTAGATAATCGAGAGGAGTGAGATACTCCCCAGCGCAAATGCCACTCCCTCGAGCGGTCCATAGACCGCTAGTAGACAGATAAGTGCTGCCCACCATGCTGCACAGAGTAGCACGATAATAGCCAAGAACGATACGCCTACAAAATATGCCATGCGTACGATAGGGCTCATTTCTCTTCCTTCCTGAAAAGAAAACGCTCAAGACCAAAGGGCTCTTTTGCCCCTAGGAAAGCCTCGAGCAAAAGTTATTTTATGTTACCACCAAAATAACATAATGTCAATTCTCTTGGCATAGCGGGCGGTAATTGATATAATTACCATAAGTATTTTAGGGGGCAGTATGGGATTATCGATTTCAGAGATTCGGAAAAACACGACGCGGGCGCGTCATTTAATGCAGCGGACACGGGCGCAGCGTTTTGCGGTTGGGGCGTTTAATATTGATAACCAAGAGACGTTGATTGCGGTGGCACGCGCGGCGCAAAAGCTTCAATCGCCAGTGTTGGTTGAGGTTTCTGACGCCGAAGTGAAGGCTATGGGTCTAGAGAATGTTCGCGATTTGGTGGACAATTATAAGGCTGAGTACGGAATTGAAATGTACTTGAATTTGGACCACGGTCCGACGGTTGAGGGCTGTAAGCGAGCGATTGACGCGGGTTATGAGTTTGTGCATATCGACATTTCTCAGGCGAATCACGATGCTTCGGATGAGGAGATTATTGCGAAGACTCGTGAAGTTGTTGAATATGCCAAGTTTACTGGTGCGCTAGTGGAATCTGAGCCGCATTATTTTGGCGGAAGTTCAAATGTTCATACGGAAGATATAAATTACGAAGAAATAAAAAAGACTTTTTCTACACCAGACGGTGCCCGGGCGTTTGTCGAGGCGACTGGAATTGATACTTTTGCGGCGGCGATTGGCAATTTGCATGGCAAATATCCAGTTCCGAAAGTGTTGGATTTGGACTTGTTGGCTGACATTCGTGAGGCGATTTATTGCCAGATTTCGTTGCACGGCGGGTCTGGCACGCCGCTACATTATTTTGAGGATGCTGCGAAAATTGGCGTTTCTAAAATCAATATCAATTCTGATATGCGCTACGCTTTCCGAACGACTTTGGAAAAAACCTTGCGAGAAAATCCAAATGAGTACGCCATTGTTAAATTAATGCCGCCAGTTTATGCCGCCGTACAGGAAGTGGTGGAATCAAAGATTAAGGCGTTTAATTCCGTGCGAAAGGCGGTGGTTTAATGGCAAAAATTATCACCGTTGGTGCGGCGATTCAAGATGTGTTTTTAAGTCAATCAGACGCACTGACGCCAGTTTGTGAGAGTCCAGAACACTGTTTTGCGCGACTGGATTTGGGTGCGAAAGCCGACGTAAACCAGATTCATTTTTCGACTGGCGGTGGCGCTACAAACGCTGCGGTAACGTTTTCCAGGCAAGGTCATTATGCTAGTTTTATGGGCGCGATTGGTCATGACCCGGCGGGGCAAGCGGTAATTGCGGATTTGGATAAGGAAAATATTGATACGCATTTGGTGCGATATTCGCCAAAATATAGCACGGGATATTCAGTTTTACTATTAGCCTCAAATGGCGAGCGAACGATTTTGACGTACCGTGGCGCTTCTACTCATTATCATGAGGCGGATTTTGATTTGTCTGAAGAGGATGCGGATTGGCTATACGTTTCAACATTGGCGGGAAATATGTCAATGCTTCATAAGTTATTCCAGCAAGCCAAGCGTCGCGATATGAAAATCTGCTTTAATCCTGGGAAGAAAGAATTGGCACAAAAGGACAAATTGCTGGGATTATTGTCTGATGTTGATGTTTTAACTCTGAACAAGGAAGAAATGCAGCAATTGGTGTCTGGCGAATATTTGGAGGCCTTGGTTAGGAGAGGTTTGAGATTAGTTCCGGTCGTTTTAGTGACGGACGGCGTAAATGGCTCAATCGCAAGCGATGGAAAAACTATCGTGCGAGCGTTGATGTATGATGACAGACCGTCAATTGACAGAACTGGCGCTGGAGATGCTTTTGCTTCGGGATTTTTGAGCGAATGGGCGCGAAGTGGCAACTTGAAAAACTCTGTAATTATGGGAAGTGCGAACGCTAGTTCGGTGGTTATGAAAATTGGAGCAAAGGCTGGAATTTTATATGCTGGCACGGTGCTTCATGCTATGCCAATTCAAGAAAGGGAATTATAATGGCGCAAAATTTGGGGAAATTGTTGGGCGGTGACGCGAAAAAGCGTCGAGCATTAACCGAGCTCAGACAGATGACTAGGGATGATAGCGATGTGCGATTGATTGCGGAAATATTGGCTAGAGCGCACTCGATTATTCGATCTCTAGGTCTGGATCCGTCAAACGCTACGGCAGAAGAAATTTATCAATCACTAATGGCTGTTGCGCCGAAAGTGGACAAATGGGCGCCGTTCAAGGCTTCTGAATGGGTGCTTTTGGACGTTGATGGGCAAGTGATTTCGTTTAATCCAATTGACATTATAAATAACTATCACTGCCAGCTACCTCTGGGGAAGCAGCAAACAACGTATGGCAAGCGAGGTCTGGGATTTGAGATTACGCGCCGATATAAAAACCACCCGCGCACATATAATCCAGCTGTGGAGCGAGTGGTTTGCCAGGGCGGAATTTGTTGGATTGAGCCGAAGCCTAAGAAATAATTATCGGTCGCAACAAGTTCGCTGATTTTTGATCAAGTTAACTACCTCTGGAATATCTTCGGTAATTGTGTAGGTTTTTTCATCGCCGTCAGAAATTAGCTTATTTGGAAGCATATTTTCGCAAACAAAATCATCCCATTTGCCCCAGAATTTTTTATCAAACAGAACAATTGGCACTGGCGACATTTTCTTAGTTTGTGTCAATGTGATAATCTCACAAATTTCATCCATTGTACCGAACCCGCCAGGGAAACAAACGTACGCGTCGGCTAGAAGAGTCATAACGATTTTTCGTGGCGCGAAGTGAGTGAATGCGAACGAATCTGTCGTGTAGTTGTTTAAGGATTGCTCGTGTGGCAAGCGAATGTTGAATCCGACTGATTTTCCGCCAGCTTCCATAGCGCCGCGGTTTGCCGCTTCCATAATTCCGCCACCGCCGCCGGTGATGATTGTGTAGCCTTCTTTAGCTAATTGAAATGCTAAGTCTTTGGCTTTTTGGTAATATTCGTTATCTTCAGTTATCCTGGCTGATCCAAAAAAAGTCACGGTTTTATGATATTTTTGGAGAATTTCATAGCCGGCATGAATTTCGTCATCGACTTTTCCTAATCTGAACATCGCAGCCTGAAGTTGCAATTCGCGCGGAATACAAACATTTTTCGGTGTCATCATTATCCTTTTTATTTTATGATTTTAACTTTATTACTATATCATAAAATGCCTATGGTTACAATACATTGACGGTAGATAATCCATCATATACAATCAAAACACAATCTAAATGGAGGTTTTATGGAGAATAAATCAGCGGCTAATAAATGGCTGATCGTGGCGGTGATTGTTATGGGTATAATCATTGTTGCTATGGCTACTTGGATAATTGCTGGTGCTATATATAAAAATAGTGACTCTAACTCTTCGGTAAAAACCAGCCAAACAAAGAAAGGCTCATCTGATTCACTGGAAAAAACTCGCGGTGAAGGCGAGGAGCCGTCAAATGAGGCAAAGAAAGAATATAAAGATTTCCGAACCAAAGGCGACGGTACGGGCATTCGTTTAACTTCAGCAAGTGATGTTGATAAATTGGATATTGACAGTTCTTTGAAGAAGTTCTTGAAGTCTAAAGTCGGTCAGCCAATCCCAGGGCGTGAAGGTTCTGTGTATGAGCCAATCATTGATCGTGCATACGGAAAATATGCGGCAGTATATGGATTGACGAACGCTTATGCTATTATCGGACCAAAGAACGGCACCGGTGAAATTGCAATTGTTGCGGGCACACAGCAAGGTGACATGTCGTGCTCAGACTTGAAGTTGGCATCGGTTCCGAGTCGCTTGGTTGACGGCAAATGTGAAGTTTCTGGCTCATCTCAAACTTATAGCCAAGACTAGTTTTCATAAATATAGTAAAATAGAGAGGTGAATAAATTTCGCCTCTCTTCTTCATATCAGCCCACGGGTGATCAGCCGCGAGCAATTGCTCAGTTAGTCGATGGTTTGGAAAAAGGTCAGCGCGAGCAAACTTTGCTGGGTGTGACTGGTTCAGGGAAGACGTTTACGATGGCGAATATTATTGCCGAGCGCAATGTACCGACGCTGGTTTTGGCTCACAATAAGACTTTGGCGGCGCAACTTTTTTCTGAGTTTAAGGATTTTTTTCCGGACAATGAAGTCCATTATTTTGTTAGCTATTTTGACTACTACCAGCCAGAGGCGTACATCGCTTCAAGCGACACTTATATAGAGAAAGATTCGAAAATCAACGACGAAATTGATCGGCTTAGACACGCTGCGACTTCTGCGCTGCTTACGCGCCGCGATGTAATTATTGTGGCGAGTGTGAGCTGTATTTACGGCATTGGTTCGCCAGAAACTTACGCCGATATGGCTATTAAATTGACCGTTGGTGAACGCCGAGTTCAGGACAAGTTTATCCGCCTATTGACCGACATTCAGTATAAGCGCAATGACATTGATTTTGCGCGAGGAACTTTTCGGGTGCGCGGCGATGTCGTGGATATTTTTCCGGCAGGTCAAGACACTGCGGTTCGCGTGGAGTTCTTTGACGATGAAATTGAGCGGCTGACGAAGATCGATCCTTTGACTGGCGAGATTTTGGATCGGCCAGACCAATTGACAATTTTCCCGTCCAGCCACTATTCGACACCGCGTGAGCGAATTGAAAAAGCGATTGTTGGGATTGAAAATGAGTTTAATCAGCGACTGAAATGGTTTGAGGATAATGGCAAGTTTTTAGAGGCGCAAAGGCTGAGTCAGCGTACCAAATATGATTTGGAGATGTTGAAGGAAACTGGTTTTGTGAAAGGGATTGAGAATTATTCGCGCTATTTGACTGACCGAGAACCTGGCGAGCAGCCTGCGACTTTGATTGATTATTTTCCGGACGATTGGCTGCTTTTGGTTGACGAATCGCACATGACATTGCCTCAAGTTCGGGGAATGTACAACGGTGATCGCGCTCGTAAGGAAGTTTTGGTTGAGCATGGTTTTCGTCTTCCAAGCGCGCTGGACAATCGCCCACTTCGATTTGACGAGTTCAATCATCATATTCATCAGGCAATTTATGTTTCCGCCACGCCGGGAGATTATGAACTTTCTCACTCGCCAAAGCCAGCTGAGCAGCTTATTCGACCGACTGGGTTGCTTGATCCGCCAATTGAAGTTCGACCAACCGACGGGCAGGTTGATGATTTGATGGAGGAAATCCGCCAGACGATTGTGAAAGGTCATCGCGTGTTGGTGACGACATTAACTAAGCGAATGGCGGAGGACTTGAGTGCTTATTTGACGGAAAACGGCGTGAAGACGGCGTATTTGCATAGCGAAATTGATACGCTGGAGCGCGGTGATATTCTGAAAGATTTGCGACTTGGAACGTATGACGTACTGGTTGGAATTAATCTATTGCGCGAAGGTCTGGACCTTCCAGAAGTTAGTTTGGTGGCAATTATGGATGCCGACAAGGAAGGTTTTTTGCGTAGTGAGCAGGCGCTGATTCAGACGATTGGGCGAGCGGCGCGGCACGTTGATGGGCGAGTTATTATGTATGGTGACAATGTTACGGATAGTATGCGTCGAGCAATTGACGAAACGAATCGACGTCGAGCGATCCAGCAGAAATATAACGAAGAGCATAATATTACGCCGCAAACTATTCAGAAGAAGATTGACGACGGGTTGCGTTCGATTATTCCGCAGAAAGAATCTGATAAAAAGCCAAAGCTTAACCTGAAGAAAATTCCAAAAGACGAATATCCGGCTTTGATTAAAGATCTGACGGCGCAAATGGAACTGCATAGTGCTAATCTGGAATTTGAAAAAGCGGCAGAGCTGCGTGACTTAATTGCAGAAATTCGCCATACAATGTAGAATAAAAATATTATTAGATTAGGAGGGATTATGGCAGCAAAAGAACAGCCACAGCCAACAAACGTCGCGCAACCAGAAATGCCGATGCAACCAAATGCTTACCAAGCATATCCACCACAATACGCATACGAAGACCCGAATAAGGGCAAGGCAAAGATGCTAACTTTGGAATACGCTTTGGCAATGGGCTCAGCGATTATTTCAATCATGTTGCTGATTGACATCATAACCAAGGTGTTTGGTTTGTGGACGAATTCAACATCAATGTTATTAAGAAGTGCTGGCGGATTTTTCGCCCCATCGATGGTAACTCAGGGAACAGGAATTATTGCAGCGTCAGTATTTGCTGTGCTTTTGGCTGTATTGTCATTAGTTCTATTTTCTCGCGTATCAAAAGCTGTTCCAGAGCGTGAAGGCTACACAAAGCGAACAGCTTACAAATTGGTAACTTACGGCGGTTTGGCGGTTTTGATTATTCCAGCTGTCGACTTGGTCGCTCGATTAGTAAGCATTTTGATCAACTCATTGCTATTTATCGGCGTTGGTGACGGTGGTGAATTCTATAAGAGCTTGTACTTGGGTGAATTCTTGCCATACGCGTTAGCTCTTGCAATTGTTGCTACTAGCGCTTACTTCATTTGCCAAATTGTCAAAGGACGCAACATGTCAAAGGCTTTGTCTTTGATGTTGATTGTGGCTTCTTCTGTCGTATTATTGACTGGCGCCATCACAATCGCTGTTAAAGCACACGACACAGGTAGCTCAGTAAAGACTATTCCATCAGATTACAGTCGCTACAAGAACTACCAAGATTACTCAATGTAATAAAACTTGGAAAAATAAAGTCGCTCACTTTGATGGGCGGCTTTTTTTAGTGGTATAATATTGATATGATAACTATTTCTACCAGCGATATTCAGCACTTGGCGAGTTTGAGTAGTCTGGCATTGACTGATGACGAAACCGACGGACTGCGCCAAGATTTGGAAAATATAATTGGCTATATTGAGCAGTTGGGCGAGCTTGACGTGTCGGGTGTTGAGCCGACTTATCAAGTTACAGGACTGAGCAATGTCTGGCGCGAAGATGAAGTTCAGGCGGGGATTCCTGTTGAGGAGTTGCTTGATTTGGCGCCAGAAAAACAGAATAATCAAGTGAAAGTTCCGCAGGTATTGTAATGAGTAAGATTAGTGATTTTATTGGCAAGAGCGCGGTCGAGAACGTAAAAGAAGCGTTGCGACGAGCGCGTGAAATTGAGGAATATAATGCGCTGCTTAGCTTGACAGAAGAGCGTGCGCTGGAGCGTGCAGCCAGGGTTGATGCTGGCGAGATTTCTGGACGATTGGCGGGCGTGCCATTTGTTGTGAAGGACAATTTTTTGGCGTTTGGTGCGCCAACGACTGCCGCTTCAAAAATGCTAGAAAACTTTAATGCGCCATTGCAGGCGACGGCCGTTGAAAAATTGGAAGCGGAAGGTGCGATTTGCATCGGTAAGGCCAACTTGGATGCTTTTGCGCACGGTGGTTCGACGGAAAACTCGGCATTCGGCCCAACGAAGAACGCTGCAGATGAAACGCGAGTTGCTGGTGGATCATCTGGTGGATCGGCGGTAGTTACGGCGCTCGACGTGGTTCCGTTTGCGCTTGGTACAGATACTGGTGGTTCGATTCGTCAGCCAGCCAGCTTTAACGGCGTAGTTGGAATTAAGCCGACTTACGGAGCGGTTAGTCGTTATGGCGTAGTGGCGATGGCGTCAAGCACGGACACAATTGGTTGTTTTGCTACGAATGCTGAAGATACGGACTTGGTGATGGAAATTATGGCTGGTCGCGATGATAAAGATATGACGACTTTGCCTGATTTTTGGAATAATCAGCCAGAATTTGCAAAGAAAAAGATAGGTCTAGTTAAGCAGTGCATGACCGACGACGTGGACGCGGAAGTTCGCCAAAAAACGCTTGATTATGCGGAGAAATTGAAGCAGCTTGGCTACGAAATTGAAGAAGTAGATTTAAGTATGATGCAACATTCCCTGGCGATGTACTACATAATTGTGCCGGCGGAATTGTCTTCGAATTTGGCGCGATATGACGGCGTGCGATATGGTCATCGAGCGGCGGAAGTAAAAACTTTGGCGGAACTTTACGGTCGTAGTCGAAATGAAGGATTTATGACTGAGAATAAGCGACGAATTATGATAGGAAGTTTCGTATTGTCAAGTGGATTCTTCGACGCTTACTATATGCAGGCCCAAAAAGCCAGGACGTTGTTGATTGACGAATTTAAGAAGTTATTTACCGAATATGACGCGCTATTGATGCCAGTCGCGCCGACTCCTGCGTTTAAGATTGGGGAGAACGCTAGCGACCCGATAAAAATGTATTTGGCGGACATCATGACTGTTCCAGCAAGCCTGGCTGGTTTGCCGGCAGTTTCAGCGCCGGTTGGAAATAGTGATGAAGGTTTGCCAATTGGCGTGCAGCTTATTGGTGATTACAAGTCGGACAAGAACTTGCTGAAGCTAGTTTCGGAAGTGGAGAAGATTTGATGGACGGATTGATGGTTGCGATAGTTGTTGCGGCGTTGATTATCGGCGCCTTGCTGATGATTTTCATTCAATTGACTTCTCGTGGTCGCGGTCAAATTGATAAAGAAATGTACCAGAGGGTTTGGCGGCAAATTTTGCGCAATGTCGAAACTAGAAAATCGGAAAGCATGCAGATGGCGATAATGAAGGCGGACAAGTTGCTGGACAAAGCTATGCGCGACTGCGGCGTGGCTGGCGAAACGATGGGCGAACGTATGAAATCTCGCAAGGGATATTGGAGCGATGAAAATGGGCTTTGGGCGGCGCATAAATTGCGTAATCAAATTGCCCACGAAACCAGCGTAACGGTAACGGCGCAGAGTTTTCGTCGAGCTATGGCGAGTTTTGAACAGGCATTAAAAGATTTGGGAGCATTATAATGAGTGTATATGACGATTATGAAATGACAATTGGTATCGAATGTCACGTTCAGCTAGCGACAAAAACCAAGCTATTTAGCCCGGCCGACAATGACGCTCGTGATGCTGAGCCGAATAGTAAGACGCATCAGATTGACTTTGGTTTGCCGGGGATGTTGCCGGTTTTGAATAAGCACGCTGTTGAGTTGGCGGTTCGCGCTGGAAAAGCTTTGAATTCGCCGATTGCACACGTTAGCCGATTTGATCGAAAGCATTATTTTTATCCAGATTTACCAAAGGGCTATCAGACTTCACAGATGTATAATCCGATTATTTTGGCTGGATATGTCGACGCGCCGCTGGAAGATGGTTCTTTGAAACGCGTGCGAATTGATCATGCTCACATGGAGGAAGATGCTGGTAAATTGACGCATCACGACGGCTATTCGTTGGTTGATCTTAACCGCGCTGGTACGCCGCTGATTGAGATTGTTTCTGAACCAGATATGCACTCTGCTGAAGAGGCCAAAGCTTACGTTTCGGAGCTTCACAAATTGATGGTTTACGCGGGTGTGACTTACGGTAATTTGTATCACGGAAATATGCGATTTGACGTCAATATTTCAGTAGCAAAAAAGGGCGCGACGGAGCTTGGAAAGCGCGCTGAAATTAAGAATCTCAATTCCTTCCGCAGCGTTGAGAGGGCGGCTGAATATGAGTTCAAGCGACAGGTCGATATTTTGGAACGTGGCGAAGAAGTTGTTCAGGAAACCAGAGGTTGGAATGATGACAAGCAGATAACGATTTCTCAGAGGTCAAAGGAAGACGCTCAGGATTATCGCTATATGCCAGACCCAGATATTCCGCCGGTTGTGTTGACTGACGAAGTGATTGCTGAAATTCAGTCCAAAGTGCCGATGCTTCCGGGTGAATATAGGGAAAAATGGAGCGCGCTAAACTTGGATAAATCTGTTATCAATTCGCTTTTGTCTAATCAGGATTATGCCCAGATTACATTGGAAGTTCAGGAAAAGTCGGGCGAGGCGTCCGCTAAGCGAGTTGCGCATTGGTTTGCGAGCGCATTGACGGCTTCTGACGAAAGTGACGCGCAAACAGACAATGAATCTATACGTGTGGCGGTTGACGATTTAATAGAATTGGCTGAAATGACAGAGAAGTCTGAAGTTTCCAGCACGAATGCGAAGGAGCTGTTCAATGAGCTTCTGGCTGGCGCAAAAAATCCGCGCAAGCTTGCCGAAGAGAAGAATTTGTTGCAGGTTTCTGATGAATCGGCGATTGCTGCAATCGTTGACGAGGTTCTGAATGATCCAGCTTCGGCGGCTTCAATTGCAGATATTAAGGCTGGAAAAGATAAGGCTATTGGCTATTTGGTTGGGCAAGTTATGAAGAAGTCTAAGGGTCAAGCCAACCCAAGCCTTGCTCAGAAACTGATTCGCGAAAAACTTTAGAATTGCTGAAATAATAGGGAATAGGAGCTGAAATATGAGAAAACCAACTAAAGCTATCATCGCTGCTGCCGGTTTTGGTACGCGATTTTTGCCACAAACCAAAGCCATGCCAAAGGAAATGTTGCCACTGATTGATAAGCCGATTATTCAATACGTCGTCGAGGAATTGGTCGAGGCTGGCATTAAAGATATCATCATTATCGGTAGTGCCAATAAGCGAGCAATCGAGGATCATTTTGACGAGCCGAATGAAGAACTTTTGGCTAATTTGCGCGCTGGCGGTCCTAAAAAACAGCCGTTCATTGACGCGGTGCAGAATTTGGCTGAGATGGCAAACTTTATTTATATTCGCCAGAAAGGTCCGTACGGCAACGCAACACCTTTGGCTTGCGCCTCACATTTGATTCATCATGATGAGCCTGTGATTTACACATTTGCGGATGACTTTATTGCGGCTAGTCCAAGTCGTTTTAAGCAGATGATCGAGGCGTCAGAAAGCCTAGACGGAGCGGTTCTGTCATGTAAGAAAATCACCGATGACGCGGAATTTGATCGTTATGGAGTCATCAATGGTCAAGGAGTGAGAGACGGCGTTATAAAAATGACGAATATCGTTGAAAAGCCGGGCAAGGAGAACGCGCCTTCTGATTTGGCGAGCGTCAGTAGCTATTTACTTCCGGGCGAGATTTTCGGCTATCTAGACAAAGCCAAGGAAGAATTTGACGGCAACGGCGAGTTTACAATCCAGCCAATTATGCAACAAATGATTGATGACGGATTTGATTTCTATGGCGTGGAGATTACGAACGGCACTTATTATGACACTGGCGACAAATTGGAATATCTAAAAACGGTGATCGACTTTGGATTGCGTGATCCTAACTTTGGCGATAAATTACGTGCTCATCTGGCGGACCGTCTAAAATAATGTATAATAAATAGCATGAACGGATTGCTTATTATATTAGTGATTTTGATGGTGATTTTTGTCATCATGATGATCGCTATGACAATTTCCATCATCAAATTAACGCGCCAAATTCGCCAAACTCAGCAAAACGTGGAGGCGATAAGCCAGAGAATTGCTAACTTAAATGGAATTGTAAGTACGGTTTCAATTGGCGTGGAACTAGCCAAAAGCTTCGCTTCAAAGAGTGGATTTTTCTCGAAATTTTTCTCAAAGAAAAAGGTAAGAAAGAGTGAAAAAGTCAGCCAAAGAACAGCCAAATAAGCTAGCAAAAAAAGTTGTTCGCGATAGCGAAAACGATGCTCGTCGGGCGATTTTGGAGGATTTGTTCTTTGATTTTCATAAATCTCGCCACCAAGTTTACTGGGTGAATTTTGTTCGCGGAATTTTCTTTGGATTGGGGAGTGCTTTGGGCGCAACACTGTTGATCGCACTGTTGATTTGGATTTTGGGGCAATTTGCCGACATTTTCCCGCCGTTGGCTGATTTTATCAATCACTTAATTGAGACAATGCAGCGTCGTCAATAGCGTGCTATAATTGTTATTAATGACTGAGGGGACAAGCGAACAATCATCGTCGGCGGCTTTGAAGCCGTCGGATTTCGTGCACCTCCATAATCACACTTTTCACTCGGTGCTGGACGGATTGACTAAGATTCACGACTTGGTCGATAAGGTTAAGGAGCTCGGGATGGAGGCCGCCGCCGTAACTGATCACGGCACGATGAGTGGTATTTTGGACTATTATAAAACCGCCAAGAAAGCTGGCATTAAGCCGATTATCGGAATTGAAACTTACGTGGCGACTCGTTCTCGATTTGATCGCGATCCAGGTAAAGATAAACAGCGTTTTCACTTGACTGTGCTGGCGATGAATAATACGGGTTTTCACAACTTGATGAAGCTGTCGACGCGTGCCAATCTGGAGGGAATGTATTACAAACCGCGAATTGACCATGAACTTTTGGAGGAATTGAATGAGGGGCTGATTGTCCTGAGTGGTTGCGCGAGCGGTGAAATTGGCGTGGCGTTGAAAGAGGATGATTATGATCGCGCTCGTGAGATTGCCAAATGGTATAAGTCAATTTTTGGCGATCGCTATTATTTGGAGCTGCAGGACCACGGACATCCGAAGTCGAACACGCACTGGGACGTGCAGGCGAAGATCAACGAGGGTTTGATTAAGCTTTCAAAAGAGCTTGATATTGAAATGGTAGTGACTTGTGACGGTCACTATTTGACGCACGAATATCAAGACGCGCACGAGATTCTGCTTTGCGTTGGGACGGGATCGTATCTTAGTGATGAAAAGCGAATGAGCTTGAAGGATTTTGAGCTTCACTTGACAGATCCGCGCGATATTATTGACCACTGGGGAGAGGAATTTCCTGAAGTTATTCGCAACACGAAAAAAATAGCTGATCGCTGCGACGTTGAGATTGAGCTTGGGCGAATTCTTATCCCAAAATATCCATTGCCAGACGGCGAGAATGAACATTCATATCTGCTTAGATTGACATATCAAGGTTTATTGCAGCGTTACAATGGAGCTTCGAAGGAGGAGGCTGAAAAGTTGGATCCTGACGAAATTATTCCGAAGCTGTCTGACGAAGTTCGTGAGCGCGCTAAGATGGAGCTCGGCGTGATGGGGAATATGGGCTATGAAGGTTATTTCTTGATCGTCCAGGATTTTATCAACTGGGGAAAATCTCAAGGAATTGTCTTTGGTCCTGGGCGCGGTAGTGCGGCTGGCTCGATTATTGCGTATGCGCTGAACATTACAGATCTTGATCCTCTAAAATACGGTTTGCTATTTGAGCGATTCCTGAATCCTGATCGTATTTCTATGCCCGACATCGACGTTGACATTCAGGATACGCGTCGTGATGAAGTGATTGAATATTGTGCGAAAAAATATGGCGAGGATCACGTCAGTAATATCGCAACGTTCGGCAAGATGTTTGGTCGTATGGCAGTGCGTGATGTTGCCAGGGTTTTGGAGGTTCCATATGCTGAGAGTGACCGCTTGGCGAAGTTAGTTCCGCCACCAAACCAGGGGCGGCACATTCCGTTGTCCGTGAGTATTAAAGAGGATGCGGACCTTCGGAATGAATATGAAAATAATCCGACTGCGAAGGAAGTTCTGGATTATGCAATTCAGCTGGAAGGAACGATTCGTAGCCACGGCGTTCATGCTTGTGGTGTGGTGATTGCGCCAGATACGCTAGTCAATTATATTCCGCTTGAAATGGCGCAAAAGGGCGTGGTGGCGACTCAGTTCCCGATGGGTGAGGTTGAAGAGCTGGGTCTATTGAAGATGGACTTTTTGGGTCTTTCGAACCTTACGATTATTAATAACGCCATGAGGATTATCCGAAAAGCTTACAAGAAAGAGATTAATCTTTCGGAGTTGCCGCTTGACGATAAAAAAACCTATGAGCTGTTTCAGCGCGGCGACACGACTGGCGTGTTCCAGTTGGAATCGGCGGGAATGAAGCGATATTTGCGCGGACTAAAGCCGACTACATTTGAAGATATTATTGCTATGGTGGCTCTTTATCGTCCGGGCCCGATGCAGTTTATTGACAGCTTTATTAGGCGTAAACACGGCGAGGAAGAAATAACTTATTTGCATTCTGGAATGAAAAACTCGCTGAAAAATACTTACGGAATTTTGGTCTATCAGGAGCAGTTTATGCAGATTTCTAAGGAATGGTGTGGATTTACTGGTGGTCAGGCTGACACGTTGCGTAAGGCTGTTGGTAAGAAGAAAATTGACTTGATGAAAAAGGTCAAGCCTGAGTTTGTCGAGGGTGCGGTTAAAGTTGGTGGCGCAACTAAGGAAATTGCGGAAACTTTCTGGACTCAGCTGGAAGAATTCGCTAACTATTGTTTCAATAAGTCGCACGCCGCCTGTTATGGTTTGATCGCCTATTGGACGGCTTATTTGAAAGCGCATTATCCTGACGCGTTTATGGCGGCGCTTATGACTAGCGACCATGATGACACCGATCGTCTGGCAATTGAAATCACCGAGTGTAAACATATGGGAATTAGCGTGCTGAGTCCTGATGTAAACGAGTCGTTCGTTGAGTTTGCTGTGGTGCCAAATGAGAATAAAATTCGTTTCGGAATGTCGGCGGTGAAGGGAGTTGGCGTTGGTGCGGTCGAGGAAGTTCTGCGAGCGCGCGAAGATGGACCGTTTACGTCGGTTGAGGATTTTGCTAGGCGTGTTTCAACCAGCAAGTTCAATAGAAAAGCCTGGGAGTCGCTTATTAAGTCTGGTGCGTTTGATGATATGGGCGATCGATCTGATTTGCTTTTCAATCTGGATTCTATTACGTCATTTGCGTCCAAACTCCAAAAAGAAGCAGCCAGTGGGCAGACCAATTTGTTTGGAATGCTGGGCGGCGATGACGCAGCGAGCGTCCAATCGACTCTTCATCTTCAGAAGGCTCCTGTGAAACACGACGACAAAGAGCGCTTGATGTGGGAGCGAGAATTGTTGGGGTTGTATATCTCGGCGCATCCGCTTGATAGGTATGAAACGTATTTGAGCGAGCAAACTCAACCGTTGACGCAATTAGTTCCTGAGTACGATAGTCGAATGATGACGGTCGGGGGAATTATTAGCACCGTTCGTACAATTGTCACAAAAAGCGGTTCGAAAATGGCGTTCGTGGGAATTGAGGATAAATTCGGCGAGGGTGAAATAATTGTCTTTCCAAATCTGTAAGAAAAAGTTGGTGCTAAGCTGGTTCAGGACGCAGTGATTCGAGTTTCTGGTAAAAATTCAGCGCGAGATCGTGACGGAAATCTGGGCAATGAAAGTAAGCTAATTGCCGATGATATTATTGTGATTACGGATAACGATATTAATGGCTATGAGTCTACTGGTCGTAAAATGGATGCGCCTAAAATCAGCTCTGCCGTAAAAAAAGAGCGCCGTGAAGCTTATCGTAATCAGAAAAATGGAGCTTCTCCGAAGTCTGCCGTAAAGAATGACGCCGCCAAACCGCAGCCAAAAGCTCATTCGGCGCCTGTTAATGTTGCGCCAGAAATTCCCGCTTCAAAGTTATTTGTGTATATTAAAGACCCAAATGACCATTCGCGGTTAGTGAAAATGAAGTCTGTTTGCGGCGATAATGCTGGCACGACTGATGTGGTTTTGGTATTGGGCGAGAAAGAGAAATCAGCCATGCGTCTGCCGTTTAAGGTGGATGCTAATGATAACCTATTAAGCCAATTAAAAAACACTCTGGGTGAAGAGTGTGTAGTTCTAAAGTGATAGTTAGCCCGCTGACAGAGGCCTCAGCCGGAGCTGGTTGCTCTACGGCGGGCTAACTATCTGTCAGCGGGACTTATTGTCCCGCAGTTCATTCCTCACTTCGCTACGACCCCTCTCGTAAAGGGTAGCGTAGGTCAAGGCTACCGCACAGTACCACATGAGTATCAGCACTGTTTGGTGCTGTGGGCGTAGTGGTGCTTCTGCTGCCATATAGTATGCGAAGAACGCAGTCAGCCATGTCGCTGAAGCGATGGCTAGCGTGTGTATCTTCAGATTAACGCCCGAAGGCGACACGTATCCATACCACGCGATGTACATGGTACACATGATTGTAAGAATGAGCGCAATGTCAAATGACATCTTCTTATTCCTTCCAAGTAGGGGACTACTTTCTCCGGGGGATTCCAGAGAAAGCTCATACAAATATAACACATATGTTTAATAAAGTCAATAATCAGACTTGAGGGATTTATTTATTCGTTGTTGAGATCATCTCATTCTCGGGAAAATCAGTCCAAATAGCGCAATTCCTGTTGCGACCGACACGTTGAATGATTCTTTTTGGCCAAACATCGGGATTTCTACAGTGAAATCGCAATTGTCCAAAAGCTCCGGCGTGATTCCGTGGACTTCTTCTCCGAGCAGTAGTGCAAATTTTTCAGGCGGCTGAAATTCTGATAGCATCACACTGTCTTTTGACTGCTCCAACGCAATGATTGGCAAGTTTTCTGTTCGCTGATTCTCTTTAATCCAATCATTAATATCTTCGTAAAACTCAAACGACACCAAACTTTCCGCACCCAAAGCAGTTTTATGAATTTGGCTGGTGATTTTTTCGCGAATATGCGGCAGGCGAGGATCTTCAGATCGAATTTCTCCATCAACAAGCGCACAAGCAGGCGCCTTGCTGCATAAACTCAATTCTGGATACGGCGTGTAGCCACTAAGAATAATCTTCTTCACACCAAATCCCTCGGCCGTGCGGAAAATTGCCCCGACATTATGTGTCGAGCGAATATTGTGGACTAACAGAGTAATTTCTGGATTCATATTACTATTATATCACTCGTAAAACCGTAAGCTTTTTGGTATAATTTTCATATGGACGAAGATAAAATTCAGGCGCGACGCCGTGAGCAAGATGAGGAAGCTACTCGTCGTCGAGCGTCAATTTTAGGACTTCAATATCTTGATGGGCGGGAATTTGAAGATACTTTACCCTTACTTAAGGATGTTTTAACGATAGAAGAGATGTATAAGGGTCGGCTGGTTCCGCTGGCTTTTAATGAGGAAGACCAGTCTTATCGATTTGGTGTTACGTCGCAAACTTCTGAATCGTTGATGAAGCGGATGCGAGATCAGTATGTTGAAAATGGCAAGCGAATCTTCTTCTTCTTAATTTCTGGTTCGGCGTTTCGGTCAATTATGCTTAGGTTTGATCCGCCAAAAAAAGTGATTTACGATAACATCGAAATTGCTAAGGAGGGCGATAGCGATACTCTGGCACAGGTTACGCAGACTTTGGCTTCTGTGGGTACAAATGACGTGTTTAATTATTTGATTGACCAAGCGGATTTGTTGGGCGCGTCGGATATTCACATCGAAAATCAGCGTGAGTCAATTCGAATTCGGATGCGTGTTGACGGAGCTTTGCATACGGTGGCGGAACTTAGCAGGGATAGATATCGAGTGATTATGGCGACTTTGGCGTCGCGCGCGAATATTTCTACCGCTTCCAGAGAGCCTCAGTCTGGACATATGCAGCAGGAAATTCATAGAGATGGCGCATCGCACGTGCTGAATTTGCGTGTGGAAGCCGTGATGACGGTGTATGGTTTGGATCTGGTGCTTCGATTGTTCAATTTCGATGAGTCAATGTTGAACTTGGATCTCTTGAGTATTTCAAAGAAAGAGCGCGAGCAAATCGATGAAGTCATTTCTCATCCGCGCGGGATGTTATTGATGGTTGGTCCAACTGGTTCAGGAAAGTCCACGACGTTATATAGCATTTTGAACGCTCTTAATACTCAGGATCGAAAGATTATTACGCTGGAAGATCCTGTAGAAAATACGATTCCTGGGATTGCTCAGATTCCAATTGATACGACAAATGGACAGAGGTTTGCTGATGGTTTGCGCAGTGTTTTGCGTCTTGACCCAGATGTGGTGATGGTTGGTGAGATTCGCGACAATGAAACTGCGAAGACTGCGATTCAGGCTTCAATTACGGGACACTTGGTATTGTCCAGCTTCCACGCCAATTCGACTGCGGCGGCGTTTAGTCGTATGATCGATATGATTGGACAAAACCCGATTTTTAGCTCGGCGGTTCGGCTGGTGATTGCTCAGCGGCTGGTGAGGAGATTGTGGGATGATAGTAAGGAAGAATATGAGCCAGATGAGGCGACTCGTAAATGGGTAAAAGAGGTTTTGAAAGATTTGCCAGAGAATGTTGATTGTCCAGATTTGGATACGTTTAAGCTTTGGCGTGCGGTGCCGACAGACGACGTGCCGTTCGGTTACAAGGGGCGAATTCCAGTAATGGAGCAGTTGGTTGTGAGCGAGAACATTCAGAAATTCTTGCGCGGCGATGTCGAGGATGTTCACACGGAAGCGATTGAAAAGGCTGCAAAAGAAGACGGCATGGTGACATTGCTTCAGGCTGGCGTGTTGGCGGCTCTTCGTGGTGAAACGACATTAGAAGAAGTTAACAGAGTAATATAATTGACTTTATAGCCATAAACTGATAAAATATCAGTTTATGAGCGAAATTCCGGGACACTCTTGTTACGATAGCGAATCTTCAGAGTCTGAGAAAGACTCTGTCTGTGAAATTTTTTATACTGTTATCAATTTCCTTGAATGTATATATGAAGATGTATCCAAAGATTCATCCATATTTAAGGACTTGGTTGAGAAATATGAGCCTGTAATTGATAGTCTTAAGCAGGCTAAGGATGCGTACGACCAGTCTCCTGAATATTTGGAGATCCGCTATGATTTTGACGAAGTAAGCTCTCGATTGAAAGAGGAATTTAATAAGGAGTATAAAGCCTCACTAGATGCTTTTATATCGTCGTTAGATAAGATTTTTCCTGCTAATATAGCGGAAGTTAATGTTCCGAAATACTGCAATCTTGAGGGGTGTAAAATTCCTAAAGTAAAGAAATTTCAGAGGAATAATAATCTTAACCCAGATGTTGCCGACTCTGAATATATGCAACTAGCGCTAGAGACTAAGAAGGCTGTGATTGATGGGGTTTATAGAAAAGACAGCACTTTTCCGCCTATAGAATTTGGAGTAAGTCGACCTGAATATGATCCAGTTCGCGAAAAGACACATCACTTGGTTGAGCTATTGACAAATTTTTCAATGCTTAAAGCCGATGAGCTTGAGGTGATGTCTGGGAATGAAAGTGGTGTGCGTATGGAGCGCATTGAAGCCTTCTTTAATTATGAAAGAGACCTGGCGTGGACTAAAACCATACTCGACTGTGCAGACGGGATGAGAGATCTGGATGAGGAATTGTTAGCTCGTGAATATACGGAAATTGTATTCGAGGAAAATTGTACGAATGCACAGACTCTTGCCAAATCTGTGGTGGAAGAAAAAATGAAGTCAATTCTAGAAGGCGAGCTAAAGGTTCTTTCTGAAAAATTCAGAACCTACGAAGCGGCGGGTGAAATTGCGAGTAGGTCTTTGAAAAAAGTCGCTAAGAGAAAAAGGTCAAGCAAACCGAAGCTGACAATCGAAAAAAGCAGCTCTCAGTTGGTAGAAATTGGATTGAAGGCGGGAGATGCTGTGATACTTGATAGCGAGATGTTTCCGTGGCTTAAAGAAGATTCTGTTGTGGATGTACTGCATGTTGAGCGTGGTGGTGACGGTACTGTGGTCGCAGTAATTGACGCGCGCACTGAAGAGGCTAAAAAGGTCGAGCATAAAATGACTGGATACGAAAACGATGAGAAGAAGCGGGACATTCTACCTATCATTAAGGACAAATTAACTATGGCTGCTAAATGTGTAGCAACTTCAGAAGATAAGTCTGTCGGTTTGCCAATTGGCTTAAATAACAGATTAAAAGAGCTTTATCCGTTTATAATTTACGCCTGGAAAGAACAAACGCATAACGCCAAGAGAGTTTATATGTCAAAAGTCAGCGTTGAAGACATGTCTGATGAAAGTGAGACTAAAAAATCTCTTCAGGAAGCCGGAGTGACTGAAATAGTGCTATTTTTGGGGGCTTGTGACAAACAGAACCAGGAGTCATTAGTGGCTCTGTTTATAGATGGAAACTCTCGTGATGCGGCTAAGTACGGTGCTGGTGCTTAGGCTTACCTAATGACATTCGCAATAGCTTCAACTACACCCTCATCAAATGCAGTTGGGACGACTTTATCGACGGTTGGATTTTCGACCAGGTTAGCTAGTGCTTCAGCAGCCGCTAATTTGTGCTGATCGGTGATTTTCTTAACTCCGTGATCTAATGCGCCGCGGAAAATTCCAGGGAAGGCCAGAGAGTTGTTGACTTGGTTTGGAAAGTCGCTACGACCTGTACCGATGATTGCGACGCCGGCTTGTTTGGCGACATCTGGCATAATCTCTGGAACAGGATTTGCTAGTGCAAATACGATTGGATCTTTCGCCATTTTCTTAACTAATTCTGGAGTGAGAAGTCCTGCGCGTGATACGCCGATAAATACGTCTGCGTCGGTGATGGCGTCTTCAATTGAGCCAGATTGTGATGCGTCGACGTATTCCAATAGCGCGGTTTTCTCAGCGTTCAAATCTGTGCGTGATTTTCCGACAATTCCTCGGCTATCCACCGCTACGATGTTTTTTGCTCCGTAAAGATTTAACAATTTGATGATTGCCGTGCCAGCTGCGCCTGCGCCGATGACCACGAATTTGCAATCTGCCAGGCTTCGTCCTGTCAATTTAGCGGCGTTAATTAAGCCCGCCAACACAACGACAGCCGTGCCGTGTTGGTCGTCGTGGAAGACTGGAATATCTAATTCTGCCTTCAGTCGCTCTTCAATTTCAAAACATTTTGGTGCGGCAATGTCTTCGAGGTTGATGGCTCCGAAACTTGGCGCAATAGCTTTAATGGTGGCAATGATTTCTTCTGATTCGTGAACGTCTAACACAATTGGCACGGCGTCGACATCGGCAAAATGCTTAAATAGTAAAGCTTTTCCTTCCATGACTGGCATGGCGGCTTTTGGTCCCAAATTGCCTAAGCCCAAAATCGCTGAGCCGTCTGAGATTACGGCGACTAGATTGTTTGTCCAAGTGTACTTTGGTAAATCGGCTGGATTTTCGGCAATTGCCTGGCTGACTGCGCCGACGCCAGGGCTGTAATAAGCGCTAAGTTTGTCGCGATTAAGCTCCTCTTTATCTCTGAGGCTAGTCGTAATTTTACCTTTGTATTTTTCGTGTAGTTCGAGTGCTAATTTATTGTAATCCATAACTATATTATACTCCAATTTTATTTAATTGATATTTCTTCAGATTTGTGTTATTATCTTATGTAATTGTACGAGAGTTAAATATTCGAGTCTTGTTTGATGTGGAGCTGCAGAGGTACAACTGCGTGGCCAGTCGGAGCGAGTTCGGAAGATAGGAAAAAATTATGAGTTTTGAGTTAATCAACAAAATCAACCAAGCACAAAAAAAGCAAGCAGTTGTCGATGCTCGCAGTGGTGACACAGTTCGCGTTTACCAGAAAATTAAGGAAGGCAACAAAGAGCGTATTCAGATGTTCGAGGGTGTTGTTATTCGTACCGACAATAAAAAATCACACACATCACGAATTACGGTTCGAAAAATCGCTTCAGGCGTTGGTGTTGAAAAGTCATTTTTGATGCACAGTCCACTGATTGAGAAGATTGAGATTGTTCGTCGTGCTAAGGTTCGCCGCAAGTTCTTAAGCTTCCTTCGCCAGCGCAGCGGTAAGTCGGCTCGCTTGACGGCTAAGAATTTCGATCGCGCTGCTGTTAATGATATTCATGACGCTAAGGCAGAAGCGGAAGCTGAACGCTTGAAGGAAGAAGCTGCTCAGGCTGCTGCTGCAAAACAAGCTGAAAAAGATGCCGCTCAGGCTGAACTTGACGCTAAGGCTGCTGAAGTTGCAGCTCGCCACAAAGACGCGTAATTGTCAATCGGTTAATCATTAAAAACCGTCTCTTAATCTGAGGCGGTTTTCTCATGTTATAATCTCAATATGGCAATATTTCATTATATATCCGTCCTTGTTCCGACGACTTTGGCTGTGGCGGCTCCTTATGCTTTGAAGAAAAACGGCTTTGATAGTGAGAAAAAATATCGCTGGCTACTTTACGTAGCGTGTTTGTTATTTTTCATATCTTGGTATTTGCCATCGCCGTTAATTGACGGACAGGATACTAGTTTTACGACGCACTTTGTGGGCGGTGGGCTATTTGCGGGGCTATTCTGGGTGTATTTGGTTTCGTCGATGAAATGGCGGGCGCATTGGCTGGTGACGGCGTTTTCAGTATTTGCTTTAGTTTCGGCGCTGGGCTGCATTAACGAACTGGCGGAATTATTTATGGTCAAGGTGGGCTTGGCGAGCATAAAATTGGACGACACGAATTGGGATATTTTGACGAATACATTAGGCGCGGCAACAGTTTGGATTGGCTGGATTATTGCTGATTTTATGACGAAAAAGGGAAGACTGTCGGGTGATTCTGGGAATTGATGAAGTCGGGCGCGGCGCGTGGGCTGGACCGTTGGTGATTGGCGCGGTGGTTTTGGGTGGCGCTGAAATTGAAGGGCTTGATGATAGTAAAAAATTAACCAAAAAACGACGTGAATTGCTTGATGAGGAAATTCGCGAGCAAGCGTCGGCTTGGGCATTGGGCTGGGTTTCTGCTGAGGAGCTGGATGAAATAGGGATGAGCGAGGCGCTTAAGCTGGCAACGCGGCGCGCAGTCAAAGAAATCCAAGCGAAATGCCAGAAAAATGGCTCGAAGTTTGATGAGATTATTATCGATGGGACGGTCAATTTTTTGGCGGGTACACCGCTAGAAAAGTATGTAACAATTATAGCGAAAGCCGACGGTCTGATTCCGAGCGTTTCGGCGGCGTCGATTATTGCTAAGGTGGCTCGCGATAAATTTATGGCAGAGCAGGATGATGTTTATCCGGGATACGATTTTTCTTCGCACGTTGGTTATGGTGTAGCGAAGCACCGAGCGGCTATTGATAATCTGGGCGTAACTCCGCTACATCGGCTAAGTTTTGCACCGTTGGCTAAATATGCTAATGTTGAGGCGAATTCGCAAAATGCGTCTGACGATAGAAAATCTAAAAACCAGCAAAAAGACACGACGCGTCAAATTGGCGATAAAGGTGAGCAAGCGGCGGCGGATTGGTTGGTGGCTGATGGTCATGAGATTATAGAACGGAATTGGCGAACGCGATATTGCGAAATTGATATTGTTAGTAAAAAAGACAATATTTTATATTTTACAGAGGTCAAATATCGTAAAAATGACAATTTCGGCGATGGCTTGGCGGCAATTACAAATAAAAAACAGCAACAAATGCGTTTTGCTGCTGAAATGTTCATTGCCAAAAATGCGCAATATGAAAGCTGTGATATGCAAATGATGGCAATTTCTGTTGATGGAAATCCGCCCGTAGTTGAAGAGTGTGTGGTGTTGGAATAAAAAAACAGCCCCAGTTGGGACTTAATAACTTCAAGGAAAAGTGACAAACAGCTACTAAAACACTGCTAAAGTGCAGCTTGTCACTTTTTCTGAAGATTACTCTTCGTTTTCAACCTCCAGGTTGAAGCAGGCATTCTTGAGATCTTCAAGCTTATTTCTCAGAGGGAGAGGAATAAGATGCTTCACACGCATGAGGCTGCCGACGTCTCCGACCAGGAAGATATAGTCTATCGTACCAGCCTCATCATCTTGGATGTCCTTGAGCACAGTGCTCATGGAGTCCAGGATGAATCGGAGTGCATACTCAGAGATTTTCGAGAACACTTCTCTGAGCTGTGACTCATTCGCGAAGTCGGGAATAGCCCAGTCGACGAACTTCATGGCCTCCGAAACACATTGGGCTCCGGGGGTGTAGTCTGCTTGTAGCATATTTGCTGCAGACAAAATTGTGAAGAGCGAACCTTGAATATCGTATAAGATATTGTTGGTCTCGTTCCCGGTATAAAGTTCGCCAATGATCTGCGCCATCTCGACGGCAAGAGCAAAGCCCTCGTCGTCGAGCTTGACATCAAAAATTCCTCGATGACCGCGGGATGGAGTGTAAAACATCCCCTGTACGTAATTACCTCCGAAAACCAGTGCGTCCTGCATGATTTCTTTCCTATCTTCTCGCCCCCATGGAGGGCTAAGTGGCAATTTGCCACAAGACGAGATTCCGTCCCTCTTTGAAATCCTACAAAAGGAATAAAAACTCGCCTTGTGTGTAGCTGTTTGTCAAAGTGCGCTTTCGGACAAGGAATAAATCTCAACTTGTCAACAAAAGCTAATATATTTATATCACTAATAGAATAAAATGTCAATAGATTTTGTCAAAAATGTGGCATAATATATCACAGTGTTGTTTGCAAAGCAGAGAGCACGTCCGCCTTATCTCGCTCAATCAACTCGACGCGCGCGGATATTTCGGTAATTCCCAACTTAATCGTTCTGGCTAGGGCTGGAATATCCATCATCGATTCAAAGAATTGTCGGAAATCGTCAAGTTCATTAGGTGTTAGTAACGCCGTAGCTGCATAGCGAATGAAATCGTCGTAACTTTTATCTTCGCCAAACGTATCTTCGACCCACGCCCAGTTTTCTTTCAGCCAATTCCACGCAATCTGGCGATTTTCTCGCGTCCGAATCAAATACACAAACCAACGACTGGCGTCTTGCGGGCGGATAATATTGGAATCTTTAATGTTGGCAAGAATTTTTTCTGCCGTTTTGGGGTTTTTAGTGGAAGTTAGTCCAATTGCAATATCATTCTGCAGGTCATTTGACGGCGTGTTTTTATATGCGGCAAAGAGATTTTCAATCATCTCTGGCGTCTCGAAATGTCTTACGTTTGCGCTGATAATTAAAGCTCGAATTTCCGTCGGTAAGTCTTCCAGCTTATTGCTGTCAAAACGCGTTTTTGCCTCGTCCAAAACTTCTTTATCTTCGCTATACATCATCAAACTCAAAACTGTGGTGCGTCGTTCGCGGTCGTCGTCTGATTCTCCGTCTTTTTCATCCCAGCCAAGCTCTTCGAATGTGGCGCGCGCAAATTCTCCAGAAATTCGCTTTAATGAATCTCTGGCGGCGTCATTATCATCGACGAATTTTCGCAGTTCCGTCAAGGCACCAGCCGCCATACCGAATACTTTTTCGTTGGTTTCGGTTTTTAAGGATAACGCTAATGGAAGTAGTGATGCCGAATTTTCAAATCCAGCGCGGGCGAGTATTGTCGCGTCCTGTAAGATACAAATCTTATCCAAAGTTGGCAACTCTGTAATGTTCTTCAATAAATATTCGCGAGTGGATTCGTCATATTTGGTGACGAAGTGGGCGCTTAAGCCGCAGTTTAATTGCAATGGCTTTTCAATAGAAACGGTGGTTTCTTTTTGATTCAAGATTTTTACGTCAAGTGGTTGGTTTGCGAATAATGGAATTGGCCATAACGCGTCGGACGGTTGATGCTCGCCGACGAAGAATCGTTCCTGACTTAGAATTGCCGTGTTGTGACTGCTTGAAACTGATACGACAGGAAGGCCAGGTTGGGAAATCCAAGCGTTCATTAGATTGACAATTGGCTGACCGCTCGCTAATTCCAATTCTTGCCATAAGTCATTTCCGACGGTATTTTTATACGCGAATTTTTCAAAATATGATTTAAGTCCAGTGCGAAATGTCTCTTCGCCGATAAGTTTTCTAACCATAACGAGCAGTCGTCCGCCCTTAGCATAAACAATTGCTGGGTCGAACAAAGTGCTGATTTCGTCTGGATGATTGACGTCGGCTTGAACCGATTGAACGCCGTCCAAGCTATCTCTTCTAAGTGCGGCCGTTACTTCATTCGTGGCAAAATCTTCCCACATGCGCCATTCGGGGTGTAATGCATCAATCGCCACGTATTCCATCATATTGGCAAAGCTTTCATTGAGCCATAAATCATTCCACCAGTTCATGGTAACGAGATTGCCGAACCATTGATGGCTAAGTTCGTGCGCGATAACCGTGGCAATGAAGCGCCTGGATGATTCTGGGGTCAATTCTGGGTCCGCAAGCAAACAACTTTCGCGGTAAGTGATTAAACCCCAATTTTCCATTGCGCCAGACGAAAAGTCAGGAAGGGCGACGTGATCGGATTTTGGCAATGGATATTTGACGCCGAAATATTCATCATAAAAATCAATTGAACGAGTGGCTATATCTAACGCAAAATCTAATGTATTTTCATTCTGAGCTGGCGTTGCCCAGACGTTGACTTCAACGCCAGATTTGGTGCGGGCAGTTTTTTTGTGCAATTCACCGATTACGAAAGCCAGAAGATAACTGCTCATTCGCGGTGTTTTCTCAAATGTCGTCGTGAGAGAATCGCCGTTTTCTTTCTGGAATTTTACGGGCATATTTCCCAAAACCGTTATTCCTGTTTGGGTGACCAGTGCCAAATCGTATTCGGCTTTGGCGGCTGGTTCGTCAACGCAAGGGAAAACTTCGCGGGCGTGATGTGATTCAAATTGAGTGGCGAAAAGCTGTTTTTTAACGCCGTCGTGAGTGAAGTAGCAAGGATACAAGCCGTGCATTGCGTCGGTAATATTTCCGGAAAAAATGATGTGAATTGTGTGATTTCCGTTTTTAAGGTTCGGCTGAGATAATCTCAATTCGTCAAATTCGTCGAATGAAATGTTGGCGGGCTGATCGTCGATTGTGACTGATTGAATTGTTAAACCCTTGGAATGTAGCGAAATTGATTCGCTGGTGGACTCGCCAGAAATGATAACTGTGCCAGAAAATTCTTTTTCCTCGGCGCGTGTTAAATCGAGAGTTAGGTTGTAATGATTTGGTGTGAATGTGTCAAGTAAGCGTGGAACTTTAGTCATAGTTTAATTATAATACAGTCATGAGGGTGAATAAAATACGACGTCGACAAGTGGTGATTGCGCTGGTGATTTTGATTGTCGGCGTGGCGATTTGGTCTTCACAAATTTCACAACCCGAACCTCAGACAATTCAAACTTCAACGCAACGAGAATTATTTGGTAATTCGAACGCCAGAGCGGAATTGGAAAAAATAGAAGTTAAAGGACGCGCGCCAAAGACTGGCTATTCCAGAAAGCAATTCGGCAATGGCTGGGGCAAAATTAACGGCTGCTCTGTGCGGGAAGTGATTCTGGCGCGAGATTTGACGGATGAGAAAATTGATGAAAAATGTCGAGTTTTGTCGGGTGTGCTGAATGATCCATACACTGGTCAAACAATTCAATTTCAGCGTGGTGAAAAAACCAGTTCTAAGGTTCAGATTGATCACGTCGTGGCTTTGAGCGATGCTTGGCAAAAGGGTGCGCAGCAAATTTCCCCAGAAGAACGAGAGAAATTAGCGAATGATCCGTTAAATTTATTAGCGGTTGACGGTCCAGCGAATCAAGCCAAAGGTGACGGCGACGCGGCGACTTGGCTGCCGAGTAATAAATCTTTTAGGTGCCAATATATTGCGCGACAAGTGGCCGTGAAGCGAAAATATCGCTTGTGGGTAACGGAAGCTGAAAAAAGCGCGATGTCGGGAATCCTGGAAAAGTGCGTGGAAGTATGATATTGACAAAATGTATTTTTATGATAAAATGATAGAATGAATCCTGAGATACATCTTACTAAATTGTCGGTGAATGATGATGAAGCTTTGGAGCGAGCGGCTTTGGCTCACTCGGAGTCTGTTTTGGGCTGCGAGTTTACGGATAGTGCGAAAAAGGATTTAATAGAATATGTAAAAGGCATGAATAATTACTATGATAGCGATGTATTTGCTATCGACACTTCTGGCGAAGAGTTGTCATCTGGTCTTATGACTGTATGCTCTAATGGTGACGGCGAGATTACTATAGAAGATCTTTTTGTTAGGGAAGTTGCGCGCAAGCGAGGAATTGGTCGGGCGGCTATTGAAGCTTTGGCTGGTGAATATCCAGATGCGCGTGCCGTCAAATTGTATTCCCTAAAATCCGCTGAAGAGTTTTACCAAAGAATTGGCTTTGACCAAATATCGCCATCTACTAAGAAATGTCTGTCTGTTTGGCGAAAAGAATTGGATTGACAGAATAGAATCTTTCCGCTACAATAGAAAAGTACTAATCCGGCCGGCAGGTCGGAGTTTTTCGTTTATGGAAGTTTGAGACGGAAAAAGATATAATTAATAAGAAGGAGAATATAATGGAAGACTTGAACATTAAGCAGTTGACGTTGGCAGTGCGTACGATTGCTGAGGAAAAAAACTTGCCAGAAGAAACAGTTTTGAGCGTGATTGAGCAGGCGATTGCGGCGGCTTGGCGTCGTGATAATGGCACGCGAGATCAGTTGGTTCGCGCAAGCTTGAATATCAATAACGGTACGGCTGTCGTGTCGGTTGTTAAGACTGTTGTTGAAGAAGTTGAGAATGACGCCAATCAAATTGACCTAGAGGAAGCTAAGGAGATAGATCCTGCGGCTGAACTTGGCGGTGAAGTTGTGATGGAAACTCATAACGTGACGACTTTTGGTCGAGTTGCAGCTCAGACCGCTAAGCAAGTGATTTTGCAGCGTTTGCGCGAGGCTGAGCGTGAAGTTGTCTTGGCGGAATTTGAGGATAAAATCGGTACGGTTGTTATTGGTACGGTTCAGCGAGTTGAGCCGCGTGTTGTGCGAATTGAGCTTGGCAAGGCTGTCGGAATTATGCCTCAGAGTGAGCAAATTCCTGGCGAATATTACGGCGTTGGTCGTCGAATTAAGGTTTACATTAAGGACATTGAGCGCGAAGGTCGCGGTCCGCAATTGATTCTTAGTCGCGGCAATGAAGAGTTTGTGCGATTCTTGTTCAATCAAGAAGTTCCAGAGATGGAGACTGGTGCAGTTGAGATTAAGGCGATTGCACGTGAAGCTGGTCGCCGAACCAAATTGGCGGTTTCTTCAGCGCTACCTGGCGTTGATCCAGTTGGTACGTTTGTTGGCGGTCACGGCGCTCGCGTTCAGGCTGTGATGAATGAAATTGGCGAGCAGGAAAAAATTGACATTATTCCATACGAGGAAGATGCGGCTGGATTTATTGCTAATGCGATGAGCCCGGCAGAGGTTTTGAGTGTGACTGTCAATGAAGATGAGAAGCGTGCGACGGTTTATGTTAGCGAAGATCAGCAATCGATAGCAATTGGTCGTGCCGGACAGAACGTTCGCTTGGCAAGTCGATTAACTGGCTATGAATTAGACATCGAAGCAAAAGCTCCTGTTAAGACAGAACCAAAACCTCGAAAGAATATTGAGGATAGCTTGATGAGCGTAGTTGAGGAGGTGGCGGAATAAGCTGCCTTCTGCGAATCGCCGAAAACGAAAGGAGGGCGATATGTCAGAAGATTTTTCTGAATTAGAACCTCGGCTGACGGAAACAGCTCGAGCCAGTTTGGGGCGGGCTGGTTTTCTGGCGCATAATGAGGGGAGCGAGTATGTTGGCACGGAGCATATTTTGCTTGGTGTGTTGGCGCAAAATTCATCATTGGGTGCGAAGATTTTGGCTGAAAACGGCGTAACTTTGGACCGGGCGGAAATGGCATTGAATCTGACTGCGAAGCCGCTGGTGATTACTATTGTAAGTAAGGGTTTGAGTGCTGAAGTTGTTGAATTGATAAGGATTGCTTGGCAATTAGCGGTTGAATTTGGACAGGAAAAAATTGGCACGGAACACATCGTTTATGGAATGCTGCAGCAGCACGAGGCACGAGCGACTAAATTGCTGCGGGACATGAATGTTGACATTGACAATCTGCGTGGAAATTTGGAAGATGTGTTTGATAAACAGCAGTTTGAATCTCTGCAGAGTGAACGCAGTGTGGCGAGTAAAAATTCTGGCGATTTGCGAGTTTTGGAGAAATTCGGTGTCGATTTGACGCGACGCGCCAGCGAAGGATTTTTGGATCCGGTGATTGGTCGAGCGTCGGAAATTCAGCGAATGATCACGATTTTGGGTCGGCGTAGCAAGAATAATCCAGCGCTAATTGGTGAACCTGGCGTCGGTAAAACTGCGGTAGTCGAGGGCTTGGCGCAGAGGATTGCTGATAATAAAGTTCCCGAATTTTTGAAAGGTAAGCGACTTTTTCAATTGGATTTGACGGCGATGATTGCTGGGACGAAATATCGCGGGCAATTTGAGGAGAGATTGCAAAAAGTTCTGGCGGTCGCCAAAAAACATCAAGAAGTTATTTTGTTTATTGACGAGTTGCATCTGTTGGTTGGCGCTGGTTCGGCTGAGGGCTCGATGGACGCGGCGAATGTATTGAAGCCAGCGTTGTCGCGAGGCGAGGTGCGACTAATTGGCGCGACGACGTTTGATGAATATCGAAAACATATCGAAAAAGATGCTGCGTTGTCACGGCGCTTCCAGTCGGTGACGATCAATGAGCCATCGCCAGAAGAGGCGATAGAAATGATGCGAGGATTGAGAGGAAAATTAGTCAAGCATCATCAAGTTCAAATTCCTGACGAAATGCTGACTGAGGCGGTGGATTTGAGCCAGCGTTACGTGACGGAGCGATTTTTGCCAGATAAAGCGATCGACGTGATTGACGAGGCGGCGAGTTTATTGAAGTCTAGCTCGCCAATAAAATTGTCGCGTAAGGATAAGTTGGCTCGCCAAATTAAGCGATTGGCTGGGAAAATTGACGCCGCGGTCGAGGCTGAGGATTATGAAAAAGCTGCAGAATTTAAGATGCAAATGAGACAATTGGAATTGCAAGCCGAAGCATTGAAAGATGAAGCCAGTGATGAGCCGGTGTTGACTGATGAATATTTGCGTCAAGCGGTTTCGGCAATGACGAATATTCCGATTGACAGATTATCGTTAAATCAGATGAAGGATTTGATTCGTTTG
>SDRQ01000006.1 GCA_007845355.1 TM7 phylum sp. oral taxon 352
ATTGAACGAAAAGATCAATGAGCGCAAGGCTGCTGGTGTAAAGATTGATGAAAATGCTGAGAAATTTAAGCAGGCAGGCTACACAGCACAGCAACGATTTAAGGGTCTTGGTGAGATGGATGCCGCTGAGATCAAATTGGCCACCAAATCCACCGCCCATAGCCTTAATCCACGAAACAATCTCAGCATTAGCAAACATCATATCAAACCTTGCGCGATCAGTATTCAACACCTTACCGCGAAGAGGAAGAACACCACCATCCTTTAACAAAGTTACTTCGACCTTTGTAGCATAACCAGCAATTGCCTCGTCAATTGAGTTATCGGCAATCTCCTTAATCAAGTGATGCACGCCCTCATACCCCGTACTACCAATGTACATTCCTGGACGCTTACGAACCGGCTCAAGACCCTCTAGGACCTGGATTTGTGAGCCATCATAAGATTGTTCATTTGTTTGTTTAGCCATATCTCCCTCACTATTATCTGAATTATCAGCTCTTTTCAACAACCTTATTATACATCAAAATAGATATATTCTCAAACTATTTACTTTTTCAGCATGCTTATGCTAAAGTTAGATTAAAGTTATATAACAACAAAAATAAAAGAGGTCAAAATGTTCAAAAAAATTATCTCGCGCCTACCATACAGCCCTTCAATGATCCACAGTTTGGGCTTTTATGCGAAACGCTTACGCAAAGAAGAAGCCACTCGAAAGATCGGGCTTATCTTAACCGCCCTAGCGCTTATTGTGCAATCTTTCACTGTTTTTTCACCGCCAGAATCAGCCAATGCAGCAGATTCCAGCGACCTAATTTACGGCGGAATTTCTAGCGGCCAACAACTAATGGCTCATTATGACGCGAACACAAATAATATTCACGACCTCTACGATCATCTTGGTATTAGCCGCTCTGATTTGGTAGCGGCGACTGGTAATCTTCAGACCTTAAATAGCAATATGGGTACCTATTCATGGGGACTTACACCTCACTTTGGCGCAGCAAGAGGTGAAGGATCTTACGTAGTTCGTACGTCACAAGGCAGTGCTCGCACTTTCTACTATCGACCTCACAACCTCTGGGGCAGCTTCTCATATAGAGCATTCGTTGGATATTCAGCTGGGGCTGGCTGGTTTGCAATCATGCTTAACTGCGGTAACTTAATCCTTAAAATCGCACCACCGAGCCATCAATGTCCAACTGGGCAAGTCGGAACATACCCCAACTGCTCTACTCCGCCACAGCCAGTAGCTACGTGTAACGCCTTAGACATAAAGAAGAATGGCGATACATATCAATTTACTGCTAACGCCAGTGCGGCCAATGGTGCGACAATCCAAAAATATGTATACAGCATTTACCGAGGAAATACTCTAGTTAAAACTATCGAAGGCAACGATAAAATCGTAACTTATACAGAGAAAACACCGGGATCATACAAAGTTATTCTAACGGTAAAGAGCTCATTAGGCGATAAGACCTCAGACGCCTGCGTAAAGACATTTACCATACCGGAGCCAGCAAGGTGTCCTCAAAACCCTAAATTGTTAAAGGACGACCCTCAGTGCCAACCATGCCCAGGCGACTCTACTATATGGATTAACGATAGTCGATGTTCTGCCTCGTTCGTGCAGACAAAAACTGCAGTTAATCTCACCCAGAATAACGCTGACGCAACAACTACGGTTGCGAAATCTGGAGATCGAATTACCTACACTCTTTCGGTAAAAAACAAAGGTCTAAAAGAGGAAGAGTTTACATTCAAAGACCAAGTCAGCGATTTATTGGAATATGCAGACATATTCGACGCTGGCGGTGGAACATTGACAGATGATAAAGGCGCTAGCGCGGGCAGCGGCAACGCAAAAGTACTAGTATGGAACCCTATCAAGATCAAGCCAGGAGAAACTCAAAAGCGCAGCTTTACCGTCCAAATAAAGAACAGCATCCCAGCGATGGCTAGCGGTAAAAGTAATCCAATGTCTTATGACTGTAGAATCGATAACACATTTGGCAATACTGTCAGCACAAAAATTGACTGCCCTGCACCGAAAGTTATTGAACAAACCACTTCGCAACTACCAAAAACTGGTGCCAGCGAGAATATGATGTTCGCAGGAATTATTGCAGCCGTGGTCGTATACTTCTATGCTCGATCACGTCAATTAAATAAAGAAGTTAGAATCATTCGGCGAGACATGTCCGCAGGAACTTTATAGGAGGTGAAAAATGAGTGAAAAATTAAAATCTACCGTAGAGAATGCTGTCGACACCAGAGAGTTAGCAGATTTAAACAGAGAAAAAGCTGCTGAAATCGAAAGATCTCTAGAAAAGGCGGTTGAAAAAGAAAAATCAAATGCCGAAAATGAAAATAGCATTAAACACGAGGCTATAGAAATTGCCGCCCGCCAAGAAAAGCGGCAAGAACAAAAAGAATCTAAAGAGATAAAAGAAGATAAGCCTCTTACAAAAAAAGATATTGAAGCTTCGTATAAGAAGACTTTGGAAAATGTACAAGACCAACTATCAGCTCCATCCAGGGCTTTCAGTAAGGTCATTCATAATCCAGTCGTCGAAAAGACTAGTGACGCAATTGGCAATACCGTTGCCCGCCCTAACTTAATCATCTCTGGCGCCTTAGGCGCAATAGCTTCTGTCGTTGTGTATTTTATCGCCAAACGATACGGATATCTATTATCAGGATCAGAAACTATTATCTTGTTTGTAGCTGGCTGGTCTATCGGCGCTGTTATCGAATATGCTCGAGTAGGGTTTATCAACAACAGAAAAAATAGCTAGATAGATGTTGAATCTTATCTCAAACTAATCATCACTTCACTATCGTCATCATCACCATTACGTAAATCGAGCCGATTCTTAACCACAGGCTGGCTCGGTTTTACATTTACAGAAGAGACAGAGTTATTATTTGTAGCCATAGACACATTTGCCCTATTGATGACAGCACTATCTATCGTAAAAGGTTGACTTTGCTGTTTGCTGTCAAGATTAGAAGCCGTAGTATTTACACTATTTATATTAGAAGATGCATTATTAACCGCCCCTGGGCGGCCTTGCGGATTCTGTATTTGTGAGGAAGTCTGTAGAGTTTGCGAATTTGCTGGTCTTACGGTTGAGCTAGAAGCAGGCTTTCCTCCTAATTGTTGTCTCTTCGCTAGCCATTCATCCAAGAACGATGACCCACCAGGTGCCTTTTGATTAGCAGAAGGCGTTAATTGAGAAGGACTCGTCTTTGGTTGCACACTACCTCTAATCCTGTCAAATATCTCCTTCTCAACAACAGCTCGTGGTCTACCGTATTTAGCAGCAGATAGCCTTACTAACGCATCCCTCAGCTGATTATTAACTTGCCCCATCGGAGGAATCCAATTCATACTAAACGGCGCAGACGGCACATTATTAATCATCACAGAGGTTATAGATTGGAAGTTTGGCAATTTAGCCAAGTCGTCGACATCAAAAGTCGGCTGAAACTTCTTAACCATCAATTCAGCGTCAGTTACACCGATACGCCCAGAAATAACTGTACCGACGTTACCAATAATAGCTTCTCGTATCTTATCTGTTAACTGCGTCATAAACTGGTTGCCCATAATAAGACTCAATTTATACTTACGAGCCTCAGACAAAATAGATTCAAAGCTGTCAGTGGCGAAGTTCTGGAACTCATCAACATACAATGAGAAATCAACTCGCTGATCCTCTGGGATGTCCGCTCGAGACATCGCTGCTGCCTGGAACTTCATCACAAAAATAATACCCAGAAGCTTCGAATTAAGTTCACCCATCTTACCTTTTGACAAGTTAACCAGCAAAATCTTATTATTGTCCATAATTTCACGCAAATTAAATCCAGATTTGGTCTGACCAATGATATTGCGCATTGCATCGTTGGAAATAAATGGACCAAACTTTGATACAACCCATGAAATAACCTCACCTGCCTCATTTGACCTCTGTGACGCAGGAAATTCCTTTGTCCAGAAATCAATAACTTGCTGATCTTTTACATACTTAAGCTTGCTTTTCACAAATTCAGGATCAATAAGACACTTCGGCACGTCAATAAACGTTCCACCAGCAGGATCCGACATCAGCAGCAAGGCGCAGTTTCTAAAAATATGTTCCAAACGAGGACCAACAATTCCCGTATGTCCTGGATCGTAAAGGCCATACAGCATATTAATCGCCTCTTGAACCAAAAAGTCTTTTTGGTCTGGAGTGTCGAACTCAAACATATTCAACCCAATTGGATTAGTCATATCAGCAGGATTAAAGTAGATAATATCCTCAACGCGTTCTTTTGGAACCTTACCCAATAAAGATTCAACCAAATCACCGTGCGGATCAATAAAGGCAAATCCCCGACCATCCATCATATCCTGATAAGCCATATTTTCCTGCAAGACAGATTTACCAACGCCTGTTTGACCAATAATATATACATGGCGGCGGCGGTCTTTTGTTCCGATTCTAATAGGTTTTTTGACTCCTCGAAATTCGTTATACCCAATCAGCAAACCCTCATCCAAAACGTCTGTTGGTCCATCAACCTGCTTGGACATCTGTCGCTTAACTTGTGAAGTTGGGATCGCGTTAGCTCCAGGCAAATGGAATAACGTTGCCATTTCTACACTGTTGAGAATATTACTACGAGTTTCCTGAGGGAAGAACCTCATAATATATGCTGTTGTCATTTCCTCAACATTCCTAGTTAAAGAGAACTTAAACCCATTATTGCGCGGTGAGTCAAACAACGAGAAGGCTGCTATTATATTTTTTAACAGCACTTGAGAGCGCGCCGCAGTGTTTGACGAAATTACAACACGCACCAGAACTTCATACGCAGGATAGCGAGCTTTTTCGCTGATAGCATCCACTTCCGCCTGCTCTAAAGATGTTAGCTGCTTGTCCTCAGAACTAGAGCCACCGTCTTTTTCGTTATTCTCTGGCGGTTTCCACAGAGCCTCCATAATATCCATAGGAGCAACGCCTCCAAAGCCTTTCTTCTTGCCCTTATTTTTCTTCATGCCGTCAATGTGAGACTCTGAAGCCTTGGACCAACCGTCATACGCCGGACGTAGTAAAAATTGCACACCTATTCCATCTTCTCTGGACGCCGAAGATAAAGCATTTAATAATGCCCTGGAAGCATCTCTTTTCGACTCCTGATAAGTCGATATTGGATAAACAAAGGACTTTTTCAGGGTGAATTCTCCGCCGATGGTTCCGCTCATCTTGCCGACCTTGCTGAATATATTAGTATCAGATACCTCTTCTAGCCTAGCAGAAGGATATGCTGCCGCTACAGCTTGACGAATAACATCAACTAACACTAGCGGAACGACAGCATAATAGTGAACTAGCCCACCATGTGCAACAATCTCAAACGATATATGACGTTGGCCGTAGACTTTACTTTTGAATCCTTTAGTTGCCGTACTTGAGATAATATTGTACATCACCTGGGCTTGCGACAGCACCTCTTCAGTTAAATCTCGCTCATCTCGATTTGAACTATTGACGTCTTCACTTGTCGGAGGCAAATGTATAAGTAGCGGCACCATCTTCAAGCCTCGTTCATAATTTTTGGCTTCCCTCAGCATGTTACGATACAACACAAAAGCTACCGCAGAACCAGCGGCTATAATAACAATCGCGATAAAACTAACTATCAAAGGACCCGCACCCATATAAAACCCTACTTACTACCGTCGTCATTTTGACCTAAAGTCTTATTATATCGTTTTTTTAAATAATCAGCCTGCAGCTGTGCGATAACTCTATTCCTCTCATAAGGATTATCTTTTGTTAAAGCTATAATCTTTTTAACTTTATCCACCCATTCTCTTTCTATCAAGTCTTCATCCGCTGCCACCAGAGGAGTATCATCATCAGCTACTACCCCCGACTGCTTCGTACTTTGAGCGTCGTTTTGAGATAAAGGAACTGTTGTAGTATTATCAACAGGCAAAGCCACAGGGATATTGTTATATTGTTCAACCCTAGCACCAAGTAATTGCTCGGACTCTCTTCCGGTCTCAGGATTTAATGATGTATTTTCTACATTATACTCACCGCCACCTATATTTTGTGGCTGCACCTCAGGAGTCCTATTAACTTGTGGCAGTTCGGGATTCATAAATATATTGTACCACGTAACTACTTAAAATACACGACTACATTCAGGACGAGATTAGTATCTTTTATGTATAAAAAAACACGCCAGCAACTCAAACACACCAAGTAATAATATCTCAAAAATCCCAACATCTCCCATCGACTGCATACCCACATAAATAACTGGAGCAAGAGATATTACAGTAGAGTAATAATACGTCTTATACTTAGATTCATTGCGGCTATTCTTGAAATTAAAAAATTTCGCAGCTATTCGCTCCGATGTTAAAAATACTACATAAGTTAGACAGATAAATAGCACATACAAACATACAAAAAACGCTAAAATCCCAAACGGACCAGCAGAACTCGGGTTTGTTGCGTTCAAAATAACCGCAGTCAAAATCAATACAACCAACGCTATAAAACTAATTATCTTCATCTCCATACTCACATCATACTATACACAAGAAGCCTGAGCGATAATACTATAGCATATAGACACAAACCATCCGCCGATAAAAAATAACTATTAGGCGCGGGTGCTACTTGCCTATTACCGCTCGAGGCGATTTGACCGCTCCTTAATTAAGGAGCATCCTTGCAGTTTTCCTCTGCATACATCCAGGACTCTCACCGCTAGTTCTTTAACGAGGATTAACTGGATGTATGCGGTACTAGCCGCGCGCTCAACGCTTTTACAATTTACGAAGTAAAGGCGGAGCATTGGCTGCGTCATTATAAAAATCATGCAGCCAACTATCCGTCGATTTATACGTAAAAACGCGGCTTTATATAAATTTTATTGTTAATGTATTTTTGCTTTTTTGTTTTTCTAAAAGCTTAACCTTATACTAGCATAGCCCTATTTATATGTCAATCATTACTCAGCCAAAAATATTGTAATTTTCACCTATTTTTTAATGTTGTTAAAATTATCATCTGTTAATTATTCTCTTATCACTTTATAGCTATCTGTGCATTTTACAACAATCTTGTCATTTTTGAGTATTATCTAGCACGAATTACACACCATTCAATGAAGATATCGTTGACTTAGCGAACACCCAATTGCACAACTAACCTATGATTGCCCGTCATCCAAACATTGCCACAAAAATAGGTTCGTACAGTCAATATCAGACCGACGTCTAACACTCAAATCCGCGATAAAATAATAGTCTCTATTTCCCCGCTTTATAAAACTCTATTCACTTTCATTGTCACACTACAGCAAACTTAACAAAATTATTTTTTATATTACTACAAGAACATCCAAACGTTAGTATGCATATTAAATTCTATACACCAAAGATGTTATACAGTTTTAATTAAAAATTACAAAACAAAAAGCATAAAGTTTATTCATAGTACACAAAGCTACCTTTTACACTTCAATAAAAGAGTCCTAGAAAATGTGCGATAATTTAATTTGTCGCACACGTAAAAGACATAAAAAGCAATCAAACAAACGCCAGTCTCTGACATATAACTTCATAGTAAAAGCCATTAGAAAAAATAGTTGCGAAAATTAGAAAGAAGATTATAAAATGTGTGGTATTTTTTACTAAACTTTTTACAAAAATATTGTTGACATAAGCATTTATATAGCTTATTATAGGGGTAGCTTCTGAATAAAAAAGTTATACAGAGGCCAAAAATAAAAAGAAATTGTAAAACTCCACTTTTTTGAAAACAACCACTACTCGCAGGTGGTTGTTTTTCTATATTAAAGATAAATTCTACTCTTTAACATAAATAAAGCCAGCAATAAGGCTGACTTTTAATCTAATCTATCTGGTGGAGCTGCCGGGTACTGCCCCCGGGTCCAACTGGTATCACAACATCCGTCTACGAGCATAGGCTTATCTAAATTTATTTAATAACGCTACTCGGATTTAGAATAAACCAAGAAAACCGAGTCTCGTTACGTAGTAAAAGTCCTATATATCCGCTACTTCCAAATATATAGCTAGCAACATAGATATAACACCCTTAGATATTGACTGTTGCCACAATACAAGGATGATCGCTAAAAATTAGGCAGCGATTGGCGCAAAGACCATCTTAGGAGCGAAAGCGCTCGCTACGAATGACTTTGCTTTTGCAACAAAGTTTGCATCTAAAAATATACGTTACGCGTATCGTCGGCTCGCAGAATGTCATGATAAGGTCCAATTGTCGAAAGCTATATCAGCCCCACATATCGATTCATATTATATCCTGATCTCATTCAAAAATCTACATGCTTATGTTTTAATAGATTCATGATTAGTAGAGTTATTTCAGCTACACCTTATGGATTTAGCGGGCAAATCATCGAAGTTGAGGGAGATATGTCAAAAGGACTTCCTAGCCTGCAAATTGTCGGAATGGGTAATAAGGCCATCGATGAGTCCAGAGATCGAGTACGTAGTGCAATAAAAAACTCTTCCCTGGATTTTCCAAAAGGAAAAATAATCATCAACTTAGCACCGGCAGAGTTACCAAAAGACGGATCTCACTTCGATCTCCCCATCGCCTTATCTATTTTATGCATCAGCAGCGCACTCAACCAAAGCGACGTAAGTAATGCGGTTTTTGCAGGAGAGCTAGCGCTAGACGGCAGCCTACGTCCAATACGATCAGCAATTATTACAGCCGAAGTGGCTAAAAACCAAAAAATTAAATCAGTATACGTGCCAGCCCAAAACGCCAAACAAGCAGCGCTAGTGACTGGAATTGATGTATTTCCAGTAGAAAACCTAAAATCACTATTCTTACATCTCAAAAAAGAAAAGATTATTAAGCCAATAGACAGATCATCAATAAAAAATGTATCTCACAATCATAAAAACGTGCCAACCATCGACGACATCTACGGACAAGAACAAGCAAAGAGAGCTATCCAGATAGCCGTTGCCGGAAGACATAATATTTTATTGTCCGGCCCTCCGGGATCAGGAAAAACTATGTTGGCAAAATCTTTGAAGAATCTATTACCAGCCCTATCAGAGGATGAGATAGTAGAAGTGACAAAACTTCACAGTCTTGGAGAACACACTATAATAAATAATCCCATAGTAGATAGACCATTCAGGTCGCCGCACCACACCGCAAGTAGAGCATCTATTATTGGCGGAGGATCGAAAGTACAGCCAGGAGAAATCAGTTTAGCTCATAGAGGCGTCCTATTTCTTGATGAGTTACTCGAATATCCGCGCACTGTACTTGAATCACTTCGTCAACCCCTAGAGGATCACGAAATTACCGTCAGTCGTGCAAATGGCAAGTTCAACTTCCCTGCCAATTTCTTATTAGTAGCCACAATGAATCCCTGTCCTTGTGGATTTCTTGGAGACCCAGAAAAAACTTGCGTATGTTCACAAAATCAAATTATCAATTATCAAAAAAGATTATCGGGACCGCTACTCGATCGAATAGACCTAACGGTATCGGTTTCACGAGTCCCCCATGAAAAATTATTAAATAATAAAATGTCGACAAAATCACAACAAGAGACATTTTTATCTGAGATACATAAAGCCTACTCTATTCAGAGAGACAGATATAAGTGTAGTTATAAATACAACAATGACATTCCAAGTAGTAACGTTGATAAAATTACATCAATCTCAGAATCTGCAAAAACCTTCTTGACGAACGCAGCCAGAAAACTAGACTTAAGCACTCGCAGCTACTTTAAGGTCATAAAAGTTTCTCGCACTATCGCAGATTTAGAAGGATCCACATCCATAGAAGTTCCGCACATAGCAGAAAGCCTACAATACAGACAGATTAACATAGGTTAATTATTATCCTTGAAAATAACAGACATCTCTGTTACAATAGCAACTGAGTTAATCTAAAATTGCTTCAAAAAGGAGAGCCAGAGATTAATAAATCAATCCGTATCAACGGAGCAATCCGTGCAAGAGAACTGCGGATAATTGGTCCTGATGGAGAGCAGCTAGGAATCATGTCCCTTAAAGAGGCTTTAAGTAAGGCCAACGACATGAATCTTGACCTAGTTGAAATATCACCGGGAGCCAATCCGCCAGTTGCTAAAATCATTGACTGGGGTAAGTACCAGTACCAAAAAATGAAGGATCAACAGAAGAATCGGCGCCAAGCCAAATCTGGAGACCTAAAGCAGATGCGCTTTGGTCTAAAGATAGGAGCTGGAGACCTAGAAGTCAAGCTGAAGAAGATCCGTAAATTTTTAGAGGGCGGACATAAAGTTCGTATACAAGTGGTCTACAAAGGTCGCGAAATGGCCCATAAAGAGATCGGCTACGAATTGATCGACAAAATCATGGAACACCTTAGTGAGGACGCAATATTAGAGCAAAAACCTCAGATGGCTGGTCGCAATCTGAGCGTAGTAATAAGGAGTAAATAATGCCAAAGCTAAAGACCCACAAAGGCACTGCGAAGCGTATCAAGCTGACCAGCACCGGAAAATTGACCCGCCAGCGCGCATTTGGCGGCCACTTGTTGGCTAAAAAGTCAAAAAGTCGTAAGCGCGCAATCAACACAACAGCAACAGTAACTGGTTCGATGGCCAAGAACGCCCGTCGAGCAATGGGAGTATAGTTATGCGAGTAAAACGAGGAGTTGCCGCACGTGCTAAGCACAAAAAAATCTTAAAAGCAGCTGAGGGAATGCAACATAATCGCACCAGAAGTTTTCGTCTTGCAAAACAAGGTGTTATTAGGGCTCTACAGTACGCTTACCGCGATCGCCGAAACAAGAAGCGCGATCTACGCGGTCTATGGATTACCCGAATCAATGCAGCCGCTCGACAAGAAGGCACAACTTACGGCAAACTTATAGCCTCTATGAAATCTAAAAACATTGAGATTGATAGAAAAATATTAGCAGAATTGGCAGTTAACGAGCCAAAAGCTTTCGCTGAAATAGTAAAAGCTAGTCTATAACAGGATAAAACCACCAATATAAAACACCCTGCATAATGTCAGGGTGTTTTATTCATAGTCTGCTTATAAGCCGGGTTCTGTCTAGGGCAATCATCTATCTAGTTTGCTTGTTGCCAAACAAATCAAGCGGTTATCGATCTGCGGACGGATAATCCTATTTGCAAATCTCCTTGCAGCCGACAGGGTTTACCTCTCGTCTATGTCGCCATAGACGACTGTGGGCTCTTACCCCACTCGTTTCACCTTTTCCCTCGTATATAAAATACGAAGGTAGTTTCGTTTCTGTGGCACTTTCCCTAGAGTTGCCTCCGGTCGCCGTTAACGACTGTCGTATCCTTCGCTGCCCGGACTTTCCTCTTAAGTATAACTTAAGCGATTGCCTAACAGACTACATGATATATTATAGCACTAAACCCTAGACTTGTCTGTGGGCGCTAGATATTCCCCGCATAAATGCAAGGTGGGTGCTCGCAACTTATTGCCACGACAATAAATCATTAAAGCTCCCTATCATATGATGTTAGGAAAATCATACGCGCCCACGGATAAATCCAGGGTATGCTCCTATTATACACCAAATATATTCATAAATACACGCAAAATTGCCCGAATACAGCCCGACATAACCTGCCCAATTACATCAGAAAACAGTACAACTATAATCATCACCAAAAGAACGCCGTTTTGCTCAATTTTTTGCATAACACCCCTGATACCATCCGGCGCTACGGCATATAATATTCTAGATCCGTCCAGAGGTGGAATTGGTAGCATATTAAAAACAAAAAAACCCAGATTTACCGATATAGCAGTAGAAATAATCAGTCCAAATATCGTAGGCTGTACTGCCCCAGCATTATTAATAACGCCACTAAACACTCCGACGCCGAACACAATAAAGGCGATTACTAAATTAGTAATTGGGCCAGAAAGAGCAACAAGAGTCGCCCCCCAATCGCCAAAACGGACTCTATTTGGATTAAACGGAACAGGCTTAGCTCCTCCGAAAACTGGAGCATGCAACACCACCATAATCAAAGGAAGCAAAATAGTCATCACAGGATCGATATGTCTTATGGGATTAAGTGTCAATCTCCCCTCTTCTTTTGCAGTATTATCGCCCAGTGCATACCCCATAAAAGCATGCATAGCCTCATGAATGGTCATAGACAGCAATATGACAGTCAAAACTATTATTATTTCTAAAATCATAAGTGTTATTATAGCATCAATACGTAATCTTGACTAATTACACAAATGTCGCTACAATAATAAGGATTGTTATTAATAATAAAGTAAAGAGAGTGGAAATGGCATCACGATGTGATTTAACAGGCAAAGGAAAGCAGTATGGCAACAACGTCAGCTTCTCCCTGCGCCGCACTAAGCGTGTTTTCAAACCAAACCTTCAGAAGAAGACTTTTGTTGTTGACGGTCAAAAAATTACCATGACTTTAAGCACGAAAGCTATTCGCACCCTGAAGAAAAAAGGTATTTTGAGCGCAGCTGCTAATAAGTAATCGCTAAATCAAATTTTAATAAAATAACTCCGATTGTATTATCGGAGTTATTTTTAATTCAACAAGAAGACCCTAGCTTTTAGATATCTGAACAACTGTTAAATTATCTGGCAAATCCGTTATTTTCTTTAGCTTCCACTTTGGACCAGCCTCAACAACTGGAGCTCCTAGATTTTTCACAAACTCATCCACACCATCCTGTGGAACTTCATAATGCAAAGTAGCGTCATTGTAATGTACCGGAATCACCACCTTAGGATCCAATTGACGAATTATTGAAGTCGCCCCCATTGCGTCTAATGTATATCCATTTCCACCGACAGGTAATATTGCAAAATCAACAACACCTATATCTTCAAGCTGATCATCAGTTAGTTTATTCTCAATATTACCAACAACCACCCCCTTAGCTTCACCAATCGTAATTTTATATATTGTAGATTTTTTAACATCATCTGCAGCGTCGATATGTCGTCGCGCTGGAATTCCTAGCAATGAGATGTCTCCGACTTCATATTCACCTGGACCCGAAAATAGCAGTCTTGGTGTAGAATCCACAACAGCAAACCGATCCTCTGTAGCCACTTCTACGTCATTATTCACAGAAACATTTTTCCCTCCGACAATCTCTAAATTCGGATCAAATACCACACGAAGTTTCTTTGTAGTAATAATAACAGCATTTGCTCCTTTATACTCTATTTCAAACATACCTACTCCTTTCTCATTATATTTTCCGTATCTACTAATACGGAGTGCTTATTTCTTATAATATCCATTATAAACCTATCTTTGACACTCATCCTATAATAGAAATCATCATAAGATATTACGGCATAATTTATCTCTATTTTTCTATCTTTTTCGATTTTTTTAACAAGATTTTTTATAGTTACGGCAGACATGTCATCACCAACTAATAACAAATCAACAGAAGAGCTTGATCCGACCACTAATTTTCCCGAAATAATAGCCAACCTTAAACCCCTCATTCTTCCTAAAGAATCTTTCCAGGAAACGCCACTCGTAATACCCATGCCGCCTTCTGTATTTTTATCTGAGAATATAGCCGCAAGCGGCTTGATATACGGATAATCCTCATTTACGCTATAGTATAACTTATTATCAATAGCGTCCTGTTGCACTATGCCGACAGACACCATATTAGCTAGCTCTCGACGGACGGAGTTTATCTGCTCATCGATCATCCTAGTAATTTCCCTCACATAAAATGATTTTTCTGGATTATTCAGAAAAAGATGTAATAATTTTACCCTAGTTTTTGAACCAAATAATGAATCAATCATTGTACTATAATTGTAACATATTTTTTACTTACTATCTAATACTCGAGATAAATATTGTTCACACGAGTGAACATCTCCCCATTCAATAAATGAGTTTCGCCTAAACCACGTCAACTGACGTTTTACTAAGTTTACATCACTAACAATAAACTCCCGAACAGCCTGATCTTCGTCTATTTCTTTCTCGATTAATTTCTTAATAATAGGATAAACATTACCCGTCATAGCCTCATTACACCACCCGGCGCTATTAGCTAATTCTATTGTCTCTTCTACAACACCATCTTTGAACATTTTTTTTGCTCTATCTGTAATCCTCTGTTTTAATAGTTGTTTATCTGTAGTAATTCCGACAACGATGGTATTACTCAACGGCACTTCCAATCCAGATGACTTTTTACCGGCTCGCTCAATAGCCCTAATTAGATATCTTTTATTTTTACTATTCTCCGGCAAGGCTACATCGTGATTGACGCAGTATTGTTGAAGTTCAGATATCGTCATTTCTTGTAAGTTGGCTCTCTTTTCTTTGCTGTATTTAACTCCAAACTGAAAATCAAATATAACAGAATCAATGTACAGCCCTGTTCCACCGACAAGAAATGGAATATTTCCTCGACTTCGGATTTCTTTAATCTTTTGACAGGCATAGTCCTTAAATTGCGATACACTGAAAGAATCTCCTGGATCTACTAAGTCAAGACCCCAATGAGACACTCCTTGCTGTTCACCCAAAGAAGGCTTAGCTGTCCCGATATTCATACCACAATAGACAGTTCTACTGTCAGCACAAATTATCTCTCCTCTATACTTCTTTGCCAATTGTATAGCTAATGATGTTTTACCACTAGCAGTAGGACCAACAATTACAATTAGTGGTAGGTGATCTTCATCAACACCATTATCCAATTTTATAAACCTATCCAATTAGCTCAACCCTACAAAGATTTTATATACTCAGCAAGCTGCTCCAACGATATTTTTTCTTCGCCAGATTGTGTGCGAACACTAACCTCGTTAGCTTCCATATCCTTTGGTCCTACGATAAGTTGAACAGGTATCTTCATAGAGGTAGCTTCCCTAATCTTCTTACCTAATGACTCATTTCTAGAGTCTATTGTAAATCTTACATCATTATATCTAACTGGTCTCATGAGGGTAATATCTGATAATATAGTTGTTATTTTATCAACATATTCTAAAACCGTGTCGTTAATCGTCAAAATACGAACTTGTTCCGGAGCCGCCCAAAACGGAAACCATCCGCCAGTATGCTCTATAAACACACTTAAGAATCGCTCAATTGAACCCAATAAGGCACAGTGAATCATAACTGGTGTTGTAAAATTACCGTCAGTATCCGCATATTCCAAACCGAACCTTTGTGGTTGCACGAAATCTAGCTGCACAGTTGCAACTTGATGTTCACGACCGATTGCATCTGTCGCCATGAAGTCAATCTTTGGACCATAAAATGCCGCCTCGCCCTCTTGCTCAAAATAGTCCAAGCCTACTTTCTCAACAGCAGATTTTAACTGGCTCTGTGCGGAATCCCATAAGCCAAGGTCGCCTAAATACGAATCAGACTCGTCACGATAGCTTAATCTAACCCTGAGCTTCATATCGATCGATCCATACAGCTCACGAGCGGCAGATAATAAATTATTAATCTCCTCCTCAATCTGATCAGTACGACAAAATATATGGCTATCATCCTGAGTTAATGAGCGCACACGATTTAACCCGCCTAGCTCACCAGTTTTTTCGTCACGATAATCTGTTGTCGTCTCCAAGTACCTTACCGGCATGTCACGATAACTTCGCGGTCGTGAGGCAAAAATTTGCGTATGATGCGGACAGTTCATAGGCTTAAGAGCCATCTCATCACTAGTTTCTTGGCTTTTAACTAAAAATAGCTCTTCTCCAAACTTAGCCCAATGGCCCGATGTTTCATATAAATCTTTTTTCGTAATATGAGGAGTCCAGACCTTTTCAAAGCCAAACTTCTGTCTCAGCTGGTTCGAATATTGAGCCACTATATCTCGTAAAATCGTACCGCGAGGAGTAAACAAAGGTAAACCAATCCCCACCAGAGGAGACGTCGTATATAGATCAAGCTCCTTGCCTAACTTGCGATGATCTCGCTGTTTTGCAATTTCCAATCTATTAAGATATTCATCCAGCTCTTCCTGCGTAGCAAACGCTACGCCATATATTCGCTGCATTTGTGGATTATTCTCATTGCCTCGCCAATACGCTCCAGCCGTCTTAGTAAGCTTAAATGCGCCAACTTTTCCAGTACTATCCACATGTCCACCCCTACACAAATCAGTGTAATCACCCTGAGAATACAAAGAAACAGTCTCGACTTTACTATCGCCATCAGACACAGATCCCATTTTTTCTCCAGCCAATTCACTAGCAATTGTAGTACCGGATCGTTTAAGGTCGTTCAGTAGCTCCACCTTAAATGACTGATTTCCACTTATAGCCCAATCAATAGCTTCTGCTACCGACACATCGCGCCTCTCAAACGGATAATTAGCCGCTACAATCTTTCGCATCTCCTCTTCTATCTTCGGAAGATCTGCTTCAGAAATTGTCCCATTGTCAAGATAAACATCATAATAAAAACCATTATCGATAGCCGGTCCCACGCCAAACTTCGCCTGAGGCCATAAATGCTGAATAGCCTGTGCCATAATGTGCGCTAGGCTGTGTCTCATAGATTTTAGTTCTTCTTCACTCATATCAATATTATACCACGCTCCTTGATAGTAGGCATCTGTTATGATAATATTATTATATCTGGGCGATTAGCTCATTTGGCTAGAGCGCTTCATTGACGTTGAAGAGGTGAGAGGTTCGAATCCTCTATTGCCCACCAGATGTGATACACAAGCCTCGTCGATAGTAGACGGGGCCTTTTTATTGCTTACTATACACACCTTGACTTTATTTGATAAGTATGTTAGAATTTAAAGTATGAGTAAACATGACTCGCCTAGTTTAGGCACAAAAAAGCCACAACACTGTTCTTTATTGAGCAAGGCAAAAATTCACTACGAATATAACAAGAAGATCAACGAAGAGAGATCTATACTTAATTAAGTTCCCAGATTTACAAAGTAATCGCCTCTATAATGAGGCGATTTTTATTTTACACAGCACTTTTCCACTGGATTTTTTTATAGTTGTATGTCAATATATTGATATGATATGCATAAAATGTTTTCACGAAAAAACCCACGTAGCAAATTCTCGTCAAAATAAAAAATACCCAATAACCTGGCGTAGACATATATGCGACCAATGCGGTTATTCTTTTACAACCTACGAAAAGCCTGCGATTTCCCTAGTTGTCACATCACAAGATGGCAAGAAGAATAATTTTTCTATAGGAAAACTGATACTTAGTATTGCACGAAGTTTTAATCATAATGAAAAATTAGCAGGCTCATATAGCTATGACTTGGCCAATACTATACAAGATAAGTTGATACTTTTACAAAACAAACCCGCAATATCATCTCAACACATCGCCGAAATAACCCACTCAACATTACAGAATTTCGACCAAATAGCCGCACTGCAATACGCAGCACAACATGATCTTATCATCCCTCGGAGGAAGAGGCGTCGTGGTCGTCCTTCTTTTTCTTATTCTGAGCACGACTCTGATCATTCATCTCTACAGTAGTCTTCTCTGTCACGTCAAACTTATCAAGATATTTACCAAGCAAAAGATGGGTCTGGGCATTATACGAGGCCATTGAGCTGTACACTATAGCAATTACAGGCATCAGAGCCCATTGCAAGACCATTAATACATTCCTGCTCTTTTTATATCTTTCTGGGCGCGGAGGCAGAAGTTTAAATGATACGAAAATTGAAACCAGAATACCCACCATAGCTATCTGTTGTATTAAGCTAACCGTATCCGGCAGTTGATGTGCGGCAACACTACGAGCAGCCTCACCATTCAGCACAAGCGGCGCCCACCCGCCAAAAGCAACAATTAGGGCAATACAGGCCTGTGTTACATGTCCATCTAACAACCTTATAAACCTGGCTAGACTAGGCCAAAATTTTACTGTTCTATTTTTATTGAATACGTTATTACCGACGTATGCCACATCTGAAGCCCCGTAGCTCCAACGACGCAACTGAACAAACTGCGCCTTCAGTGTCTTTTTATATCCATTAGACAATACCGCATCCTGATAAATCGGTACAAAAATTGGCACAACCTCGTAATTACCATCAAAATAGAAATAGCTTCTCCAGTACTGGTGGCCATCTTCAACAATTGTTCGCGTACTCCAAAAGTTCATCTCAACGAGAGCATTCATTGGTTGCGAATGTGACGCAAAGTTACGTAAAGAATATGGACGCATAGAGCTTATAATATTCCAAAATGAATTCCCTGTTGCCACTACTCGCATTGGCGCAGGAACATCCCATATATTATTAGTAAACAAACATATAGGCTGGAACGATAAATGTTTTCTATCTTCATGAGTAATATACTCATATGTCACATAATCAAAATAATACTTATGCGGCTTATTATCACAGTCCATTGTTGTAACAATAACATCAGAAAAAGCTATTTCTTCCTGTTGTAAATATTGCTCCAGCCACTTGCCTGCATACGTGATATTTCCACCCTTACCAACTACCTCATTTGGTAGATCTTTTGGATGTTTTACAATATGAAAAGAATGAAAGTACTTGCCGTATTTCTTTTTCAGTATTTTAGCTGTTGTATCAATATCAACACCACCACGTTCTTCGTACGCAAAAACCACAATCAGATGCTTCTTATCATATGTTGTATCTAAAACTGATTTGAGGGCAGGCTCAATCACTTCTATACTCTCGTTGTATGCAGGCATAATAAGAGCGTTGTAAATATTACTAGGTTTAGGATAGTACCCGTCTTCCGCAGCAGACATAAATCTTAGATTGTCTACATGCTGTTGATATAACAACTCCCTAGATTGATTATCTCTCAGTCTAGAGTATGCTTCTTTCGGATCTTCCAAATCAGACAATCGACCATTCCAGTCGACTCTCGATGCTTTTTCCATATTGCCATAGCCAGTAATCACCCTATAGCTGATTGCTATGGCTTTCACAAACGCAGCTAGGATTATAGACAGTAAATAAATTGACGCCAGAACAGGACTTAAAATAGACAAAACAACCAAAAGAATAATAGCCCCGTAGCTTAATAATCCAGGAAGCATCTCAAGAAAACGATATTTTTTTGTTCGTTTACCAAGTGGGATTTCAATGTCCATATATTATCCTATCGATGCAATTTTAATTATAGAATAGGCTAAAATAGCTAAAATAGCTAAAATACCCAACGTCAACCATAAAATAAATATAGCCAAGCTTCGTTTCTCTAGTGAAATTAACTTGACACTTAGTGCGGAGTGACCAAAAACTATCATAAACGCCAAAGCAAAGTAGCTAAATAGACTAGACCAGTGGCTCCTATAAAAATTCGCATCACCATACGTAGTGTAGCGCGTAATAACCTGAGCCTCGCTATGTTTTATTGATGATCCTAAAAATATAGATACAACAATAGCCACAACAACGTTAACGATCAAAAGAGTTGCCACAGTCCTGTCGCTAAAAACAATTTTTATCGATTTCTTTATAGTGTCTTTCATAAAATGGAGCCGTTGACTGGGCTTGAACCAGCGACCTGCTCGTTACGAATGAGCTGCTCTACCAGCTGAGCTACAACGGCAAGCTCCTTAGGAAATTATAACAAAAATAGGAGTTTTTTCAAACTAGAACGACTATTTATCAATTGAAATGAAATATTTTACTTTATTGTTATTTTTTAAGTAGTTAAACTGGTTATTAAATTCAGTCAACGGAACTTTTACGTAAGAGTAATTTACGGTGTTGCCTTCAATATTATTAAGCGTCACAAAATAATATCCGTCACCTGAAAGAGTCTTTATAGGACCTGAGATTTTGCCCTTTGTTAATGACATAGCCGCTTTCGTTAGACCTCCGTCAGAATTATCCGTAGAGACGGATAGATCAAATACCGGCTGCACTTTGTCGCCCATTTCCGTAACAATATCCTTTAAGGATTTACCCCCTTGCAGCCTCTTCTTAATGTCAGACGCTAGATTATTAGCTGTTTTATCAATCTTAAAAGATACTTCCTGTTTTAACAAAGTATATTTCATAGCAGTTTTTAGCTCATCCATTGACCAATGAAGATTGTCTTTCACTACAGACTCATAAGCGGACTGCGATAGCTTGCTAGATTCCTGCTGTTTTTTGATAAGATCTTGAACCTTTTTATCGTCTACCGTAATATTATTTTCTCTCGCAAGTTTTTTGGCATATGCCACCTCCAATGCCTTATTTATAGACTGGTTTTGATAGAACTTAACTTTATCCTTTTGATCTGCTTGCCCCTGAGACTGCAATACCGCCAACGAACTACGATGATACAGAAGATAATCACTATACTCAGCATTTTCTCCGTCAATATTAGCCACAGGAAGAGGTAAAATCTTAGTTATCCTATATGCGATATCACTTGTATCTTTCCAGACGTATAACTGTGTCCAACCAAGAGCAATGAAAACAATCAGAATAACAACGCTAACGAGCATCGTTATCCATACCAATCGACGTTTGGTGTATTGGATAGGATATTTATGCTTACGACCAGCCGCCAAGACTTTCTCGCGGTGCTGAGCTACTGTATCGTTCGTAATCCTCTTAGGTAGCTCCTTTGGTTGTTTTTTATTTTTACGGTTCAATAGATTCTTCATTGATATCCTCCCTCTTTGTCGAAATTTCCACTGCGTCTTGTAGTTTATTATAGATCTTATCTGGATGTTCTACGTTTTTTATAACAAGATCTCCAACAAAAGTTTGAATAACTATTGTACCAAACTTAAACATTTCTCCGCTAAACCCCGGGATACTATAACTAATATTCTGAATTTTTGACAATTTCAGCTCAATGACATCTTTACCAAAAAATCCATGCTGAGTAATCTGACGAATCCTCTGATCGGTAACAATATAGTAAGTATAAAACCACATCAGGAAATGATAGAAAAAGAGCATCAAACCAAAAATAAATCCACCAACAAATACCCATAAAAGATTCAAATTATCTTGCCAAATTAAAAAAGGCAATGAACCAAGCGTCATTGATCCGAGAAGCAGATAAAATCCTTTTCTCATAGCGATTATGTGACGACGAAACACAAACAACAGTTGCTCTCCGTCACGCTGCCCATCAAATTGCTTATCTTTAATTTGTTCTGTCATATATCTGGTACCCCGGGCAGGAGTCGAACCTACAACCTTATCCTTAGGACGGATCTGCTCTATCCAGTTGAGCTACCGAGGCATACAACCATTATACCACGGTAGCTCTCAGGAAAGACTAGCTTAGCGAGTAAACTTTTCACTTAATGTGTGATAATTTACCAATTCTTCCGGCTTAAACCAATGCTCGATCTCACGAACAGCCTCATCTGAATCGCCGGATGCGTGAATCAAATTTGGAACTCCCTTTTGGCACTCATCTGCATAGCCAAAACTAATGTGTGAGTAATCACCGCGAATTGTTCCCATGTCAGCCGATTTAGGCTCTGTTGGACCAACAATCTTCCTAACAACAGCAACAGCTTCGACACCCTCTAGTACCATTGCTATAACTGGACCATCCATCATCATATCTAATGTTATATTCAAAGTTCCCTCGCCTCGACGAGTAGCTAATTTACCGATGTCTTCGTAATGAGCATAGTAATGGTCTCTGGATGGTGATGTCATTTTTACACCAACTATTTTCAAGCCAACTCGCTCAAAACGTTGTAAAATTTCCCCAACTATACCTCGTTGAACTGCGTCAGGCTTAAAGACGATCAATGTCCTTTCAACGCCACAGTAGTTTTTTTCGCTTTCTGTCATAGATACTCCTCTGCTTATTATTTTCTAATATAGTAACAGAAATAAATAATTTGATAAACATATTCATTAGCGATAGAATAAATATTATGTTTATGTCAGAAGCTTTAACTGATTTCTTAGAGCACCTAGAAGTTGAAGGTGGGCGTAGTCAAAAAACCATCATAAATTATCAACTATACCTGGAGAGATTCATTGATTTTGCTGGCGATATAGCTGTTGAGAAAATTACATCAGAACTAATACGCCAGTATCGCCTCTGGCTAAACCGTTATAAAAATGACAACACCGGCGAAGAGCTGTCTTTAATTACCCAAAGTTATCATCTTATTGCATTACGAGGTCTGCTAACCTACCTTTCTCGTCGTAATATCAAAAGCCTGGCTGCCGACAGAATTATATTACCCAAAGTAGTCCGTAAACAAGTGACTTTTTTACAATATGACGAGATTTTACGCATGATCGATCAAATACCAACCGATACAGAATCTGGACTGAGAGATCGAGCAATCGTTGAGTTGCTATTTTCCAGCGGACTGCGTGTTTCAGAATTGGTCAATTTAAACCGAGATCATATAAACCTAAAGAGGCGCGAATTTATGGTGCGAGGAAAAGGACAAAAGGATCGCCCTGTTTTTATTTCAAAAAGTGCTGCCGAACACATATCGGCATACCTGGAAGCTAGAACAGATAATCTACCCGCTCTATTTTTAAGCTATAGCAAACGCCACGCAACTCCCAACACCTCCGGAGACTACCGTAGGTTAAGCGCGCGCAGTATTCAGAGAATGGTTGGTCAATATGCTAGATTGGCTGGTATCACAAAACATGTAAGCCCACACACTATGCGCCATAGCTTTGCCACCGACCTACTTATGAACGGTGCAGACTTGCGCTCAGTTCAGTCAATGCTGGGACATAGCAATATATCAACAACACAGGTATACACGCACGTTACTGACCAGCACCTGAAAGACATTCACGACCGATTCCATAGTGATACAGAAGCTTAGCTTATGGCTTACATCGACCTGCGGTAGCAGATCCGCCGCCAGATACAGAGAAATCTTTACATAGACTATTCTTTAATTCAACCGCATTATTAGGATATGCGAAATCATCTCCTATTTGCAATCGAGCTTCAACTCTTCTAAACAAATCACTTGCCCGCCCCGTGGAATCGACAATTGGCTGAACTCCATCAAAATTGACAATTGTTCCGTCGGTTTTCTGAAGAGAAATCTTCACACTGCCACCTTTATATATAGGCAATAACCTTAAGAGTGCTGTTTCGCTACCAGCTGGAATCTCATCAACATCAATCACCGCTTTGCACGAATATTCGCCAGAAAACTTGAATGTCTTACTGCAAGAAACCACACTTGTTCCATTATTATGTTCATTCCCGTCAGTTGCGCGTGGATGATCAGAAATCTTACCAGAAACAGCAGTACCATTCTGGCTTGCTACGTCTGACCTTAAAACGTTTGGCCGCAAGAAAGAAGTGACGCCAGTTGAGTCTAAAGCCGCTAAATTAAAGGTGGATCCTGGATTGATAAGCTGCACGCGCATCAATTGTGGCGAATTAGCATTCCAGTTGTTTTTCGTCGGCAAATCCCCAGAAGTGGATATTTCAGTGTTAGCGGCGTTGGCACCATTCAAATTGCTCTCATCATCGCGCCTATACCATTCGATAGATATCTTGTTGAATGAACCAGTTGCACGTAATGGCACAATTTGAGATTTTTCCTCGATAGACTTATATATAAAATCTTGAGATTTCATAGTGATTTTTACACAAGTATACGCTTGATCAAATTTTTTACCCGCATCTGTACCAGTTTTAATAATAGTTTCGCCAGAAGAACTGCCTCCAACAACACCAGATGCCGCGACCATATTACAATTAATTGGACCATTCAGCACTCCCGCCGCTTGAATATTGCCTGTCTGGGCGGCACGAACCACACGCTTAGCATCCTCAACCCCAGCCAAAGCCGCGTCATAAGCACTTTGCGACAGATCATTATTCGAGGACTGTCGCTGATCCATAATCATCAACTTGATAAACCCAATAGTAACAATAGTCAGCAACATCGCGCCAAATATGACCGCAAAAAGAGATACAGCACCTGATTGTCGCGCATTTTTACCCATTTGTCCTCACAATCATCTCAAATTTATTTATAGCACAGAACTCAAAATTGCTATCATCTTCAGTCGGAGCTTTACAGGAAGAATCCCTTATTTCACTCATCTTGCTCGTCCCCAATGTAAAAGTCAATTTATACAGCGCCTCTCTTGAATTATCTGAGGTAACCTTTTCTAACGTAACTTCGTGTACACCAATTGAGCCATCGCCGCTGTCGATAGACCTGAGCAAATTGGATGATTTCGCAAGATCGACGGTTTCCGGATATTTGCCAGAAGCATCTTTTTTACATAATCCGCTATCCGCATCAACTACACGCACCAAATTCACTGGGTTACCATCAACCTTAAACAGACTATTTCCGCCCAACAGACTAGGATCGTCCAAATACTTCGGATTATTCCACACATAAGAATGAGAGCCAAGACAAAGTCGACCAGTTGACCAATTGCTATTATTCGGCACTCTCAAACCGGTAATGTCAATCTTTTCGGCATTTGCCTGAAGAAAATCGCGTCGAATAGTATCTGAAATATCTCGCCCCGCTTGATTAACATCACGAAGCACAATACCTCTGCTATACATTTTTCCCGCTTGAATACCCACCATCGCAATCGACAACAAAAGAACAGAGATAAAACTCATGGCGAGCATCAATTCGATAAGTGTAAATCCTTTTTTATAACCCCGAATCATACAACCTCACAATCGTACCAATGGTTGCCGGCATTTTGCTACCAACAGGCATCCAGCATGCTTTTATGTACGCATCATATTTGTTACTATCCCTACTTCCAGTGGTCGTACTCGGCTTAACCAATCTAACTGATATTCCATACGTTTTTTTAGTATCGCTATCAACCCGCGCGTATGTTTCTGCCGCTTTATAATCTCCAGGATTGTTCAATATACTAATCTTCGAAGCAAGTGAAGGCGTCGCAGCCAAAGCAAACTCTTTCGTAGAAAAATCATCAGGACATTTTTCAACACCCAAGTTTCCTTCATTGTCATTAACAACAGAAACGCTCACCGAATTATTGTCTACCAATTTCTTCCAAGTATCATTTTTCATATCATGCGCATATCTTAGCATTTCAGCCTGAGCGTCAACCTGTTGACGAACCAATGTCGTCTCTAAAGAATACTGAGCAATAGCCATCCCGCGGTTCATGGTTTCTAATGCAATAACGGCGACTAGGCTAAAAATGGTTACTCCAAGCAACACTTCGACAAGTGTGTCACCTCTGTTAAACTTACGCATCAGCACAACCTCCCGTAGCATTACCTATAAATACAGCATCAGCAGAACCTGCGTGTGATCGTAGAAAAATAGATAATCTCTCTCCCGGCATCCAGCCGTCATCATAAACACAGATCTCCCTCTGTTGACGTTGCTCGCCAGCAGATTGCACAACTCCAGCACTATTTTTATTGTTGACGAAATCAGTTAAATTGTCACCGAATCGGCTCGTGTCAGTCCTAATATCCAACTGCCCAGTCTCTGGATGGCGGTACATCAAAATAGAAATATACGCACTATCCTTAGCTTGGTTAGAGAACCTAGTTTTTGCTTGCCAATTAACAATATATTTGTCAGACTCAGCACCGCGTTTATAAGTCCACGCGCTACCCTTGTCTGATCTATAAGCATAAACTGGATAAGTTTTGTACAGATTACCGTCCGTCGAGCCCAGAGAACCTTCAGTGGTAATATAGCGACCGACAATCACGCAATCGGATTGTCCACGTAGAGTTTCAGCTCGACCATCAGAGCCCTCAATTGGGCAAGTACCCTTAGATCGCTCATTCTCAACATTGACCACCTTCGAGTACTCATTTCGCAAAAAACCAGCATAAGACTGCACCGAATCGCGATATTGCTGACGATTAATTGACATACTTACGCCAACCATCAACATAGAGGTCAGCAAACCAGAAATAGCCACAAACAAAATCACTTCAATTATAGTAAAACCTTTTTGTTTATTGCCCATCACTTCTCCATTATAACATAAGCGCTTTTTACTTAGACAATAAGAAAGCCCCACTCTAAAATTTGTCGGCTAAAGAACCAAGCGAGTAAAAACCCTACGATAAGCAATGGGCCGAAGCATATCCGTGAAGTTGCTTGCAATTTTCCTCGCATCATTGATGGCAAGACAAGAAGCGTGCCGATAAGATTTGCGATAAATAAAGCTGCAAAAGCCAAAAGCCAATTTCCCAAGAATAGAGCCAATCCAAGTCCAAGCTTAACATCACCAAAACCGATCCAAGTTTTATCTTCCCCGTAACGATATTTCGAGAATAAATATAGCACCATATATATTCCGCTCAGAATCGCAATCGACCCAAATAACGTCATCAAGCTTTTTGAGAAATCGCCAGCTAGACATACTTTTATTCCCGCAAAAATAGCACCAAGAATGATAAACGGAATATTAATTACATCTGGAAGAAGTAGCCATCTGAGGTCATAGACAAATAAAATCGCCAGCAGCACCAAACTTGCCAACCACAAGACCAGCAACGCGACTTGCCAGATATCCGTCAATGATCCAGGCCAAAAAGCCACGGATACAACGAATAATCCAGCCATCACTAGCTCTAGAAAGATTTCCGTCCAACCGATAAATGCCTTGCAATATCTGCACCGTCCCAATCCAGCGACCCAACTTACCACAGGAATCAAATCGCACCACTTAAGCTCATGTCCGCAAGATAAACAGCGAGATCTATCTTTGGAAATTTTTTTTATCAATGGAGATAATTTCTTTAATTCCTTTTGGTCAACTTTTTCTCCGGCTTTTTTATCTTCCATCAATTGACGAGCCCGCAAGCGCCAAATTTGCGCTCCGGCGAAACTGCCTAAAATAGCCCCTAAAAATCCCACTAGTACAAACTTAATCATACTTCTTATGGTAACAAAAAACCATAAAAAAATCAGCCCCATGCCGAGGCTGATTCGTAATTTATCTATGGATTATACGTCCTGGCAATATAGTTGCTTTTGAGAACCGTTGTTCTCCAGTAGAACTACGACTGCTGCATTACGTGAAGATCCGTTTTGCAAAGTTATGTTTGCTGGATCGTCAGCAGATGGAGCTGGCATGCTGGCAGGACATTTCTTGCCACGCATAACCTTAACTTCATTGCCAGCGACTGACATTGAAGCGCCAGGTGTAGCAACTTTTAATTCTGAAGATTTGTCGTATTGATCAAGCTTGTCGACATACTTGCGTAGAGACTCTTCGTTAAATGTGCCGCCGTTGCGGTTAGCTGCGTTCCAATTAGTAATAGCTGCAGCAACCGTTGAAGCGTCGTTCTTCCTTGACTGGTCACGCTGGCTACGTTGCAAAGCTGGCAATGCGATAAATACCATCGCAAAGATAAGTCCAGCAATAGCCAAGACTAGAACAACCTCGATGATTGTAAATCCTTTTTTATTATCGTTTTTTGTCATTAGATTTCCCACCTTTCTATGGTTTACCTATATTTACGCAAAAAATGCTTACGTTTATAATACACTAAAAATATAAGTCAGTCTAGCGAATATTAATATTACCGACCAAACTATATATTGGAAGCAAGATAGCCGACACCATCGTACCAGCAACTATAGCTAAGAAGACCATTAGGACTGGTTCTATCGCCGTCGACAAAGCGTGAATTTCCTCATCAAGCTCATCTTCATAAACTTGAGCGGTCTTGCCCATCATCTCATCAATCTTACCCGATTGCTCACCGATTTTAATCATCTGCGGCACCATTGCTAGGAAATAATCTTCATTAGATAAAGAAGCTGAGAGCGCCTTGCCACCTTTAACCTTATCCGATGCGCGAAGTATGCTTTCACTAATAATCACGTTATTAACAGCGTCAGCCGTAATACGAAGCATATCAAGCATTGGCACACCAGTTCTCAGAAGAACTTGACCAGTTCTAGCAAATCGAGCCATGTACATCTTCCTGAACATTCCTTTAAATAGCGGGACATTGAGCTTAAAGATGTCTTTAGTCCTAATTCCCTGCTCAGTTTTCAAATATTGTGCTAGGAAATAACCGCCGATAATCATTGCCAATATAACAAGCCACCAAAGACTACTAAAAAAGTTCGACACTTTAATCATCGCAAGAGTCACAAATGGCAACTCCTTATTTAAGTCACGATACAGACCCTCAACTTGCGGAACAACCGTGAACAACATAAATCCGATAACTAAGATAATCACTACCAAGACAATTGACGGATACATCATAGCGCCTCTAATTTTACTCATCATAGCAGCGTCTTTTTCCTGCTGAGCAGCTAACCTCTTAAGCGAATCATCCATCGTACCTGACGTCTCGCCAGCCGAGACCAAAGCTACATAAACTTTATTAAAAGCCTCTGGATGCTTTGCGAACGAATCAGACAAGGATTTACCGCCTTCAACATCAGAGATAATTTCCTGGACTATTTCCTGCATGCGCTTATTCGTAGTCTGCTCCTGAACCGTTCGAAGGCTTTGCGCCAAAGGTAGCCCTGCTCCAATAAGAGTTGCTAGCTGACGAGTAAACACAACCTTATCCTTAGTGGTGATTCTACCAGAAAACCTCGCAAAGAAATTTGTTTTATCGTCTTGTAATTCAATTTTTAACGGCACAAAGCCCTGCGCCGTCAAAAGCTTTGCGGCAGCGTTTTCACTATCAGCCTGAACAACTGATTTAACGATTTTGTTACTTGCGCTATCTCTGGCTTCATAATTGTATTTTTTCATTTATTACCCCCTCATCAACCTCTCAAATTCCGTCAAATCGACAGCAAATTCACGAGCACTATCATACGTAATCGTACCGTTCTGCACCAAATTGGCCAAAGTTCGATCCATCGTCTGCATTCCCTGGTCAGCACCAGTCTGAATCACGGCATCCAATTGGTGAGATTTACCTTCGCGAATAATATTGCGCACCGCTGGATTAGCAATCAAAACCTCTGCCGCCACGACTCGTCCACCGCCGATAGCCGGGACTAGTCGCTGCGAACAAATTGCCATCAAAATATTACTGAGCTGAGCGCGAATCTGTGGCTGCTGGTGTGGCGGGAACACGTCAATCATACGGTCAATTGATTGTGCGGCAGAGTTCGTGTGTAGCGTCGCAAACACCAAGTGTCCAGTTTCAGCAATTGTAATCGCTGCTGAAATCGTCTCGAGGTCGCGCATCTCACCAATCAGCACAACATCTGGGTCTTGGCGAAGACTCGAACGTAAAGCCGCAGAGAATGAATAAGTGTCGTAGTGAACTTCACGCTGAACTACCACTGATTTTTTCGACTTGTGAGTAAACTCGATAGGGTCTTCAATGGTAATAATATGCTGTGAGCGCTCAGAATTAATTTTATCAACCAGCGCCGCCAAAGTCGTTGACTTACCGGAACCAGTTGGACCAGTGACCAACACTAAACCGCGAGGAAAATCCGCAAACGTATTAACAACTGGTGGCATACCCAGCTCAGACGCTGACTTAATTTCATTTGGAATCAAGCGTAGAGCTGCAGCCAAATTGCCACGCTCATGGAAGGCGTTAACTCGGAATCGTCCCAGTGTACCAAACGCAAACGAAAAGTCGAATTCCTTATCTTTTAGCAAAATCTGTCGCTGATCTTCATCAAGAATCTGAAATACCAATCTCTCAACTGCAGGCTCGTCCAATGGTTGAGTTCCGGCGGCCGGCATTAATGAACCGTCAATTCGTAGCATTGGCGGCAAACCAACTTGAATATGAAGGTCCGAAGCTCGCTTCTTAACGACTTCTTCCAGCAAAATCTCAATTCGCAATTCTTGATTATTCATATTTCCTCCTTTTACGCGGTATCCGCCGCTACCCTATTAACTTCTTCTATTGTCGTTATTCCGTTCAACGCCTTCAGATAACCATCTTGACGCATCGTAATCATACCCTGTTGAATTGCCGTTCGCTGGATTTCCGCTGAAGTTGCACGCTTAACAATCAAATTCTGAATCTCTTCAGTAATATCCATGACCTCATACAAACCAGCTCGACCAGCATAACCGCGAGGAGTTTGCGGCGTATCTTTTCCTTTTGCCAAGGCAAACGACGCCTGCGTCGCTAGCGGCAAACTTTCATATCCCAAATCTTGCGCATATTGAGCAACCTGCTCCCTTGTTTGCGGCAATAATCCACCAACCGCCTCGCGAATTGCCTGCGTTTCCAGCGGTGATGATTGATAAATATCCCGACGGCGCGCCACTCGCCTCACCAAACGCTGACCGATGATTGTGTTAACCGTACTGGCGATAAGAAACGGCTCAATTCCCATATCCAACAAACGCGGCAGCACACCAGCGGCGGAATTTGTGTGAAGTGTCGAGAAAACCAAGTGCCCCGTTAAAGCTGCCTGAATAGCCAAATTTGCTGTTTCATTATCGCGAATCTCACCAACCATCACAATGTCTGGGTCTTGACGCAAAATTGAGCGCAGCCCAGAAGCAAACGTCAAGCCAACTTCCGCGTTCACCTGAATCTGATTGACGCCATCCATCTTATACTCAACCGGATCTTCAAGCGTCACAATATTCACAGCGTCGTCTTTAATCTCTTTAATCAACGCGTACAAACTCGTTGACTTACCAGAACCAGTTGGACCCGACGTTAAGATCATTCCATTTGGCCGCTTAATTCCCTTACGGATCGTTCTTAATGCACGCCCAGCGTAGCCCATATCTTCCAAATTGAAAGAACTTCCACTCTTATCAAGCAGACGAATAACCACCTGTTCACCCCAAACGACAGGAGAGATAGCAATACGAAGGTCAACCTCTTTACCTGCAACGTTAACCGCAAATTGACCGTCCTGAGGAATGCGATGCTCGTCAATTTTCAGATTGGAAAGAATCTTAATACGACTAACCAACGCCGGCTCAATACTCTTTGGGAGCTGCATTATTTCACGCAAAACACCGTCAACACGACAACGAATCTTCAAAGCCTTCTCTAATGGCTCAATATGCACGTCGGACGCGTGACTCTTCACTGCGTATTCCAAAATTGTCGATAACGCCCGTGATATTGGTGAATCTTGGACAATCGTTTTAATATTGCCAGCCTCCGACAAAGACTCTTCCTGAGAAGCCTGAGCCGCTACATTAACAGATGACAAGTCAGTCTTATATTGATCTAAGACGTGACGGACACTCTCTTCCGAAGCCATGAATACTTTTATCGGACGCTGGATGCGATTCGACAAATAGTCCACCGCTTGAACATTATTCGCGTCGATCATCGCTACCGCTAGTCGGTTCTGAACCTCGGCCAGCGGCACAGCCATAAATCTCTCAGCAACATCGGACGGTAATAGAGATAAAATATCCTGGCTAATAACACTATTCGACAGATTGACATACGGCACGCCCGAAACTTGAGCCACACCATGAACTAATAGTTCATTGTCAAGCAACCCCTCTTCACTAAGCAAACTAAATAACGGCTTGCCGCTCTCAGAGGCACGCTTTAAGGCATCATCAATGACAGACTTCTCAATAAGCCCCTCGTTTACGAGCAGCTCGATCAACTTATCTTGGATGTCGTCCGTCAGTAAAGCCATTTACACCCCTTCTCTATTTGGCTGCATCTTGACCTACGAATATTTCAACAGTTGGATTTATCGCATTATTATTAAAAATCGCTGGGTTTGGTTTTTCGACGTCAGGTGATATTTCTCGAATAGTCTGTACTTTTGTGCCAGATTCTGGGACTTTTAAGAACGAGATGTTAGAGGCGACAATATAGCCGATTGCCACACCCACACCCGCGATCAATATTACCATTGCTATGTCTGTTTTCTTCATGGCTTAACCACCTTATTCTCTAATTGTATTGTTTGTGCTGGCTCGTAATAAGCAACACCTCGAACCACTAAGCTCAATCTATCCTCATTTCGCTGGATTTCCACGATCTTTAGGTCAATGACTCGAATAGACGCCTCTAACTTAGTTAACAATTCTTTCAATTTTTCAGCCGAACCACTCACTTCCATAGTAAATGATATGGCATTTTCAGACGTTGACTCAGAGCTTTCACTATCAGATCCAGATTGAGCAACGGTCAGGTTTTGAATAGTCACACCGGTGGTCGTGTCAATAAATTTATTCTTCAATGAAGCACCAAGAGCATCGGCGTTCGCATTATCCGGCAATGCATCCAGTATCGTCTGAAGAGCATTACTTTCGCTGCTTGATTTTATAGAGTTAAGAGCAGTGTTCGTGTCTAAAACTCGGATATTCTTCTTTAATTCATCAACTGATGACAAGTTTTTATCTAGACGAGAAATAGTATTTTGCTTCTCCAGAAGAATCTTCGAATGAAATACAATTTGTTGTACCAAAAATATGCTCACAACAAGCGCAATTCCCGCCAAAAATGCCGCAGAAGCCACAAAAATAAACATAGTCTTTTTCGATGAGTCAATCTGTTGACGCTTGCGTATTGCAACTTCTTTATTATCGGTCGCCATTATTTCTTCTCCTGTTTTTTCGAGTTACTCTTAAACAAGCTATCTGGAATTCCCTGACGTGAATCCGTCACATCAACCTTACCAGTTGGCGTCAATACGGAAACTGTACCGTTATTTGCAGGCGCTAGTAATTCTTCTGCGTATTCAAACGAGAACGAGAATTGTAACACTTTTTTACCTTCTGAATTCTCTCCAAAACTAGTATCGCCATCTTTTATCTCCTTAGTTAGGCTAACCTCGGAACTTTTATCACCATCAGTAGTCTGAACTTTCGTATTCAAGATGGTTTTCTTTAAAGTCTCTAACGCACTATAGCCATTAACCGCGCTACCCTCCAGAGTAATAGTTTTTGACCCAGGATTGACTTTTATATCCGAAAAACTAACATTATTTGGTGCAACTGGATTAACCGCCGTTACAACATCAAAGATCCTTGAATTAAGCTTCTTTCCAGAATGCTGCTCATTGATCTTTGTTAATTGATGTTGAATCGTTACAACCTTATTGAGATCTTCGACCGCCATCAATTTATCGTTTCTATCTTTAATAACTCCGTTCTGGACCGACTCGGCTGCAATTTGGCTGCCCAAAATCAACGCCAAAACAACTACTGCCGCAATCGAAGCACCGCCCACTAAGAACGATATCGAAATAACTCGATTGCGCATAGCCCGAGTCTTCAATAGCTCACGCTTAACGTTTGGAAGAAGATTTATCTCAATCATGATATATTACTCCTTTGTGCCAGACCTACGGCAATAGCGAATTCTGAAGCAATCGGCGCCAATTGCTGTTGATCCGACTGAGAAACTTGAACACGCTGCCACGGATCTGCGGCAATTGACTGGACTCCAGTTTTATTCATCACATATCCATCAAGTTGCGGAATAGCTGAACCAAACCCTGATAACAAAATTCCAGAAACTGCTACGCTTGGATATCGAGTTTGGAAAAACTTTATAGATTTCACTAACTCTGAAGAAAAATTGTCGAGAGTTGAATCAATTGCCCTTAATACTTGACCATCCAATTTATCCGGCGCCAAACCAAATTTCAAAATAAATTGACGAGCTTGATCTTCCTGGACGCTAAGATTCTGAACCGCCGATCGAACCAAAGACGAAAGCCCTGTCGGAATCATACGAATAAGCCGCGGCGCTCCGTTGTAGACAACCGCCAAATCCGTTGAATTTTCGCCCATATTGATAATCAAACGCGCATCCTGAGAATCGGTAGCCGATAAAGAGCGAACCATAGCAATAGCGTTCGGCTCTTCGGCAATCACATTGAAGCCAAGATTTTCAACTAATTCCAGACGCTCTTCCGCATAAGACTTCGCTGTACTTGTCAGCAAAATCTCATACTGATTCTGAGCATGCAAACTATCACCCAATAAAGCCCAGTCAACTTCTGCCTCATCCAAAGACATTGGAATATATTGGTCAATTTGATACTTCATCATTGCCTTTAGTTCTTGCTCAGGAACTTTCGGCACGTCAATAATGGTAGAAAACGTCTTATTTGACGGCAAACCAACAGCCACATTAGACGTCTTAATTCCGGCTTGACCAACGGCGGTCATAATAGCCTCACCCAAACGTCGCTTAGACTCTGGAGAGTCGCCGCTCGTTATCTTAGAATCAACTGGTGTATAACCGTAATGAGACAAACTCCATCCCGCGCCAGTACGAGACAATTGAACCACTCGCACCGCATTCGTATCGATGTCTAGTCCGAAGAATTCGCCCAACCCTTTTGCTAATTTCATAACTAATAACAATTATATACATTAGCGTTTTAATTTGCAAACTTTTAATATCTTGGCGGCAATTCACGAACATTCATCGTACTAATCGCGCCAGTGTTTCGATAATTATTGTAAGCCCAAATATAAGTGTCAGCCCTCAAATTGATGATTTCTGCTGGAGTTCCAGGATGCATGTTCGGATCATTCTTTGCAGATGAAGCATGCTTTCCGCCGTACGTTCGTCGCAAAAACAAGCGTCCAGTTTTAATTGGCCCGTTAACCTTCAGCTGTTTACCGCAAGAAGATTCAGAAACTCCACTCAGCCAACCTCCGGCGCTAATTACCACGCCACAGGTACTAACATATCCGTCTTTCTGAGTAATCAACCAAGCATTCACCTCTCCAACCGAAGGCTCTATAATAATATTCTTCGCGTAGATAATTAGTTGTGGCAATTGGCGCACATCATTCGTGTCTGTGTATAGCAAATCACCCGAAATCCTAACTACGCCCGAGGACTTTATGACTATACTCTTGCCTACGCTTAATTTTGACCCCGTTAATGTTACGTTTCCAGCGTTATATTCACCTGAAGCTAGACTATTCACATCTACATTGCCAGAAATATTACCCCTAGCTCCACGAACCGAAGGCAAAGTGAAGTTGTCTGGAACGGAATTAGTTGTGCTAAAATTACCAAACTTTGGAATATTGGCGAAAGTTAGCTTATTATAGTCACGTGGAGTTACTCCCGAGCGACCATTAAACGACGATGACAATCCAGCCCCCGAAGCCGAATCCGCCTTACCATTAGCAATAATTCCATATTCACCCCAAGAACCGTACACATTCTGATTTGTATAAGCCATCTTATACGCCAATGATATATCCTCGATCAGTAGCCCCATATGCGATGGGTTAGATTTTACATAAATATCGATGAAGTTGTTATTCTCGTATAAAACAGTGCCCGGCTGTGTCTCAGCAGTAAACCGGGAATTTACAACATAACCCGGAAAACCCCAACCAGAATACTGGGTTCCCTCAGGTCTTGCGCCGTTTTCATTACCCAACACCTTCATTTCATGACCATTAATTTTCACTCGAACATAGTTATCTACGGCTCCACTAAAACCAATCTCCAGCTTCTTAGCATCTTTTAGCTCTCCTAAATTAATACCTTTTAACCTAAAGACGTACGTATTCGAGCACGAGATAACTTCTGCTATAGGGCGAGTATCATCCCGACAGTTTAGATTCGCTGGATCTGGTTTACTATTAGAATGTGTATGCCGACCAAAACTATTCATACTAATCCACTTCGCAGAGTCAGATGTTCTCCAAACGCCCCTCTTGCAATAACCAGGATTATAAACGAGTGATGCGTCACCAACTATATCGTGATACATAGAATCGGGTGTACATGTAATATAACCATCTCTCAATACATCGCCTCCACTAGGATTGCGCCACTGTGTCGTTACGACCGTTCTGGCTTGATAGTCGTCTTTTAGGTTGGTTGCGTCACCATGGCAGCTCGGAAGATAATCTGGCTGTCCAGTAGACTTCTTATATGCTCTCTGGTTTCCATTACCGCCATACTGATCCTCAGCACACACTATAGACCAGTGCGGATCAGCGTCGTTGCCCCCCTTAAAGCCGTATTCGCCAGGGCTAAAGTGAACATCGCCTCCAATTTTATTACCATCTTTGTCTAAACCTGTACCCCACAGCCCCTTTGCTCGTATAGAGGTCTTATCTAGCTCAATACGGCTAAGATTCTCATCAGGAACATTCACATTATTTGATGTCCTGCTGGTAATAACCTCTTTATCTGTCTTAATATCACCACCCCAAACCTGAACCTTTGGTCTTTTTGACGATCTGATACACTTAACCGCGTATTTAAAATCCGTCGAAGGCGCCGAACCGTTGTAATTACTGACCATAACCACATAACATAGGCTGTCGTTAGCGCTTAGCTTAACCCTATCCAGATTATCTATCTGATTTGTAGCCACTGGAGTCTGACCGGTGTTTAATTGACTGCCGGTGTTTTGAACAATTTTTCCACACGCGCCACTATCAATATTCAAGCTATCTTTATATTGTCCTTTAATCAGTCGCACGATTGCACACGGCCAATCATTATCAGCAGTACCACCAGGCAACGAAACCACATCGCTCTTGCCCGTAAGTCCCGATACTTCAGCCCCTCTGACAACAAACCGAGCAAGTGCATACGAAGAATTTTGAGTTTTTGACGTACCCTTATTATTCAACCCAGCATTTATTCCCTCAATTTTCGTGACATTTTCTGCGTCAATGTAATCCGAGTTAACACTGACCGAAGGCTCTACGTCATAATCATACGGAACCTCTACACATGCATACTGCGAATAGCCCCATCCCGAAACCGGCAAAGAATTGCGCTTGCTCCAATAAATTCGCTGACAGATACGCTTACCCATATCCTCTCTTTTAATGCCTCGTGTATACATGAATTTATTCTTTCCAAGCTCGCCATGAAGATCCTCAAGCCGAGATTTACCGTTCAACGCCTCCATAGAGGTAGTGTTATAATCCGCTGGATTGTTTATTCGTCTCCAAGCATAATCCTTCCAATCCGTCATAACGTTAAACCATCGAGGATCTTCATTATGCCAAGCCCCCCTGTCGTTCAGACTGACATCATTATCCATCGGCTGATTTGAGCTTAAATCGAACACATCTTGCTGTACGCCAGTCACGACATTGTCAGTGGCTCCTCCGCTAACAAAAAGACTATGCCACCAATCAACCGTATCTCCAGGCTTCACATTCTTTAATCTCCCCGGAGCAACAGTCCAACTAGATCCATAATTAGTGGTATCTGATGGATTAAATTGCTTAGTAACCCAGGATTTACCAGTTATCGTCCAATTTGGCGAGCTTGGCGCCGCGTACGTATAGATAAAAAAAGCCGTTACTGAAATAGCTAAAGCCACTACTATTGCCAGCATGCCCACCTTAGGCAATGAGTATTTTCTTCTCATGCTTATAATTATATCAAAGATTACGCAGATGATATAATAAATATATGAGTTTATCTATTGGAATCGTTGGCTTACCGAACGTCGGCAAATCGACACTTTTTAACGCTTTAACAAATAATGATATTTTGGCGGCTAATTATCCGTTTGCGACAATTGAACCGAACACAGGAATCGTTCCTGTGCCAGATAATCGCCTGCAAATTTTAGCCGATCTTTATCACGCACAAAAAATTATTCCAGCCACCGTCACTTTCGTTGATATCGCTGGGCTAGTTGCTGGCGCATCTAAGGGTGAAGGTTTGGGCAATAAATTTCTTCACAACATCAGAGAGTGCGACGCGATTATCCACGTTGTCCGTGCATTCGAAAATTCAAAAATTTTGCGCCACGATGAAGCGCCAATTGACCCTAAGAAAGACATTGAGGTTATAAATACTGAGCTGATTCTGGCCGATCTACAAACTCTTGAAAAACGCCTGCCCCAGCTTCAAAAAGAAGCCAAAGCAAACCCAAAAGCTCGCCAAAAAGTTGAATATCTGCAGTCTTTAATCGACAGTTTACAAAAAGGCGTACCAATTTCCGCCCTGTCAGATGTGGATTTTGAGGCAATTTCCGACCTACACCTTCTTACCGCCAAGCCAGTAATTTACGCGTTTAATGTCGACGAGGAAGGGTTGAACAATTCCGACCTACAGAGCCGACTAACCGAACTCGTAAGTCCTGCAAAAGCCGTCTTTGTCTGCGCAAAACTGGAAGAAGAGTTGAAGGGATTATCTGAAAATGACGCCAAAGAGTTATTAGAAAGCTACGGCGTCAAGGAAACTGGACTCGCCAAACTTATTCACGCGGCCTACGATACGCTCGGACTACAAAGCTACTTAACTGCGGGCGAAAAAGAAGTCCACGCTTGGACAATTCACAAAGGCTGGACTGCACCGCAAGCTGCGGGCGTTATTCATTCGGATTTTGAACGCGGATTTATTGCCGCACAGATTGTTGATTTTAACGATTTAGTCACCGCAGGATCGGAAGTTAAGGCCCGTGAAAACGGTAAAATTCGCACCGAAGGAAAAACTTACGTTATGCAACCGAATGACGTTGTTGAGTTTAGGTTTAACGTTTAGCTAATTTCAATTTATAAAATCGCTCAAGATTACCCTTACTGCCAGCCACTTCACTATCTTTATATTGTCCTTT
>SDRQ01000007.1 GCA_007845355.1 TM7 phylum sp. oral taxon 352
ATGAATTTTATCAAGCGGCGTATGATCCAACTTTGAAAATACTTCATCAATCAACGCCAGTGCGCCTGGAGTATCCAAATCGTCGTTCAATTTCTCGACCAATGCCTGACGTCCCGCTAGCAACGAAACCGAATCGTCCTGCTCGTCCTTATCGTCATCATCTTCCAGCGTGTCGTGAGTTTGATGTCTCAGAACCGCGTAATCCCGCCAATGGTTCAATCGCGCCTGCGCTGCTTCCAGGATTTCCCAGGTAAAATTGCCCTCCGTTTGATAATGCTTACTGAGAATCGCCAGCTTAAACGCCATCGGACTAAACCCTCGCGAAATAATATCGTCCAGTGTAATAATATTACCCAGTGATTTGCTCATCTTTCGGCCGTCAACTTTTATGTGATTATTATGCAGCCAAATTTGAGAAAATTGTTTTCCAGTCAGACTTTCGCTCTGGGCAATTTCATTCGTGTGATGAACTGGAATATGATCAATCCCGCCCGCGTGAATATCAATAGAATCCCCAAGTGTTTCACGGGCAATTGTTGAACATTCCAGATGCCAGCCAGGAAAACCGACTCCCCACGGACTATCCCACTCCATATCGCGCTTGGCGTCTTTTGGTGAAAACTTCCATACGGCGAAGTCGGTAATATTGCGCTTTCCTTCGACGCTCACTCTGGCGCCAGCCTCCAGGCCCGCCACGTCCAGTCGCGCCAATTTTCCGTAATCCTTCAAAAGCGACGTATCAAAATACATGCCATCGCCGTCGATTTTATATAAAAATCCTTTTTCGTCCAGCCCTTTTGCGAAGTCAATCTGCTGCTGAATATAATCCGTCGCCCGCACCAAGTAATCTGGTTTTATCAATTTCAGCACGTCGTAAGCCTCGTGATTGGCTATGGAAATATATCTTTCCGCCACATCCCAGGCAGTCTTCCCTTCACGGCGCGCACCTTTTTCCATTTTGTCCTCGCCGTTATCGTCATCACTTGTCAAATGTCCAACGTCAGTGATGTTTTGCGTTCGAACAACGGGAATATCTTGCCAGCGTAGCAGTCGCACCAATACATCCCAGTAAATATAGCCAACCCAGTTGCCGATGTGCGGCTGCGAATAAACTGTTAGACCACAGGTGTAAAATTTGACCGTTTCTCTGTCAAGCGGCGTCAGTTTGTCTTTTCGTCTAGTGAGCGTGTTATAGAGTTTTATCATTAGTTCTATTGTACGGCACTATGGTCAGTTTTTCAAAATTGGTATAAAAATAGCCCCAACGGGACTTGATAATTTTAAGGAAGAAATGACAGACAGTATTATTACAAAACGCCGCCTGCCATTTCTCCCGTCGGAAGATCAGTCCTGAGGACGCTTCCACTCTAGGAGGGTTTTAACCCTCCCGAGTAGTTTGTGCAACTGGGAGACTTGGTGCTCTTCCAGTCGAAGAAGATCGGAATTGTCGAGAAGCGTCTCGATATTCTCCTCTATTTGCAATGAGAATATCGCGATCTCTACGAGATAGTTTCCGAGATCTTTCACTCCCTTCCTCTGTTCTTCCAAGGAGCGCACTGCCTTTTTCAAGGCAGAGATGGTTGCGCCGTTCAGGCGCTTTTGTAGCCTGGCGTGACACGACGCAAGACGATTGTACTGTGTCATGGTCGCCCAAGCCATCCGGGGCTGAGTCCTGGCTGCAGCTCCCGCTGCAACAAATACATCAACGAGATTCTGCTCCGCCGAATACGAAGCATGTACTGCTTCGCGAACAGAGTGGTACTTGACATCTAGAGTAGAACTCAAAATGTCATGCAAGACAAGCATGACCGAAAGATACCCCTCGGTCATATTGGCGATGAACTCCTTCCTCTTCCAGTCTGGGATTTTCCCAGATTCTCGGAGGACGCGATCCAGACCGTCGATGGAATTCTTCAGTTTTCTGAAGAGCTTGATGTCGCTCTCTTTGAAAGAGAGGCTCTTTCCGTTGATCTTCAGGATGTTATCATCCATGATCTCTTTCCTATCTTCTCACCCCTTGATGGCTAAGTAACGTTTTGTCACAAGGTGAGATTTCACGCCTCTTTTCTATTTTTTGCAAAAGGAATAAAAACTCACCTTGTATATAACTGTCTGTCAAAGTGCGCTTTCGGACAAGGATTTACTCGACTTGTCAACAAAAGCTAGTATATGTATATCACTAATAGAATAAAATATCAATAGATTTTGTCAAAAATGTGGTATAATATTTTTTCTCAACTCTGTTGCGGTTACAAAATATTTTTCTACTGTTTGTAAGAATCGCTAAATAAATTACTAATCCAGCTTCTGCTTCGTCGCCGCCAAATAATACCGATAATAACTCTTCGGGTCTGGCACGAAAAAGCCGTCGTCCATGTCGTCGTTCGGATGAACTTCAATATGCTGGTCGTTGGCATACGGCTTGATGAGGTGCGCGAATTCAAACTCGTATTCACCGGAAATCTGCTTCAACTCTCTACTCTGATCAAGCGGATCAGGATAATCTGTCATCACCAGCGCGAAATATTGCCCACTTTTAACTTTTAGCCTTGCCCTGCTTCTCGCAAAGCTTGATCCGTCGCTGTAATTAATTTTCGCATAACTTCGTCATAATCTTCAAGGCTAATCTTTAAGCATGTCTGGCAGCGGCGAATCAAAGGTGACGTTTCGTATCGAGGCTACAGTGTCAAACGGAGCCAGGTGGGGATATTGCGCTCGGTAAGCCGCCATAACATCGCCAAAAATCGCATCGTCCCACGAAAAACCAAGAGCCTCGGCGGTCTCCCTGACTATATACTCATTGTCCGCCTCAATTTCGATATACGGTGCCAGCCACGGCCATTCATCAATGACGATCTCAGCATCACCCAGTCGCCACGTTTCGCGTTTGGACTCCTGGAAAGAGGTATATGGTAGACCAGCGGCTTCTAGGATAGCGATGGTTTCCTCGAAATTATCAACGTTCACCTCGTACTCTTTGGCGCCGTCAACGGATGATTTATTAAATTGCTTGTAAGTCATCGTCACACGGTCGCCCTCGTCGCGGACGCGCAAATAGCCTTTGTTCTGCTTCATTTCGGGGCTATCAATTGTTACTCGTCGCATTAGCCGCTCAGGCTTTTCGCATGATCCACCAAGAGACCGCAACTTCTGTCTAATCTTAGAGGTGTTTATATTGACAAATTTGGCTTCATACTCGGTTTTCATTGTAGCCACACTCCTTGTGTTAAGTTAGTTTACCAAAAATTACTCTGAGAGTTCACTAAAGTTACGAATTCTGACGATACTTACTGGTATTTTTTGTTACCAATGGTCACTTCTGTGGAGTCGCCAACTGATAGATCAAGTATGGCTTTGCTACCTATAAGCTCCTTGGAATGCATATAGTATTATATAGCGTAGCTAAAGGATAAAGTCAATTTTATAGGAGGCTAGGCGTGTTCAGCGCTAACTATGAAGCGCTTGTATCGTTTTTGAGTGCTTGATCCGTCGCTGTAACTAGTTCCCGTACGATTTCATCATAGCTTTCATATACGCGGAATCCTGCCGCGTACGGATGGCCGCCGCCACCGAAGTATCCAGCCACAGTATCGGCAATTGGTAAATTACCCCGTAAGCGCGCAGTTAATTTGCCGTCAGGGTAAGTTTTAATAACGCAACTAAGCGCCACGCCTTCAACCAGCCGCAGTTCGTCGCCAATCAACGCGCCGGGGTTGTAGGCGTCGCTGTAGGTTTGGATTTCTTCAAATGGCACATGCACCAGCGCCAATTGTCCGTCTAATAAATATTCGATTCGCTCGATCAATTTTCCCTTGTACGCCAAAATTTCTGGCGATTTTTTCATAAATTCGCGTCGTCGTTCTTCAATTTCCGCATTAGACGCGCCCAGCTCTGTAAGTTCTCCCGCCGTATGGAAAGTCTGAGCCGTAGTGTTTTGCGTAGTAAGCCCCAGGCTATCGCTCATAATAGCTATCAATAGGTTTTCTGCGGCTTGGGCATTTATCTTCCAGTCAGAATACTTGAACAGTTTATATAGCAATTCCCCGGTCGCCACGACGGTTTCGGATAACATAATATGATCAAAGCTAAGTGTCGATTCGGCTGTGTGATGATCGATAACCAGAGTCGGGTGCGTTTCTAAGAAATGTCGCGCTCCAGGAGTTTCTAATACCTTGCTAAGAAGGATATCCGCGCTTGTATCGACAATTATCGCGGCGTCGGCTTGAAACGGAAAGTCGTTCTGCACTCGATCCCAACCGCGAATGTAATGAAGGTATTTCGGTATATCTACTGGACAATATAAAGTAACAGTCTTCCCTAGGTCGCTTAAGACTTCTTCCAGTGCCAAGCTTGAACCCAGGCTGTCGCCGTCGGGATTTTCGGCTTGAATAATAACTATATTGTTTGCGGATTGAATGAATTGTTTAGCTGTATCTAGCATATTATTTATTATAACAAATGATTTTTACTCTAATATAATATACATTGTTTTTAATTACATAAGTGGTATAATATGTGACGGACTATTAAAAGTACTGCGCAATCAAAAAACATAAACATTTTTATAAATTATTATTGACAAAATATAAAGATTGTGCTAGTATGAGGACATAAAGCCTGAAGATAGGGCTGGAAAAGAGGAGTTTTTATGGACAAATTTAAGAAAATCGGCATTGCTATCTCTTTGGGATTTGCTATGCTCGGTGGAATCTGGTTGGCATCGCCTTCACAGGCTGCCGGCTGTAACAGTTTTAACGTTGTATACTGTGGTACACATTCTATGTCAGAATTGCAAACAGCATACAGCCGTACAGAAATTAAAGAACTATACAAAGAGTGGTACGTTACCGAGACTATGGTTCAAGGTGGCTCAAACATGCGTGAAGGTGTAGTTGACGCAAATGGTAATATTACAGTTGACGGTCGTGTTGTAGCTACAAACGCTATAACCGTACAGTCTAAAGCTGGTACTCGTCAGCCTCAGCCACAACGTAGCTACAAGACCTCAAACGGATATACTTATTACCAATACACAACTGGTCAGAGCTTCGTTGACGGACCTAAGAGCTACAATATTTACGCATGGTTTGACAATAACGGCTCATTTATCACTGGTGTGATTAAAGACTGTGGTAACCCAGTTTGGGGTAATCCAACAACACCTCCAGCAAAGCCTGCTCTAACATGTGACGCTTTGCAAGTAACTGAAATTTCTCGTAACACCTTCAAATTCAGCGTTAAGGCAACTGCCAAGGGTGGTGCATCTATCACCAGCTACACATACAACTTCGGTGATAACAACATCAAGACAACTAACTCATCAGAAATTCAATACACTTACGCAAAAGAAGGCAACTACACAGTTACTATTACTGTAAACGGTAAAGAAACTGGTGAAGTTAAGAGGCAAAACCCTAACTGTCAAAAAACTGTTACGGTTAAGCCAGAGCCAAAAATGATCGTTTGCGACCTTAATACTAAGAAATATCCAACAGAAATTAAGGAATCAGAATTTGACAAGAGCAAGCATTCAAAGAATCCAAACGATTGTAAAGAAGCACCTGCTAAGATCACAGTCTGTGTAATTGAAGAAGGTGGCAAGAAGTATACTAAGGAGATTAAAAAGGAAGAGTTTAACGAAAAGATTCACAAGACTAACTTGGACGAATGTAAGGAAACTCCTACTCCTACACCAACACCTAGCCCAGAATTGCCAAAGACTGGTGCAAGTGACGCGATTATGTCAGCACTAGGCCTAGGTGGACTAACTACAGCTACTATCGCTTACATCGCTAGCCGCCGCCAAATGCAATAAGCTAAGCTAGCAACGAAATACCCGCCGAGATGGCGGGTATTTTTATTGGTGATGAAGCCGTTGAGTCTATAACTGTTTTCGACCTTCTAGTGCGTGAGTTAGTGTAATTTGGTCTGCGTACTCAAGGTCAACGCCTACTGGAATACCTCTAGCCAAGCGTGTGATAGTCGTATTCAATCCAGCTTCCTGGATGTAGCGCTGTAAGAATAGCGCGGTCGACTCGCCTTCTACTGAAGCGTTCGTAGCGATAATAATCTCCTGAACGTCGTCGGTTTTTATACGCTCAATTAGTTCTGGGATATGCAATTGCTCCGGTCCAATATTATCAATTGGTGAGATAACGCCGCCCAGCACGTGGTACGTACCTAGGAACTGTCCTGTTCTTTCTATAGCAACAATATCTAGCGGCTCCTCAACTACACAAACGACTTTTTTATTCCTGTTCGAATCTGCGTATAAAGGCGACACATCGTCATCTGAGTCGATCAACGCAAATGTCTTCGGGCAGGTTTTTACGCGGTCGTGCAATCGGTCTAATGAATGCGCTAATTGCTTTGCGGATTTAGGGTTGCGGCGTAAAACCGCGTAGGCATATCTTTCAGCCGTACGCGGTCCAACTCCAGGTAGATTACCAAAATCATCAATTAAAGCAGTTAGTGCTTTTGGTAAAATGTCGATTGACATGACTTTAGAATGGCAAGTTGCCCAAGCCGCCCATCAATGGCTTCATAGTTTCAGCAGCGACTTCCTGAGCCTTTGTCATACCGTCGCGAACTGCGATTTCGATCCAGTGCTCCAACTCTTCAATATTCTCCAAGTCGACCATTTCTGGGTCAATCTTTACGGACTTAATCTTTAACTCGCCAGTGATTTGTACGATCACAGCGCCATCGCCAGCCTCAACTTCGATGATTTCTTTGCCTAATTGTTTCTGTGCTTTGCGTAATTGTTGCAGCATTTTTACCTGATCAAACGCCATATTCCTCCTTATTTAACACTTACAATTATACCCTATTTGCGATCGGATGTGTAGATATAGAAGCGGTCGCCGTCTTTATGATCATTGACAATTACTGACGACAAGTGCCCAGAGTAAGTCTGCGGAATTTGAGACTTTACTCTGTGGCTAACATATAAAGTCTGTCCGACATTCACTGGCGCTGTGTGGATAATTGATATCTGGTGATAGTTGTGTTTTTTAAGCGCTTCGTAAATCGGTGATTCTTCTTTGCTGACCAATAATGAGAATGAATCGGTCGACGCGGTATTTTTACGGAGTAGAGATAAATCTTTATTAAAGCGTGAAACTGCTTCTGGGAAATAACGATAACCGTCAATATAGCGGAAGCTGCCACCCATCACCATAACGATAATTAGCATTGATATAAAAACCAGTCCTGTGCCGCGAGCGTATGGATTGCGCGGGAAAAGTCCGTACCACATGTTCATTAGGGATTCCAATCCGACCGCCAAGAGAATAAATAGCGGGATGATGATTATCGGGGTGAGGCTTGGCTGGAAGATGAGTAGCGCCAATGCTAAGATTAGCCATGACCAAATCATAAACGAGCGGGCGCTGGAGATTTTTTGGAAGCTGCGGAATAGTCCTAGCCCGATTAGCACCATTGCGTTGATGTCCATAATTGGTGTGATTTGGTTCCCTACGACTGATGGGAAAATGCGGATGTATGTGTAATATAAAGTCCTGAGGTTTGCGACGATGTCAAAACTTAGGCCGTTGATGCCGATGAGGTTGTAAAATAGCGCGTGGGATTTATAGCAAAGAAAACTAATCGCACAACCAATCGCGAATAAGATAGCGGACGGCACAATCCAAGACTTACGATGTTTTCGGGAGATGAGGAAATAGCGTGGGTGTGGATGTAGAAAGGCTATGATCAGAAGCCCCAGATTGATATACCAAAAATACGGAGTGAAGAGGCTGAGTGCCGTAGTGATGGCTAAGCTGATTCGCCAAATGGAGGCGTTCTGGGCTTTCTGGAGAATCAATGTGGCAAAAAGCAAAGTTAGCGCGGTGTAAAAGATGTATAAAATGCCAACAGTTGCGCTTTGACCGATGAATAAAAATTGACCAGTCGTTGCCATAATTAATAGCGATAGAATCGTTGTGGATGGCTTAAACCAGCGCTTTAAGAGGAAGAAAATAGCGACGGAGCTGGCGATAGAAAGGATTACGGCGGGCGCTTTAATTGTTAATAAACTGACGCCAAACAGTTTGAAGAATAACAATTGAAGAAGGTGGAATGGCAAATTTGTAACAGCGATTCCTTCGATACTGAAGTTCAAGTGATTTGTCGTATTGACCATGTCGATTTCTGCTTGCGACAAACCTCCCGGCACGTGCAACGCGGAAATTATAATAGCCCCCACGTATAGTAACGCCAGCAGCGTATAGCCGAAAACGTAGCGCCATCGGTAAAGGAATATATCGGTAACTTTTTGCTTTTTCATTGGTACGATTATAACACAATTCTATTCATGCTTGCGATCCAGACTCATAAAGCGTAGGCGCTCTGGGTGGAAGTATAGCTGGACTTTACCGACTGGGCCGTTACGATGCTTGGCGATGATGAGGTCTGTAATATTCTGAACTTCCGGGTTGTCGGGCTCGTAATATCCAGGGCGATAAATAAAGCTCACGATGTCGGCGTCCTGCTCAATGGAACCGGATTCGCGCAGGTCGGCTAGTTGTGGAATTGGTGGCGTGCGCGATTCGACAGAACGGCTTAACTGACTCAGGGCAATTAGCGGCACATTCAATTCGCGAGCAATAAGCTTCAGTCCACGGGAAATTTCCGAAACTTCCTGAACGCGGTTCCCGTTGTGATTTCCATTGGCCTGCATAAGCTGTAAATAGTCGACGATGATTAGTCCCAATTGGTTCTCATGAGCAATTCGACGCGCTTTCGTGCGCATTTCCAAAACTGATAATCCTGGTGTGTCATCGATGTAAATCGGTGCCTCAGCCATTTCTCCCATAGCCTCAGACAACTTTGCAAAATCTTCATCGCTCAGATTTCCGGTGCGAATATTCCAGCTATCAACTCCCGACGCATCCGCCAACATACGGTCGACCAGCTGTTCCTTGCTCATCTCTAGGCTGAAAAATAGAACTGGATTCTTTTCAATCGTCGCCACGTTGTAAGCCAAATTCGTCACCAGCGTCGTCTTACCCATGGCTGGACGAGCTGCCAGAATGATCAAATCTGATTTTTGTAAGCCAGCAGTCATGTTGTCCAGATCACGATATCCAGTGCGGACTCCTCTAAGAGAACCTTTATTCTTACTAAGCTCTTCAATTCGATCAAAGCTATCCGTCAGAATACTTTCCAGGCTGACTAAATCTTGCTTGGTTGATTGGTCTGACACGCTGAAAAGTTCAGCTTCTGCCTTCTCTAATAATTCCTGCGTGGTCGTCGATTCGTCATAGCCAAGCTCGGAAATGTCGCCGCTCGCTTTTATCAGACGTCTGCGAACTGCTGCTTGCGCAATCATCTCCGCGTAAGCCGATGCGTGCGCTGCCGTTGGGACGTAGTTTGTTAACTCTGTTAGATACGCTGATCCGCCGACCAATTCCAGCTCATCCTTACGTTTCAATTCATCGGTTAAGGTCAGAAGGTCGACAGGCTTATGTTTTTCAAATAGCCGCATCATTCCGGCAAAAATCAATCCGTGATTCTTGTCGTAAAAATCGCTAGGGTGAGTAATTTCTGCAGCGTCCGCCAAAACTTCCTCGTCAATTAAAACCGCCCCAAGCAAACTCTTTTCCGCGTCCAAATTTTGTGGCGGTATCTTCCCTTTTACTTCTTCGCTTTTATCTGCCATTAAATATCCTCCCGCTTAACTTCTTCGCCGCCACCCATTAATTCTGCAATTTTCGCCAATTTTTCGTCCTCTGGCGGTTTCTTCTCTCCAATTATATCAATTTCCAGATCCATCGCGGTTTCTTCTGAGATAATTTCCGAGATCAATGGTTTGTTTTTCGCGTCGTCCAGCTTTTTCTTATAAAACGCGGAACCTGCGTAAATTGTCAATTTTTCACCGTCAAACGACCACTGGCTTTTCTGTAATAATGACGCCAGTCCGAGGGATTTTTCTTTCGCTCTTTCAATGACTTTTTCCCAATTTAGCTCTAGTGGCGCGTCAGTTTTCTTTGGTTTTTCGGCGGGTTTTTTTGCTGGCTCGACTGGTTTTTCTTCTTTTTTAATCGGCTTTTCGGTCGGTTTTGCTGGCTCTGCGGTCTTAATTGGCGTTGGTTTTGTGGCGGGTTTTTGGGGCGTAGCTTGAGTTGTATCTTTCTTTGTTGCGACTGACTTTTCTGCCGGCTGAGAATTGCTATTCATAAATATCGTCAATAATTTCAAGTCTGGGTGCGGGTGTCGATCAACCTCGATCAATTGCTGAACCAGCCCAATAAGATTCGGATTTTTTCGTAACCTATTGCGAGCAATCGACAATAATTGATGTGACACGATAACTGAATTCGCGCCGCTATTTTCTAATTCCTGAAAGATGTTTAAGACTTTCTCGTTGTCGTCGGACGGATATGAATCCAACAAATTGCCGAGCATCGTCGCGTCGCTCAGTCCTAAATATTCGGTAACCATATTCGCCGTCAGTGGCTGGTCTGATGTTGCTAGAATCGACAATTGGTCAAGCGTGCTAATGCCGTCACGGAATCCGCCACGGGAACGTTCAGCGATTAACCTGGCAGCATCCTCTTCAATTGCAAATCCTTCTTTTTTCGCTATATTCATTAACTGGCGTGTCATAATTTCCGTCGGAATTGGGCGGAAGAAAAATTGCTGGACGCGGCTAAGAATGGTGGCTGGAAGTCTGTCGGCGTCAGTTGTAGCTAAGATAAACACCACGTGTTCTGGCGGTTCTTCCAGGGTTTTTAATAGCGCGTTAAATGCTGATTTTGACAGCATATGAACTTCGTCGATGATATAAACTTTTTTCGGCGCAGAAACAGGCGCGACTTGGGCTTTTTCCCTTAAAGCGCGAATGTCGTCAACGCCGTTATTGCTGGCTGCGTCAATTTCAATAATATCCAAGTTTGAAGAATCGTCATCATATGGCAAGTGGTTAATCTCGTGCGCCAGAATTCGCGCCACCGATGTTTTTCCCACGCCACGCGGTCCGGTCAACAAGTACGCATGAGCAATTTTTCCCTGCTCTAACGCTCGACGCAAAATACTAGTCACGTGATCTTGACCTAAAACTTCATCCAAACTGCGACTGCGATATTTACGATATAGCGCCTGACTCATTCCCTCATGCTCCTCATGAGATAATTATATCAGAAAACGGCATTTTTTATGGATAGCGCAGATCGATTTTGTGTTTTGTTTCAGCGACATAAAAACGGTAGTAACTATTAGGGTCTGACACGGTTGGATTTTCAAGTATCTCGTCGTTTTCTTTGATTTCAATTTCATCATTACTCTTTAGCTGGTTGTTTTTTGATCGTTATAGAATCTTCCACTCTTCTATTAAAAAAGGATAGTCGTCGCTGACTGTCTAGACCTGCAACAAGTTGTTATTCCTATCGTTTTACGCATATACGTTGACCAAACTATAGATAAAAGATACAATAAAACTATGGAAGAAAAATGTTTGACACCACCAAGCGGTTTTCTTAAATCACTTTTTTACGCAAGTAAAATTGTTACTAGAGAGTCATACCAGCACACTCGTTCTAAATGTATATTGAATGTAAGTGATAGCGACGCAATAGTAAACGATTATAAGGCTGTCTATAAAGAATATTCAAGGGCATTAAAAAATAACAAGAATAAAATACAATGGCTAGAAAACAATCAGCGCCAAAGAAAAGCGTCATAGCTAAAACTGAAAATCCTGAGTCTATTGAGGGTGAACTACTCGATAAGTTGCCAAAACGCGAGCGAGGAATCATTAAGGGTATGATATTCTCAGGGCCTTTACCTCCCCCTGATGAATTTAATAAGTACCCGCCAGAAGTACAAAAAGCCATTGTGAATGATGCTAGAGCTCAAATGAAACATCGGCACAAAATCGAAAATAAAGTTGTTGATTCAGACTCGTTTGCTGTAAAGACAGGTTCATTTGGAACAATAGCAATTTATATCATCTGTATCATCGGTACAATATTTTTATTTGCAATCGGGAAAATGATAGAAGGTGTGATGATCGGCACTGCGACGGGAATAGCTAAATCGCTAGTGCTATTTAGAAGTAATAATAATCACTCAGATTCTAAAGAACTACAAAAAGATAACGAGAAAACATCTAAGCCATCTAAAAAATAGGTTGACTAAAGTAGATTTATGCCATTTTGTGAAAAATATTTCGTAAAAATAAGGACTGCCCGCGCTAGTATTCGGAATTGTGGGTATTTTTAAAATAGCGCCAGCTGTTCGCTTGGCAGTTCCAGCTCAACAGGTCTGGTAATTTTTCTAGCACGGTAGCCGATGAATTTCTTAAGATTGTAAGCCAGCAGTTGACCGTCGTAATCAGTGATGACAATTGAGCCTATGACACTGCGTACGTGTCCGACCAGTTGACCATAATCCTTCATTAAAACGACACGTGACAAATCAACGCCAGCGGTTTGAAAATAATCTTCGCAAGGAATTAGCTTGGATTTCGGAAAAGACACGCCAATTTTCTGCTCAATTTCAAGTAATTTTTGTCGCAATTCCCTTTCGCCGACTGCATGGTCAAAAGGTAGTTTTATCAATTCCATCTTTTTGTGAACTGGCAGAGTTTCAATTATTCCGTCCAGCTTGGAAATTTTCGCCTCGTACTGCCTGGCGATCAATGCCGAAGAAAACGTTTCTAATTTTATGGCTAATCGCGCTCCCTGCTCCAATAATCTCCGAATTCCGCGCTCTTCTTGCGAGATTCCAACTTTTATGACGTTTGGTGCGAAGTATGCCAAGTAAACAAAGTGCGGATTTTGATTGATTTTTTCTTGTTGGACAGAAACCGAATTGGCGTTATAAAATGCTGGATTAAAGCCAGTTTTGTCGCGGCATTTTAGGCAATTTTCATACTTTTCATCAACCGTGGCGTGGTCTGGGCAGATTTGGCTACAGCGATTCTCAAAATCCACCCAACCCGTGCAATATTTGACGGAAAAATCAAACTCAAGAGACAAATCTTGTCCGAACAATTCATGGCGCTCAATTTTACCGTCAACTTGACATTCGGCGAATGGCTTATTGTCAGTGTTAAAACTGGCGTAACTGAGCAAAAATTCGCTCGGTAGCATAATATTTTACAGTGCAGCTTCGACTGCAGCCCAAGTTGCGTCAGGATTGTCTTCAGGGATGATGATTGTAACTTGGTCGCCGACGTTAATTCGGAAGTAAGTTACGCTAGCAAGCAAAATACGATATTCGCGACCGGAAGCCTCGACGTAGTAAATTCCGTCGTGCTGGACAAGTGTTCCGATAACTTGCTTTCGTGGTACAGGACCGATCTGCTTGTAGATAAAGCTGCCGTCTTCAGCGATTGTCAATTTCATCAGGTCGCCTTCAACCAGCTTCGACTTTGAAGCGTAGTTAGCTGGGATTGGGTAATTTTTGCCGTCTGGGCTAAGCATCATCTGGCCATCAAATACGCCTTCGATAATCTTTCCTGCTACATCATCTGACGAATTTTTTGGCGTGACAACTTGTCCATCGTCGCCAATAATACTAATCAATAATTCTTTTGCGGCAGCTAAATTGGTTTCCGCCTCTTGAATAAGTGTCCTCAGACGCTTAATTTGCTTTTCTGGTAATTCAGACATGGTTCTCGCAATTCCTTTGTCTATTTTTTATAATACTTAACTAATATATAGCATATCCTTACATTTATATCAAGTCGTATCATTTGATTTTCTCTGATTTTCCACAGCGCTATAAGATATGGACGAAAAAGTGTTGCAAATTTTACTCTTGAAAATGATGTGCGGTTCGTGATATTAAGATTGGCGATATAAAAATCACCGCCCAGAGCGGACGGTGATTAAACGAAACAAATTGGCATTGTATAACAAATTATGAAAGCTCGACAGTAGCGCCAGCGTCTTCCAAAGTTTTCTTTGCAGCTTCAGCTTCGTCCTTAGAAACTTTTTCCTTGACTGGTGCTGGAGCGCCGTCAACGATAGCTTTTGCTTCACCTAGACCTAGGCCAGTGATTTCTTTAACAGCCTTGATGACTGCAACCTTCTGAGAACCAGCGTCTTTCAAAGTAACTGTGAACTCAGTTTTTTCGTCAGCAGCGGCGGCGTCACCACCAGCAGCTGGACCGGCAACAGCGACAGCTGCAGCAGCTGGCTCGATGCCGTATTCTTCTTTAAGATGATTTTTCAATTCGTTAACTTCTAGAACTGTCAATTTTACAAGTTCTTCAGCCAATTTCTTAATATCAGCCATTGATATTCTCCTTTATTATTATATTGTTGCGATTGTTGCAACGTTACTAGTGTTGATTGCTAAACTTAAGCAGTAGCTTTGGCTTCGATGCCGTCCAAAAGTCCGTGCAAATTGCCGCCAAGCGCGTTGACCGTGTCGTGTACTGGTGATAGCAATTGTGATACCACTTGAGCAACGAGCTGGTCTTTGCTTGGTAGACCTGCCAATGCTTTAACGTCAGCTTCGCTAATTGCCAAGCCTTCGCCTGAGAAGCCACCTGCAAGTTGTAATGCTGGATGTGTTTTTGCAAACGTGTCCAATACCTTTGCTGGCATAACTTCATCTTCGGTGCTTACAGCGTAAACCAATTGACCAACCAATAAGCTGGTGTCGGTTTCTTTGTAAGTATCGATTTCCTGAAGAGCTACGCGTATCAATCGGTTTTTAACAACCTTGATGGTAACGCCCGCTTCGCGAGCTGCCTTGCGTAGTTCTTGTAGGTCGGCAACGGTAAGGGTTTGATATCGAGCAAAAGCCGTACCCTTAGCGTCTTTTAATAGCTCTGTCAGTTCAGCAACCAAAGTTTGTTTTTTATCGCGTGAAATTGCCATAAAAATCCTTTCTTTGATTGAGTTAATTTGTTATGTGCCAATTTGTTAACGTGCGGTAATGGAGAATCAAAAAACGTCTTTGATTCTCGCACTACCAAAGACGTCAAATAAAACTGTTAGTTTCATCCCTCGGTGGCATTTTTATACTTGTTTTACGCCAAGTCGCCACTGTCTTTGGTAATGTTCCAGACCATTGTAGCAGAAATGACAACGAAAGACAAGAGTTATGGTGATTATTTTCCAGCCGATTCAATCGCTTTATTTATTGCATTTTCGCCTAATCGTAATACTCTTCTGCGTTGAGCGATGGTTTTGCCTCCCCAAATTCCATATTCTGCAGATTCTGGGTGGCGGAGCGCATATTCTAAGCATTGTTTTAATACTGGGTATTTTCGGCACATATCTATGGCAGCTTCCGCGGCTTCTGTCTTTCTGGCACCTCTTAAATCTTGGTCTGGAACATTTGGGTTTATTTGGAAAAACAAGCGATCAGCTTCTTTGGCGGACAGTTCCGCGCATTTAGCGCCTTCTAATAGACTCTCGTTATTTAATTCTGACATATTTGTTATTTTACAATAATAACGTAATAAAATCAATAGGTTTCTAGGTCTAATCAAAGAGAAAACCCGCTCCGTGATGGAGCGGGTGTGGGTGGAACCTCCTTTCTGTATCTATCTGTCTGTAGGTTCTCCGTTGAGGGGTGCTAGTCGATTAAACTAACACCCCTCGACGAGATGGGTTACCTCTCCGAGTGTGCCGTCTGACGACGGCGCGCCCAAATGAGGAAGCCTCCGAGAGCCACTAGCGCGACCGCGCTGGTGACTACGTCTCCACTTGTACCAGTGACCGCCAGCTTCTTGTGCTGGGGTGCTGGTGTGGGGATAGCCGAGGGCGTAGGCTCCTTATACCGTTCAATAACGGGAGTGGGGAGCGGAGGCTTACGCGTGGGCGTCGTGCTCGGACTCGGAGTCGGTGTCACCGACGGGGTCGTGTTCGGCGTGGGTGCCGACGGTGTTGTCGACGGGCTCGGTGCCGACGGACTCGGTTCCGGTGTGGGCACGGGGCTCGGCTCCGGGGTTGGAGTCGGTTCCGGCGTGGGTGCCGGAGTCGGAGTCGGCGTCGGTGTAGGAGCAGGTGTGGCACCGTCTCCATCAGTTCCGCCGTCGACCTTCACGTCGATCGTACGCTCGAGCTTGAGACCGTTGACCGTTGCGACATTCGTGACAGTCTTTGCGCCAGCAGGAGTGGCCATGGGCTTAGGCGTGTAGGTCACGCAGACCTTGGCATCCTTGGGAGCAGTTGCCTTGATGGTGTTCGCGTCGACGAACTCTGCGTCTGCGTAAACCGTCGTCTCGGGATCCCAAGTGGCACCAGTCGTGCACTTAACACCAGCGCTGAGCTCAGTGTACTCGTCGTGAATGGTGTAGACAGTACCGGGCTCGGCAATCCAGGTGATCATCCAGGACGTCGTTCCGTCCGGGTTGGTCCACCCCCACTTTGAATTTTCGGGGGTGGCGTCCTCATAGTGACCACCCGAGCAGTCACTATCACAGGTTCCGTCTCCGTCCTTGTCGCCGAAGGTGAACGGGTAGACCTTGCCGTTCAGCGTGATCTCACCCGTCTTCTTGCCGACGGCAGTCTTCTGGATGCGAGCGCTGGTCCACCACGTGCCGGAAATATCGGTCTTGTCCGCGATGGAGGCCGGGACGTTGTCCACAGAGCACGTAAGTGTGCCCTTGTCAGCCTTGCAGGAGCCGATCTTGTCGCCGGAATCCACCGTAAACGGGAAGTCGTACGCCCAGTTGATGACGTCGGACGTAACCGTGAAAGTCTGTCCGACCTCGAGCTTCTCGGTAGACCAAGTACCCTTGACAGTCACAGGTGACGAGACCTGGGAGCCGCCCGAAGAGATGGCGGTGATCTTGGCGGTGATCTTGGCGGTGTTGGCGGCTCGTGTTGCGCCTCCGAAGAGGAACGATACGAGAATCGCGACGAAGGCTGCCACGATCGAGACTCTCAACGGAGTCCTGTTTCGGTTACGCATTTCTGCGTCCTTCCTGTAGTCGTTGATTCAGATACAGATGTTAAGGTCCTTTTATCCAGCTAGGCTGGAAATCAAGAAACTCTCGAACATCAGTACCTAGTGGACTCTACTATTTTATCATAAAAAATGAAAAATGCAATAGTAACACAAAAATCCCGCCAGAATTGACGGGATTTAATTGCCTGAAATATAAAGATTACAGAGAGTTCTCTACCTTAATGCCAGGACCCATAGTTGTGGCAATTGCAACGCTCTTAACGTAAACGCCCTTTAAGCTGGATGGCTTTTGGGAGTTCAAGCTGGTTAAGAATGCGCGTGCGTTTTCTGCCAATTTTTCAGCGCCGAATGATACCTTGCCGATTGACAAGTGAACGATGGCTTGCTTATCAACGCGGTATTCAACTTTTCCGGCTTTCGCTTCAGAAACGGCTTTAGCGACGTCAGTAGCAACAGTGCCAGACTTTGGATTTGGCATCAAACCGCGTGGACCAAGCAAACGTGCGTACTTACCAAGCTTTGGCATGTACTGTGGAGTTGCAACCAAAATGTCGAAGTTCAATTCTTCCTTGTCCAATTGGCTTAGGAATTCTTCGTCACCAATGATGTCAGCGCCAGCTTTTTTAGCGGCGGCGTGTTCTGATTCTGGTGCGAAAACAGCAACGCGAACATCCTTACCTGTACCGTGTGGCAATGCTACGGTTGAGCGAATGTTTTGGTCGGCTTGGCGTGGGTCAACACCTAGGCGGATGTGGATTTCAACGCTAGCGTCGAACTTGACTGGGCTGGTTTCAGTAGCCAATTTCAAAGCCTCGTCTAAGCTGTACAATTTGTTCTTTTCAACGTTTTTTGCAGCGTCTTGATATTTCTTACCGCGGCGCTCCAAGCGTGGACGAGTAACTGGCTTTGGACCCTTCTTTACGTGAGCTTCGGCGTCGTCTGATTGTGGAGTAGTGTCGCCAGCTTCCTTGCGAGCTTCCTTCTCTGCCTTTTCAGCGGCTTCGTCAAGAGCTTTTTGACTGCGTTTGCCAGACTTAGCGACAGTAGCTTCGCGCTCAGCAACAACGTCTTTGTCTTTGTTGTCTTGAGGCTTGCTTGCGTCTGTAGCTTCTGCAATTGCTGCTTCGATTTCAGCGATTGTGTTTTTTTCACTGACTTCTAGTTTTAGTTCTGCTGCTTTTTCTAGCAACTCGGCTTTCTTTGCCATAAAAAATCCTTTCTGTGGTACGAACGGCAATTTGTCATCTTAACAAATCAGCCTCCCAACATTGATTGATAATGTTGAAATTATACCATATTTTTAGAGATTGAGGCAAATATTTACTTTTATGGAGAAGAATTGTATAATATGTAATATTATGAGTGAGTTTACGAAAATTGTAGGTAACGAAGACGGTTCTTTAGGCACGATAGATATCTATATCCCAGAGCAATGTATGTCTTGCCCAAGAATAATAGAAAAGTTAAACGACTTAGAAGAATACAGAAAAACAGTAAATAAACTTCTAGAAATGGCGTTTAGTGGTGATGAGGTGACATTGGTTAATAAGGCTACAGGTGAGGTATTAGATAAAGATCAATCTACTAAAATTGTTTGCAAAATGGCCGCCAGTGGAATGGACGAGCTAGATGAAAATATTGCAAAAGCGCAGAGGGATATTTACACGCTAACTAATGGGTGCGAAGGACCTTTAGTTCTTGGAGGGGCTGATGGTTCTCGGGTTGTGCGCGTCGCTATGTGTGATAGTCCGAAGGTGTTTTATTCGGGGTTGGGTGAAACTCAAATTGGTGAGCCAGTGATAATACAGCGCGACCTGAAGAAAAATGAAGATTAACATATAATTGCTGTTTTTGATAAAATAGTAATTATGGATATAACAATTACAAACATACAAGCAAGGCAAATTTTAGATTCGCGTGGAAATCCGACGGTTGAGGCGGACGTGACTTTGAGTGACGGTTCGTTCGGTCGTGCGGCTGTTCCGTCTGGCGCAAGCACTGGTTCTTTCGAGGCTGTTGAGCTTCGGGACGGCGAGTTGGCGTTCGGCGGTAAAGGCGTTCTTCGTGCGGTCGAAAATGTCAATGGTGAGATTGCGCAGGCTTTGAAGGGCTCTAATCCGTTCGACCAGGTCGCAATTGATGAAAAAATGAAGAGTCTGGACGGTACGCCGAATAAGGCGCGTTTGGGTGCGAATGCTATTTTGGCGGTGTCGCTGGCTGTGGCGAAAGCTGCCGCTAAGTCGCGTGGCGTGGAGTTGTATCAATATGTCAATAGCTTGGCTGGAAATCCTACAATGTGCTTGCCGATGCCGATGATCAACGTGATGAACGGCGGTCAGCATGCGCTCGGTGCGACTGATTTTCAGGAATATATGATTATTCCAACTAGTGCGGCAACTTTTGCGGACGCAGTTCGAATGAGTGCGGAAGTTTTCCATACATTGGCAAAAATCCTGAAAGATGAAGGCTATCCTACGACGGTTGGCGATGAAGGCGGCTATGCACCTCATGTCAGGAATGGTAATATGGAGCCTATTTTGTTGCTATCTCGCGCCATCGAGCAGGCTGGCTATAAATTAGGCGTGGACTTTGGTTTTGCGCTGGACGTTGCGGCGAGCGAGCTTTACAAGGACGGCAAATATAACTTGGCGACTGAACATCGAATTCTGTCGGCTGACGAAATGATTCGCACGTATAAAGCTCTGCTGGAACGCGTCCCTGTTCTCTCGATTGAAGATGGATTGAACGAAGAAGCTTGGGAAGATTGGGAGAAAATGACGGCTGATTTGGGCAATTTTGCGCAATTGGTTGGCGACGATCTTTTGGTGACGAATGTCGAGCGATTGAAGCGCGGAATTGAAGAAAAGGCTGGCAATGCGATCTTAATCAAGCCGAACCAAATTGGCACATTGACTGAGACAATTCAGGCTGTTTTGATGGCGAAGAACGCTGGCTGGAATACAGTAATGAGCCACCGATCTGGCGAGACGGAGGATGTAACGATTTCTCACTTGGCGGTCGGTTTGGGCACGGGTCAAATTAAGACTGGCTCAATGTCGCGTTCAGAGCGAATTGCTAAGTATAACGAGCTGCTGAGAATTGCGGAAAAGCGTCCAGATTTGGAGATTGCACATCCGTTTGTGAAGTAACTCGCACAAAAAGACTTCCCCGTAATTCAGAGGAAGTCTTTTTTATTTGGCGATTTTTTGACAATTATTCGAGGATTATCTTCTTAAAAACTCAATTTCCCCGCCCTCATTGATTCGGATAATTTGCGACGGTTGAGCGTCGGCGGTTTCTCCAGAATCGACATAAATCGGCACTAATTCGTGGAAGTAATTTATCGCTTCAGTGATGTTCTTTGCCGGTTCTTCTCCTGATGGATTTGCACTGGGCGCGGCCAAAAGACCAACGGTTCGAATTAACTCTGCTAATGGAGATTCTGGCACGACTCTGAATGCCAATGTTCCGCCGTTTCTCGGAAGGTGCGGTAGAAAATTAGGACTCACTTTGGTGATGATTGTTGTTGGTCTATTTTTGGAGATTTCTTGATATTTGCGTTTGATCGACGGCGCGAGATTAGGAATGTCATCAATATCCGCAACCAAAATAATAACGGGTTTATCTAAGGGGCGCCGCTTAACTTCGTATAATCTCTCGACGGCTTTTTCTGAATTGGCAGCGGCTAATATTCCGTAAACCGTGTCAGTTTTAGCAATTATCAATTGCCCATTTTTAAGCGCGGAGATTGCGCTGTCGTCTAAAATATTATTCACAATCATTTATTACATCTTCCCATAAAATAACCCCGAGAAGTCCGGGGCTATTTGCTAAAAGTTCTGTAGATTAGTCGACGACTTCAACGCCCATTGAGCGTGCTGATCCGGCGATAACTTTCATTGCGCCTTCGATATCGATTGCGTTCAATTGGTCTTTTTTCGCCTCAGCGATTTCTTGCAATTGTGCGCGAGTAATCTTACCGACCTTGTCTGAGTGTGGCTTGCCGCTACCCTTTTGGATTCCAGCTTTCTCACGAATCATATCGTCAACTGGCTGACCAAGTGAGTTCCAAGTAAATGTTCGGTCTTCGTAAACTTGAATGTGAACAATTACATCCTTGCCCATCATGTCTTTTGTAGCGTCATTGAATGGATTGATGAAATCCATCATGTTTAGTCCCCACTGACCAAGCGTTGATCCCACTGGAGGACCTGCTGTTGCTCGACCGGCTGGAATGCGTAATTTCAAATTACCAATAATTTTCTTTGCCATAGTTCTTCCTTATAGTTTGTAGTGCGTAACTCGAATATTATATCGAAAAATGCTTAAAATTGCAAGCTAAACTTTTTTAACCTGCAGGGCATCCAACTCGACTGGAGTGTCGCGACCAAACATGCTGACCATAACCTTCAAAGTGCCCTTAGATGCATCAATTTCACTCACGGCGCCGTCAAAGCCCTTGAACGGACCGTCGATAATTGAAACAACTTCGCCTTCTGAGAAGTCAATCTGATGCTTTGGCTCTTCAACGCCCATTCGCTTCTTAATCTTCGCAATTTCTTTTTCAGAAACTGGAGTTGGCGTAGTGTCGGCGCCCACAAATCCTGTAACGCCCGGCGTGTTGCGGATAATGTACCAAGTTTCGTCGGTCAATTTCATCTCAACCAAGACATAGCCCTGGAAGATCTTAGCTTCAACAATTTTACGTTTGCCGTTACGAATCTGGATCTGTTTTTCCTTTGGCACGATAACGTCAAAAATCTTATCAGCCATATCAACGCCATTGATTCGCTGGCGGATTGATTCAGCAACTTTTTCTTCGTAGCCAGAATAGGTATGAATTGCATACCATTGCTTACTGTCGTCATATCGTTTTGAACTCATAATATCTCCTCTATTTCAAAATTTGGTTAAAGCCCCAGTTGAATGCGGCGTCAAGTAATAAAATCAGAACGACAAACGTAAAGGTGAAGATAAGCACCGCTGCTGTCATTGCCCAAGTTGCTGAGCGGGTTGGCCAGCGAACTAGCTTCAACTCTTCCCAAGCGCCCTTGAAATATCCAATCAATCCACCTTTTTCGCCAGATTTTTTAGACGCTTTTGTGGTGATTTTTGTTGGTTTATTGATTTTTTTCGCTACAGTTTTTTCTTTTTTTGGCGCGTCGTCGGTAGCCTTAATTCGACGAACCGTAGTTTTGCTGCTTGCCTTGCCTTTCTGTGCCATATTTTCTCCCAATTTAAAAAGTCTGTTTTTCACAGACTGTCAATAGTCATTGTAATTCATCCAGTCCAAAAAAACAAGTTGACCGAATATTATTTGTCATTATTCTTGAACTCTTTCAGCTTGAATCCGAACGTCGATCCGTGGTTTAATCGGCTTTCTACCTCAATTTTGCAGCCCAATTTCTTCGCCAACTTAGCGGAAACGTATAGACCTAATCCAGTGCCTTTCGTCTCGCGAGTTCTATAATCTTCTGCGCGGTAAAACTTGTCGAAAATTTTTGCCATGTCGGCTTTACTAATGCCAATTCCCGTGTCAATAACCTTGAAGATGATTTCGCCAGATTTATTTTTCTTGATGGATAAAGTTATGGAGCCTTTTTGTGTATATCGAATGGCGTTGGTGATGAAGTTTTGGAGAATTTCCTCTAGATATAAACGAGAAACCTTAACCACGCCAAGCCGCCCGCCGATATCCAAATTGAAAGCCAAACCTTTTTCGCCCGCCTGAGGTGAATATTCTGAATTTATCTGAGCCGCCAACTCTGCTACGTCGATTATCTCCGTTTCATCAGCCACGCCTCGCTCTGCGCGTGATAATGTGCTGAGGTCGTTGATCATTCGCGCTAAGAATAAAATTTGCTTATGAGATTCGTCAATGGCTTCAGGAATTTTGCTAGTCATTTTACGCTCGACCAGTAATTTGGCGTTGCTCAGCGAACCTTCAGCAATAGCAATTGGCGTGCGTAATTCGTGACTAACTACGCTAATAAATTCATCACGCTCCTCTTCGAGGCTCTTCGTCTTCGTGATGTCGCGCAAGATAAGTACATATCCGTCCGGCGTCATCTTGTCGCCGCCTTGAACTGGCGCAAGTGTAACTTCCAGGCGAATATAATCGCCATCTTCGATTTTCATTAGAATGTCGTCGCGCTGGCGAATTGCGGAAGACTTGGTGAGTTCCTTAAAAATGTCAATCGGCTTTTTATCTGTCGTTTCAAGGTTCAGCACTTGACTGATATGTTCGCCGTTAATTCCACTGTTCGTGTCAATCAAATTAAGCGCCGCTGAATTGTATGTATTGATAATTCCGTGTTCGTCCGTACTGAGAATCGCGTCGGTAATATTATTGATAAGCGTGATCATTCTTTGGTGCTCGCTGAGGCTTTTTTTATCATTTTTACAATCAGATTTATCGCTAATTTCCGACAATATTTTATGCAAAACAATAGCTATAACACCTAAAACAACACTCAGAGTGATCAATAGAAAAATTAGCGCCCACATAGCTAAAGTATAACATAAGCATATGCGTTTCTATATGTATGGCGAATATTTTTTCAATTCATTTCGGTGGATTTTATAATGCGGGTCAAATTTGGCAACTTCGTCCCAGAATTTCGTCGAGTGATTCATATGCCTGGTGTGACATAATTCGTGGATAATTACGTAATCAATTAGCTCAAATGGCAAGTTCATCATCCCGATGTTCAAGCTAATTGTTCCAGATGAAGAGCAGCTTCCCCAGCGACTTGACGAGTGTGTGATTTTACTCCGAGCAAAAGAAAAACCGTGTTCTTTCGCTAAAAACGACAATCGCCTCGGCAGATATGACTTGGCTTCTTTTCTGAGTGCGATCAGAATTTTACTGCGAATAAGTTGTTGGTTTGCGGTAGATTCAACAGATTCTGCTTCATTTATTTCTGCTAATATCTGTGTTCCGACGATTTTCACGCTTGAAGGTTTCGCGGTCGTTTGTACCAATAAATTATGACTTTTGCCTATCTGCTGATTTTCTGTGTAAGAAAGTTTTTCTCTGTACTGAGAAACTAATTCGCGGATTTGCTTTCGAGAGGTTTCAATCAATGCCTTTGCAGTCAACAGCGGCACATATGGCGGCATTGTAATTTGTATTCGTCCGTCTGGCGCAATTTTCAAACTAACAGTCTTCGCTAAGCTGCGTTTTTTAACGACAATTTCTCCGAATTCTTCGTCGGTAATAATTGTCATGGTTAACCTATGTTAATACGATTTCCGGCAATTGGGCGGCGTGGAGCTTCTGGGCGACTGGCGCCAATTTGCTTGAGGACAGTGCGAGCCTGACTGCTTAAGGTGTGCCGACCACTGATCACAATGTAAGATTCACTGCTGTGTGGAGCTGAAAACTGCTTTGATCGTCGCTCAAATGCCTCTTCGTCTGCGCCATAAGCCTTTATCCAGCGATGTTTGGCGGTGGCTGGATCGGTTTGCACCCAAACAAATAGGACTTTATATCCATATTCCCTGGCAAGGCGATTGATACGCATACGATTCGTGCGCTGATCCGTTGATCCGTCCAAAATAACAGTTTGTTTAGTCTTCAAAAATTCTTCCAAAAGCGACAATGTTGCATCAGAAATGGTTTTTGTATTGTCCGTAAAAACTTCAAATTGTCGAGAACTTACCACTGGAGAATTGAAAATCTTCGCAAATTCTACAGCGAATTGCGTCTTCCCTGAACCTGGCGCACCAACCATGGCGATAATATGCGGAAGTGAAGGTGATAAAGGTTTCATATTGAGAAATTATAGCAGATTTTTGACTAATAAAAAAGATTCTCTTTCAAGCGAGAATCTTGGCAGGAGTGGAGGGACTCGAACCCCCGACACCTGGTTTTGGAGACCAGTGCTCTAGCCACCTGAGCTACACTCCTATAGCAACCATTTTATCACGAATTAGCTTTGTCGCAAATGTTAAAATTGTGAAAAATAAAAAACTCGTGAAAAAGATCCCAAAATCCCTTGAAAAAACATAAGCGTAGTTCTACAATTAACTCAGAGATGAAAATTTTAATGCTTGGGTGGGAACTTCCTCCGCACAATAGTGGCGGACTTGGCGTTGCTTGCTATCAGATGTCGAAGGCGCTTGCTTCGGAGGGCGTTGATATTGACTTTATTATCCCCTACACCGCCAAGCATCCCGGAATTGACTATATGAATATCTATTCAGCTACTCCTTTGCCGCCGAATTATCACGATTTGGGCGCGTATAATAGCGGTTCGGAGGAAGATCGTGAAAATGCTAAGGACGAGTATGGTCTTTCACCGATGCGTGCCGTACAGAGGCGTTACGGCAAATACGTTCGGAAATTTGTGAAAAATCATCAGCCCGACGCGATTCACGCGCATGATTGGTTAACGATGGAGGCTGGAATGATTGCTAAGGAAATGACGGGCGCGCCGCTAATTGTGCATGTTCACGCGACGGAATTTGACCGTTCTGGCGAGCAGTCCGGGAATCCTCTGGTTCACGAAATTGAGCAACAAGGCTTGTTGATGGCTGATCGGATAATCGCCGTTAGTGAAATCACGAAGGAAATAATTGTTAAGAATTATCACATTCCGCCAGAGAAAATTGAGGTGGTTTATAACGCGATTGATTTGGCTGATTTGCCGCCACACGAGTACGACGCCAGCACTTACAGATATTTGGAGGAGCTGAAAAAGGACGGCTATACGGTTGTCGGCGCGTTGACGCGACTCACTGTTCAGAAGGGTTTGACGTATTTTGTGCGAGCCGCAGCGAAGGCGCTTGAAAAATATGAGAAGATTGTTTTTGTTTTATCCGGAAATGGCGAGCAAAGAGATGAACTGATTGAACTGGCGGCAGATTTAGGGATTAGCGATAAGATGATTTTTACGGGATTTGTGCGCGGAAAACAGTGGCGAGATATTTACTGTTTGATTGATGTCTTTGTGATGAGTTCGGTTTCTGAGCCATTTGGCTTGACTGCCTTGGAGGCGGCGCATCATGACACGGCGTTACTTATTAGTCGTCAATCTGGCGTTGGTGAGGTCCTGAATAATATTATGCGGTTTGATTATTGGGACGTGAATAAATTGGCGGATGAAATTGTTAATATCGCTGAATCACCTGCCCTACAGAAATCTTTGAAGAAAAACGTTAAGAATGAATACGCGAGAATTTCCTGGCAGGACGCCGCTAGAAAATGTCTGAAACTGTACAAAGGAGCACTGGTATGAATAAAAATAAAGGAATAGTTTTATATCTACACGTACACCAACCGTGGCGAATACGCGAGTATAGTATATTTGACGTGGCTTGGAGGCATAACTATTTCTCTGGCGGTCAAAATCCAGATCAGGACAATCAAAAAATATTCCAAAAAGTTGCAGAAAAGTCGTATTTGCCGATGAATGCTTTGCTTGAAAAATTATTGAAAAAATATCCTGATTTTAAGATCTCGCTGAGTTTTAGTGGAACGTTTTTAGAGCAAGCCGAAAGGTTTAATCCTGAAGTTTTGGAGAGCTTCAAGCGCCTGGTAAAAACTGGTCAAGTAGAAATATTATCAAGTCCGTATCATCACAGTCTGGCGTTTTTCTATTCACGCAAGGAGTTCGAGCGTCAAGTTGAGCTTCACCGCTGGAAGATTCGCGAGATTTTTGGTGCGGAAACGCGAGTTTTGGCAAATACGGAATTGGCGTATAGCGATGATTTGGCGAAGTGGGCTGAACAGGACGGCTTTAAGGGCGTGTTGGCTGAAGGCTGGGATCCGATTCTGAATTGGCGCAGTCCGAATTATGTATATCGCCCAAGAGGCACGAAGAAAATTGGATTGCTACTTAAGAATTATCGATTGAGTGATGATTTGGCGTTTAGGTTTAGTGATCGAAAATGGAATGAATGGCCGTTGACCGCGGATAAGTTTAATACTTGGGTGGAAGATTCTGTCCGTTACGCGCCACTGCTTAACTTGTTTATGGACTATGAAACTTTCGGCGAACATCAATGGGCGGAATCTGGGATTTTCGGCTTCTTTGAGAAGTTTGTTGATAAATGGCTGAGTGTCGATGGCAATACTTTCTATACCGTTAGCGAAGCACTGGACGCGAATGCGCCTGCCGGTGAAATAAGTATGTCGTCGCCTGTAACGTGGGCGGACGCTGAGCGGGATTTGACGGCTTGGAATGGAAACAGCTTACAGAAAGAAGCTTTGCGATATGTCTATGAGCTTGAAGGTGAGGTCTTGAATAGCAAGGATGAAGGTCTAATTAGCGATTGGCGAAAATTGCAAACTTCAGACCACTTCTATTACATGGGAACGAAGAATTTTACCGACGGCGATGTCCACGCTTATTTTAGTCCGTATGATTCGCCATACGACGCTTTTCTTTACTATATGAATACCATTCGTGATATGAAATCTCGATTGAGGAAATAGTCAGACATTCTTGCTAAATAAAAACTCCCTCTGAATGCGAGGGAGTTTCTGTATAATCCTGTCAAATTAGCTTTTACGAGCTTTAACTTCGTTACGACCAAGGTTTTTCTTAGTCTCAGTGTAAGTAGCGTGTTGTTTTGCAATTGGGTCGTACTTACGTAGTGTCAATTTACCCTGACCTTTTGTGGTGCGGTTCTGGGTGTTAACAGTAGTATAGTAAGTTCGGTGGTTGCTCAAGTTACTCACCAAACCAATCAGCTTTCGTTTCGTATTCTTCTTTGCCATCTCTTTACTCGTTAGATTTTATAAAACGTCTTGGCTAATTATAGCATGGGCGAAGTGAAAATGCTAGTACCATATCAGATTTTACTAATTTTTATGCTTACTTCGCCGATTGATAAGGCGCGCCGGACTCTAATCTTTCTTTTCCAAGTATAAATATTTATTCAGCCATTCATCTGTCGGTTCAAGGTGTCTGTCGTCAATCTTTTTGAGTGGCATATTTTTTGCCATATCATCTGCAAGCTCCAATATTACGTCCTTGAGCTCAATATTATCCTTGTAATAATCCGGTATGTTTTTATAGCCAACCCTCGCTCCAACGATATTTCCAGTTATTGCCGCTGTTGAATCTGAATCCCCGTCGTGATTTGCCGCCGCAATGATCGCCTCCTCAAAATCGTCTTGGTACTTGACCGAGCAATAAATAGCAATCGCAACCGACTCTTCGGCGACCCAACCTTCCCCGAGTTGATAAAGAGCTTCTTGATCTTCAACGTCAGATTTGGCTAAGCGAACAGCGTTATTAAACAGTTTGGTCAGCTCAGCTTTTTCGCTATCACAACCAATCTCAAAAGGATCTTGATCTCCATAAATTTTCTCGGTAGCCCAGTCGTTCATTTTCTGGATTGCGATTTGCACGGCTTCTTCTATCGATTTTCCGTCCAGTGCGTAATAAATTATATATCCCAGTGTGTATGCAGAAAGAATTGCCAGAGGATGTCCGTGAGTCAGCGCACAAGATTTGGCGGAAATTTCACCGACAACGTATTCTTTGCAATACAGGGCAATTGGCGCGATTCGCATAACTCCGCCGCAGCCTTTACTGCCGTTGAGACCGCCTTCTAATGTCCCCATTTCTCCTGATGAAAGTGAATCAAGGCACGTCATTCCTGGACTTCGCACGGCGTTTAACTCCGGAATATTTTTTATCCAAGCTACTGGCGTGTGCTCGACCTGTCCAGCTTTTTGTTGCGTATCAAGCCAATCCAAATACGCCAAATATATCGCCTTTGACGGAAGCGGCGCTATGCCACGCGTTTGAAGTCGTGTAGATCGCCATAAAAGTCCGCAAGCTGTAAATAGCGTCATCTGCGTATCGTCCGAAATCATACCAATTCCATCCGTAAATCGAGTCGTTGATCTCGGCACTATGTCGCGCTCAAACTCTATTTGATAGCCGAGCGCATCGCCAATTGCCCCGCCCAGCATTGACCCGCGCACTTTATCAATTCTCTGCTCTATCGATTGTTTCGTCATAACACCCTCCTAACCTTGTTAAGATTATATCATTAGCTAAGTTTTTGGCGGTGTTTTATAGTATAATTATCAGAAAGGCTACTCACTAACAGTCGCGGAAATTATTTCTTGGAACATTTTCCAGATGGACGGAATTAAAAACGTAATACCAATGAGTTGTCGTCATGAAGTGATAGAAAAAGAAATCCCCCTATGGTCAAATTATGGGGCGAATCTCCAAAGATTATTAAGAATGAGTGTACTGGATGTAAAAATAATGACCACTTTAAGCATAATGGTAAATATGTCTTTATTATGGATTGGGAAAAAGGAAAATCAGTTAAATTTGTAAACTTAATGAAGGCGGAATAAAAAAAGATTCGCATTTCTGCGAATCCGTGTTTCATATGGAGCCACGATCGGGGCTTGAACCCGAGACCTCATCCTTACCATGGATGCGCTCTACCAACTGAGCTATCGCGGCGTAACAGGCTTAATTTTAGCATATTAAGCTGTGTTTAATCAACCGAGTTATTTTTTACGAGTGGATTTCTTGACTGGCGTGCTGACTTCTTTTGGCAGTTTTGGCGTGACAAATGCCTCTATTATTCCCCACGCTATGCTATTGACCAGAAAAGTAACGAACAATATTCCTGAAGCTGATGCCGCCAAGTGCGCTGATGAGGCGTTAAATAATGTCAATAATCCAGCTACAGCCAGCCCAATTATAGCCAGCATAATATAAGCGTATTGTAATTTCAATCGTTGGTTTTTTTCGCTATTCCACAACGTCAGAATAGATTTTGTAAATTCAAGCATGCTCATATAATAGCACATATGCTTATAAAAGTCAATATTGCTACTTTACGCTATCAAAAAAGTCGCCCCGAAAAGGCGACGATGTTTCAAACTTGGTGCTGGAAGTAGGACTCGAACCTACGAAGCCTTACGGCGGGAGATTTACAGTCTCCTGTGATTGCCACTACACGATTCCAGCGTGATGTGGAGCCGCTTCTCGGGCTCGAACCGAGGACCTACGGTTTACAAAACCGTTGCTCTAGCCAACTGAGCTAAAGCGGCAACTGAACTTATTTTATCAATTTTTTCTCTCTGTGACAAGAGTTTACATAACTATTTTTCGCGGTTGATGGATTTTGCGCTGTTGGCGTGGACGTGGCGTGTCGGCTTTCTTTGATGATGCCGTCGGAGTTAGCATTTTTGTAGCTTTCTTACGTAATTCTTCAGCCAGTTCGGTCTGTCCAGCATTGTCATATGCTTCCGCTAAAATCTTCAACGTCTGAGGAATCGGCTCTAATTCGACAGCCTTTTCCAATGCATTAATAACCTTTTTCGTATTCCCTATTTTTTCCTGAACCTTGGCGTAGGCAATGTAGCGTGCTGCCAAATCATCTTCCATTTCCAGTGCCTGCTCGAATGCTAGCGACGCCTTCTCGTAATTCTCTGTTTCGTAATAAATTAAGCCGACATTATGAAGACTGGAGGCGCTTGGTTCCAAACTCTGGGCAATCTCAAAACACTCGATGGCGTCTTTGTATGCGCGCTGCTTAGCATATAAAATTCCCAAACGGTTGTATGCTGTGGCGTTTTTCTCGTCGACTCGCAAAATTGTCAATAAAGCCTTTTCTGCTCGCAGATATTTATTTTCACGAATCGATTCTTGGGCAATTTCCCACAATTGATCAAGTTTATTAGTAATCTTAGTTGGCAGATCGCCAGTTTCTTTAATTGACGGATGATAAAAAATCGCCCAAATCATTAAAATCAGAATGAGGAGTAATCCAAACATATCTATACTATTATATCACAAGTTGCGTCAGCGCCAGCCTGACGTTGGCGTTGGATTTTAACGCGCTCGCAACGGAGGTGGTTTTTTCAAGTTGCTCTTCAAGCGACGGATTCATCCCGTGAGATAAAGCCTGAAAGCGAATCATATTCACTATAATATCCGTTAGTGATATCGCTTTTTGGCGGTCAGAAAAGTATTTGGCGAGATTCTTAAACGCGTCGTATTCCTGATTCGTGGCTAAAATTTGCTTTGCGTCGGTGGCTAATTGGCGATATTCGGCGAATTTTTCTGGATTTTCCGCCAACTCTTTAATCAACAATGGTCGCCCAGCCGCGAGGAAAAGAATTTGCTGGCTGGAAGCTGGGTCTAGATTGTACTTTTCAAGCAGTTTTTTATCCTGGGCGGATGTCGTTTTATGAAGCGTCAACGTCTGGCAACGAGATCTAACAGTGTCAAGCATCAACTTCGGGTTTTTCGCAACAAGGATAAAATTGGTATTTTTATTCGGTTCTTCCAACGCTTTCAGGAATGCATTTTGCGACGGCTCGGTCATTGAATCAGCTTCGTCAATGATAATAACTCGACGATTTATGGCGTAAGTTCGAAGCATAGAGATGAGCTCGCGGATTTGATCGACAGATATGGTCTGCTTTTCTGGAAGCGGTTTCAGATGAAAAGTATCACTATTTTTTGCTAACATTTGAGCTACGCCCAGCCCATCAAGCCCATAATCTGCAATCACCAAAAGTGCGTGCGGCAATTGCGATGAAATCTGGCTAATTTTTTGAGCATCTCGAGCGGATATAATCACTTCAGACATCTATAAATCCTCTGGGAAGAATTTCTTGAATTCGTCAGGAATTGCGGCTTCAAAAACTTTTCTCTCGCCAGACGGCAAAGTTATTTCTAATTTTTGAGCATGCAACATCATACGGCAATCCGAAGACTTTCCATAAACTCGATCGCCGAGAATTGGAGCATTCAAATGAGCCAAATGGACGCGCAATTGATGAGTTCGACCAGTGGTCGGCTTCAGTTCCACGAGCGACTGAGTATCATTTTCCGCCAAAACATGGTAAGTCGTCTGAGCTGGCTTCCCATTCGGATCTATACGAAAAGTGCTCGGCGCTGAAGGATTGCGACCAATTGGCAGGTCGATTTTTGCGGCATTCAACTTTGGTTTACCATCGGTTACTGCTATGTAGGTTTTCTTGGCGGTTCGTTCGGCAAATTGCCTCTGTAGATGCGCGGCAGATTCTGGGTTTTTGGCGATAATCAGTAGTCCTGAGGTGTCGCGGTCAAGTCTGTGAACAATTCCCGGTCGATCAGTATCCGTCGCAAACGAAGTCTTCGGACGAATTATTTCCGCGACCGTCGGTTCATCAGAAAGTCCGCCCTTCGCGTGCGTCAATAGTCCGCTTGGTTTATTAACGACAATCACATCGTCATCCTCGTATAAAATCGGCAAATCAACGTCCACTTGCTCTTTTTCTGGCAAATTAAGCGCAATCTCATCAGTTTCATCAACCTCAAACTTCGGCGTTGTCGCGACTTTACTATTGACCGAAACGTATCCAGCTTTTATGTATTTTTGCCAAAGACTTCGGGAAATTGTCGTGTCAAATTTGGTCGATAAATAAATATCCAAGCGCACCTTAGTTGGCGAAATTTTGAACATTATGACATATTTTCCCTGGAACGGCGTTTCGATAAATTCTGGATCTAGTGGATTCGGTAAAATCTCGGCATTATCTGGTTTTTCCGTCCACAATTCGTCAATGGACTCTTCGTCGACAATCGAACCGTAAAGCAGTGCAAAATGCTGCTTGTTCAAAATAAATTCCGCAAAAACATGAGATTTGTCCGTTTGAATTTCTAGCCGACGCAGTGCCTTAACTGGCGTATTGTCGTCCGCTAATTTGTACAATCTAGCTATTTTCAGCACTGTCCGAGGTAATATTTTCACGCGATTTGCTCCCTATTTTCGAAGCCCTACAGCTTTTTGAACGCGATACAAAGTTTCATTAGCGACGACATTCATATCTTTTTCACTGGAAGCCAGCTTTTCTTCAATTGCTCGCTCATCAACCGCCGCAAGCCGATTCTGGAAATTCTCCAAAAATTCCGCAACTTCGTCAGCCACGATTCGCTTGAAATCGCCATAACGATCCATACCGAAGTACTCGTTGGCGGTCTTCTCCAGAGTAACTTCCCCGTCAGCGTCTTGTCGAACCAGAGTCAAAATCTCCAGTAAATTAGAAATTCCCGGCTGATTTTCCTTGTCGTATTGAACTTTGCCAATTGAATCTGTTGTTGCGCTCATTATTTTCTTATGTGCCGATTTTGGATCGTCAGAAAGGAAGATAATTCCCTTGCCGCTCTCGTCAGATTTGCTCATTTTCTTCGCTGGATTCACTAGATCTTTAATCCTCAATCCTTGATCTTTTCCGAAGAATTGATGTTGCTGAATTACGGGTTTTGGCACAGTGAATAGGTCGCCAAACTTACGGTTCATTCGCTCAGCAATATCACGAGTGAGCTCCAAATGCTGAGTCTGGTCGTCGCCAACTGGCACGTAAGTCGCGCCGTAAAGTAGAATGTCGGCGGCCATCAGGACGGGATAGTTAAATAGTCCGACAGAAGCGTCGCCTTTACTTCCCTTGTCCTTAAACTGTGTCATTCGACTCATCTCGCCAAATCCAGTAAAGCAATCTAAAATCCATGTTAGCTCGCTGTGAGCTGGGATATAACTTTGGCGATATAGATGAATGGAGGGATTGTCCAGCGACAATCCAGCGGCAGTATAAACTCGAGCGTTGTTCAGGGTGCTGTCGTATAACTTACTGTGGTCAATTGGCGTCGTAAAACTGTGAAGGTCTGGGATGAATAGATTGATATCATATTCGTCCGGGCGACGTTTCGTCATGTTGATAATCGGCAAAATAGCCCCAAAGTAATTACCTATGTGGATATTGTTGTTGGCGCGCACGCCAGTGAGAATGACGGGTTTTGATGGTTTCATTGTATTCATTATAACACTCCTTTGATTGTTAAGTAACGTAATAAAATGTTCATTGGGTCAATGGTGTTTGGTTTTTCGGCGAAGGCGCAGGATAATTCGGTGCAGCCTAATAATATCGGCGGACTGCTGGGGTAATTATTGATATAGTTTACTGCGTTTGCCTGTTCGGATTGGGCTGTTATTGGTATTTTATCCAGCGCTGCCTGAGATATTGT
>SDRQ01000008.1 GCA_007845355.1 TM7 phylum sp. oral taxon 352
TTTTTAATGCTTGTGTCGTACGGAATTTTCCATAATTTGCCGTCGATATCCAGGTTTTTCAGAAAATTGCACATTTGCTGCTGAATGTTTTTTACGTCGGCACTGTCTTCGGTCAAAACCTCCAATTCAATAAATAGTCCTAGCCCGGCAACTTCATCAATGCAAATCGTATAGTCCTCAGTTTTTGATTCAAGGCGGACTTTATCAATCGTGACAACTTCTTGCCAGCCCAGCGCTGTGAGCATTTGGCGCGCCGCATTTCCGTCATCAACTACAAATTCGTATTCATCAGACACCAGCTTTGCCTGCCCCTCGACCTTCAGTGTTATCAAGCTTTGTTGCAACTCACCGGTTTCCGGATTAAGAACATCGCGCACTCGCATAATTTTTGAGCCAGGAACAATTGGCGCGTCAACTTGCTCGGGCAATAAAAATACTGTATCAATTTGGCGTTTGCTTGAGATGGGCGCGATGAATTGGCTTTTTAGCATGGCGATGAGATTATCGCGAGTAATATCAGACGCTAATTTAAATTTGGATTCGATTTCAATCATAAACTTTCTCGTTTGGACTTTGTTATAGGATGACTCGTTTTTGGTGAATATTTTTCCGCCAAATAATCTTTCATAATTTCCGACAGCTTCTTCGCATATTTATCGGTTATTTCATGCCGCTGAGTTGCCATTGACGTATGAGTGATATTGTTATGATCTTTTGCTAATTTCTTCAGGTTTCTCTCTACGATCAGTGGGTCGAGTTTTCCAGACAAAATGGCAATCGGAAGAGTGAGCTTAGTGATGTCATTCATTGTCGTCTGATTGATAATCGCGGTGTTCAGGGCTGTCAAGAAGGATTCGGCGGTAACTTCATCAGCCTTAAATCCAGCGTCAGGCCAAATATTATGCCGATCAGCGAATTGCAAAAAGCGTTTCGAACTGCGCGGATGACTATTGAAAAACTCATAAAGCGCACGCAAAATCTTCTCTGGATGATGAATTTTTTCGTCAACCCTTGGATAATATATCGGCGGACTACACAAAATCAGCGACTTGCTTAACTTCGGATATTGCTTGGCGAGCTCTACGGCAGCCAGTGACCCCATAGAATGACCGATGATAATATCGACGTTATTTATGAATTCCCTACGCAAAGTGGCGACAATACTTGCGGCTTGGTCGTGAACATTGTAGGATTTCCAATCAGGCTTGGGCGAATTGCCAAATCCCAGCATATCAATTGCTATAACTCGCGTGTCCTTTGGTAAATACGGCTCCAGTGGCGTCCATGTTTTCCAGGATGTGCCTAATCCATGAATAAGTAAAATCGTCGCTTTCGGTTTTTCCGGACGAGAAAAATAATGCACGTTCAATGCATACGGAATCCGTAACCAACGATGGATAATCTTGTCCAACATATTTTTAGTATACTACGAAAATACTCCGCCTGCATGTGAAACGGAGTATTTTGTGATAGTCTTTTCTGTACTAACGCTTAGAGAATTGTTCGCGCTTACGAGCAGAACGAAGACCGTACTTCTTGCGCTCTTTCTCGCGTGGGTCACGCTTCAATAGCTCAGCCTTCTTTAGAACTGGACGCAGGTCGGCGTGAGCTGCAGTCAAAGCCTTTGCAATACCAAGCTTGATAGCATCAACTTGACCAGCTAAGCCGCCACCTTTAACTAGGATAGTAACGTCGTATTCTTTTTGCTTGCTGACAATTGCAAGTGGATCGGTTACTTCTGCTAGAAGAGTTTTGTTGCCATCAAGGTATTCAGCGGCAGGCTTGCCGTTGATAGTGATAGCGCCTTTTCCAGGAAGCAATCGAACGCTTGCTGAAGCACTCTTGCGTCGTCCTAGACCGTAGAAATAAGTATCAGCAGCCATATTACTTTACCTCAACTTTCTCTGGTGTTTGTGCTGTGTGAGCGTGGTCGCTGCCAGCAAAAATGCGTAGGCGCTTTAGGCGCTCTGCTTGCAATTTGTTCTTTGGCAACATACCTTTAACAGCTTCTTCAATAATTCGCTCTGGGTGGCGTTCGCGCATTTCTTTGAATTGCGTTTCCTTAATTCCACCTGGGAAACCACTGTGGCGATAGTAATACTTATCAGTTTCCTTGTATCCAGTAACGACTGTTTGCGCAGCATTGATAACAACTACGTAGTCGCCACCGTCAATATGAGGAGTGTAAGTTGGCTTGTATTTACCAGTCAAATGCTTGGCAATTTCTGTAGCCAAACGTCCAAGTGGTAATTCGCTAGCGTCAAACAATACCCAACGGCGAGAAACTTCAGATGGTTTTTGTGAATAAGTCTTCATCTTATTTTCCTTCCTTTGGCATTGGTTTAATATCGTCAACAAACTCGATAATCGCCATTTGAGCGCCGTCGCCGACTCGCAAACGTGTTCGTTCAACGCGAACGTGTCCGCTGGTTCGACCACTTAGCTGTGGCGCGATTTCATCAACTAGTTTGTAAGCAGCAGCGCGTGTGCTTAATGCTGCAATCACCTGACGTCGGCTAGCTAGGTCACCCTTTTTAGCCTTAGTGATGATTTTTTCAATGTGGCGCTTTAGTTCCTTAGCCTTTGGCAAGGTGGTCTCGATTTTTCCGTACTCAACCAAACTGGTAGCCAGACCTTTGAGTAGGGCTCGTCGCTGATCACGCTCGCGGCCGAACTTGCGCCCTTGATATCCGTGTCTATGCATAGTTAAAACTCCAACTCCGCCATCTTGTCACGTACTTCGTCTAGTGCCTTTGAACCGAAACCTTTCAATTCTCGCAAATCTTGCTCAGTCAAAGTTACCAAATCGCGAATAGTGCGGATTTCATTGTTAATTAGCGCGTTCGTCGTGCGGGCGCTTAAGTTTAGCTCTTCGATTGGCATTGCTAGCTCTGACTCTTCGTCTTCCTTAGCTGCACCAAGTGCTGGCGCGCCAGTTACCATCGTATTGCCAGCCAAAGCTGTGTATTGATTGACAAGAATCGCTGCTGCTTCTTCGAACGCCTCACGAGGTGTGATTGTGCCGTTAGTTTCAACAGTGATTGCCAATTTGTCCAAGTTTGTCTCCTGGCCAACACGAGTTGAGTCGACTTTGTAGCGAACGCGTAGAACTGGTGAGTACATTGCATCAATAGCAATCATGTCGCTGTGCAAACGCTTTTCGCTTGACTCTTCAATTGTCTGGTAACCGCAACCTGCCTCAACTACCAAATCCATAACCAAATGCTTGTTTGGGTCATCGATTGTAGCAATTACTTGCTCTGGGTTAACAACTTCAACATCAGCATTAGTTTTAATGTCAGCGGCAGTTACTTCGCCAGCGCCAGATTTCTCAATGCGTAGTTCAACTGGATCATCAGTAAATACGCGTAGGTGAACGTTCTTCAAGTTCAACATAATGTCGACAACATCTTCTTTGATGCCTTCAACAGTAGTAAACTCGTGAGTTGCGCCCTCAATCCTGAAAGCTACAACTGCGCCACCGCGAACGCTTGACAATAGAACGCGTCGCAATGAGTTACCAAGAGTATTACCGTAGCCTGGGTGAAGTGGCTCGATTAGAAAAGTAGCACTAGTTGCTGAAATGTCATCAACGCTCGCGAGTGCTGGATTGTAAATTGCTTTTGCCATAATTCTTCCCTAACCCTTCTTTTATCGTGAGTAATACTCAACAATTAATTGCTCGTTGATGTCAGCTTCTGCTTCCTCGCGCTTTGGCAAACCAGTTACTTCAATCTTCAGCTTCTTACTATCAGCTTTTAGCCAGCTTAGTGGGCCTTGGACTGAATTGTTGATTACATCGTCAATTCGCGTAAAGTACTCTGACTTGGTACTCTTTGGGCGAACTGTGATGACATCGCCAGCTTTAACGCGAATCGATGGAATATCGACGCGTCGGCCGTTCAATTCAAAGTGTCCGTGGCTAACTAGTTGACGAGCTGCGCGGCGTGATACGGCAAATCCAGAACGATAAACAACGTTATCTAAGCGGCGCTCTAATAGCTTCAACAAGTTTTCGCCCGCCAAACCTTCTTGTGCGCGTGTCGCTTCGTCCATCAAGCGAGCAAACTGCTTCTCAACTAGACCGTACAAGCGACGAACCTTCTGCTTTTCACGAAGCTGTGTAGCGTATAGGCTTGGCTTATTCTGACGACCATGTGCGTGCTGACCTGGAATGCCAGATTTTTTCGCCAAAATTTTATGTGCTTTTGGATGAAGCGCATAACCTTCGCGGCGGCTTTGCTTGACAATTGGTGAATTATCTCGTGCCATAATTATGCCCTCCGTGCCTTTCGTGGACGAACACCGCCGTGAGGCACGCCAGTTACGTCCTTAATGCTTTCTACTGAGATGTCGAAGGCACTGACCGCACGAATAGCGGCGTCACGCCCCAAGCCGACACCTTTCACGAAAACGTCAACAGACTTCAAGCCGTATTGAGATTTCGCAGCTTCAGCAGCTTTTTCAGCAGCAACCTGTGAAGCATAGGCTGTACCTTTTTTACTTCCACGGAAACCACATGCACCAGCTGATGAAGCGGTTAGTACGTTACCCTTCTTGTCGGAAAAAGTAACGATAGTATTGTTAAATGTTGCCTGAATGTGCAGCTGACCAGCTGGGACTGATCGGCGCTGCTTCTTCTTGGTAGATTTTGCGTCTGCCATTTCTTAGTCCTTTCTTTAGGTCTTACTTGCTGCTTTTGGTTGTGTACCGCCCACGGCGATGGCGCGACCCTTGCGAGTTCGTGCATTCGTACGAGTCCGCTGTCCGCGTGTTGGCAGTCCTGCTTTGTGGCGAAGACCGCGATAGGCGTTGATATCCTTCAAGCGCTTAATATTATTTGTCACCAAGCGCTGGAGATCACCTTCAACGGTGTATTCGCTGTCAATAATTTCGCGAATCTTGTTTTCTTCAGCCTCGGTGAGATCTTTCACCCGAGTGGTCGGCTCAATTTTAGCCGCCGCAAGGATGCTCGAAGCGTGCTTTGGCCCAATACCGTAAATATAGGTGAGCGCAATTTGCACCTGCTTCTCTGTTGGGATAACTACCCCAGCAATTCGAGCCATGCTTAACCCTGCCTTTGCTTATTCTTAGGTTTTTTCTTGTTGATGATATATAGTCGGCCTTTGCGGCGAACGAACTTATCATCGGGACTGATTTTTTTCACACCTGCACGAACTTTCATAAAGTGCTTAAATCTCCCTTCCCGAGTAAACCCGAGATTACCGTTAATATTTAACTACCGACCTTGAGGTCGATCGTCACGTAGGCGGAAGCTGATTCGTCCCTTTGTAAGATCGTAAGGGGTCATCTCAACCTCAACCTTATCACCAGGCACCAGACGAATATAATGCTTGCGCATTCGTCCTGAAATGTGCGCGATGATACTATGGCCATTCTCCAGTTCCACCTTAAATTGAGTATTAGGCAGTGCTTCCACTACCTTTCCTACCATTTTGATGACTTCCTTTTGACTCGCCATAAGTTACAGTTGTCAATTATACAGTACTAAACACAGTTTGACAAGGGTTTTCGCCGTAAATTTAAGTGCTATAATTGTGCTATCAAATTTAACATAAGGATTTTTATGGCAAGCAAGAAAAAACCAGCAAACTTTAAGGTTACAAAATCGAAGAATGAGATAATGACCGCGGTACTAATCGGTCTGGTGACGACTTTGATAGTGATAGTTATTGGCGTAATTTTATTACACACCAACCAAACTTCCGACAAGACATCTCAAACAGTGGAAAAGGTTGATAATGGATCTGTGAACTTGGGGTCTCTGGGCTTTCGAATTGAAGGAGATAAAGCGGTTATTCGCAACGATTCAGCCACGCAAGAGCTTCGCGATTTTCTGAAAGCAGACGTAAAGAAGTCAGGTTGTAAGGGCAACAACGGCGTAACTGCGGTAATTGCCCATTCCCAGGACGAGAAACAGTTGTTACTAGGCTATGGTTGCGGCAATTCTGCGGCACGAATGTTTGCAGTTAAGCAAGACAGCGGATGGAAAGTGATTTCCCCAACCAACCAATTTAATTTGTTCGACATTCCGAGTTGTAAGATGGTTGATGAAAATAACATTAGTAATGAAATTGCGCCAGTCTGCCAAAATGAGAAAAAAGTTGGCGACAATTTATCTTACGATTACAAAATACGATAATCCATTCACAAAAAGAATTCCCCGCTTTTCGGCGGGGATTTTTAATGTCAATTATTTTCTCTTAAACAAACGACGCTTCTTGCTCTTCTTTTTGTCGCTATCAAGCAGCTCGTCTGGGTCAAAGTCGTCATATGTAACCATCAGCGCACGAGAGTTGACTTGTCGCAGAGTTTCAAGGGCAACTGATACGATAATTAAGATTCCTGTACCGCCGATTGACAAACGCAAACCTTGCAAGCCTGTTAAATTGTACGTGAGATATTCCGCGACGAATGGCAAAATAGCCACGATTCCTAGGACAATTGAGCCGAACAAAATCAAACGATTAACAGTTCTCATAAGGTATTTTTCAGTCTGAGCACCCGGACGCACACCTTCAATAAATCCGCCCTGCTTCTGTAGATTTTCGGCAATTTCGTTAGCGTTAAAGACGATTCCAGTGTAGAAATACGTAAAGGCAATAACCAAGATGAAGTATAGGGTTGGGTAGATGAACGCTTCTGCGGTACTGCCGGTGAATGAGCCGGCGTTTGGAGCCTGGAACCAAGTAATAAGCTTGTTGGCTGTTGGTAGAAGGTTGGTATTACCAGACGCTTTCATGACTTGTCCAACGAATTGCGGCAAGCTCAGGAATGCAACCGCAAAGATGACTGGAATAACTCCCGCCGCAATCAATTTAACCGGCAAAATGCTTTTTACGTCGCCGTAATTACTGTTTCCATGAACGCGCTTTGCGTAGTTAATTGTAATGACGCGCTGAGCTTCGTTGATTTTAACTAGGAAGTAAAGGACGATAAGTCCGGCGATTGACATGATTAATATCGTCCAGAACATAACTGGGTTTACAGGGAGAGTGAACCAGTTGAAGACGTTTAAGCTACCAGATGAAGTATTGAACAATGATGAGATTAATGACGCGAGCATTTGTGGCAATTGGCTGATGATACCAGCGAAGATTACGATAGAAATACCGTTGCCGATTCCCTGCTCAGTGATCAACTCGCCGAGCCACATCAGAAGGACAGAGCCTGCCGTCATTGAAGTGATTGAAACGATCCATTCCATCATCGTAGGGTCGGCCAATGTCGTACTGCCGCCTTGAAGAACCGTTTGCCTTAAGATGAAGATGAAAGCGATTGACTGGATAATAGCAAGTGGCACAGTGATAACACGCGTCCATTGCTGAATTTTTCGACGTCCAGATTCACCATCTTTATGTAGTTCCTCAAGCCTTGGAATGGCTTTGGTCAGAAGCTGAATAATAATACTGGCAGTAATAAATGGGCTAAGCCCAACCAACACTAGAGAGAAGCTCGACAACGCGCCACCAGATAGCAAGTTCAAGATACCACCAAGGTCAGATTGTCCAAGTACCGACGAAATCGCGTTACGCAGTTGCGTTGGTTCCGCCAACGGCACTGGAATGTGCGCTAATAATCGATAAACAACAATTATACCTACGACAATAAATAGTCGTTTTTGCATATCTTTATTTTTCAGCGAGCGAAAAATTATTCTCCAATTCATGTTTTAGCCCCTCATAGTCACTAACAATTCTTAACTCTGTTAATTATACATTACCTTAGCAGATATTTCCATACTAAAAACATAAAAGCGTATGCGCTATAGATGAAACCGCTATTTTAGGACAAAAGAAAATCCCCTTCTCTTTCGAAGGGGATTTATTATTACCGAGAAAAATTATTTCTCTTCAGCTTCTTTCGCGCTTTGGCGTAGAGGTGTAGCTACCTTCTCGAATGAGCCACCAGCTTTTTCGATGGCAGCAACAACTGAAGCTGAGGCAGCTTGTACTTTCAAGTTAACCTTAGCCTTCAATTCACCACGAGCAATCACCTTAACCGTATGGAATGGAGTTGCAATGTAGCCTTCAGTGAACAACAAAGCATTGTCAACGGTCTTGCCGTCAAATGCGTTCAAGTGATCCATGTACACAACTTGAGCTGGAGTTCGCAAGCTCTTGAATCCGCGAGCCTTTGGCACAGCTTGAGCTAGTGGACGCTGACCACCCTGGAACATTACGCGAAGCTTCTTACCTGTTCGAGCGTTCTGACCTTTAGTACCGCGACCAGCAGTTTTACCTTGACCAGCAGCAATACCGCGACCAACGCGCTTTTTATTCCTGTTTGCTGAAACTTGGAGATCATTGTACTTCATTATTTAGCCTCCTTTTTAGCAACCTTTTTTACAGGCTGAGCGCTTAGCCATTGATCGCGTGGAACTAATGACTTTAGAGCTTCAATAGTCGCGTAAGCAATGTTAACCTTGTTGGTTGAGCCAAGAGATTTGGTCAATAGGTTACGAACGCCTGTTACGCCGATAATCTGACGAACTACACCACCAGCGATAATACCGGTACCAGGAGCGGCTGGCTTGATCAATACGCGTGCGCCAGAGAATTTAACTTCGCTGTCGTGCGGAATTGTTTCACCGTTTAATGGCAATGTAATTAGGTGCTTTTTAGCGACTGATGTAGCCTTAGCAACCGCAGCTTGCACGTCTGCACCCTTAGCAACACCGACACCAACTTTATCTTTGCGGTTACCAACAACCACCAAAGCCTTAAATCGGAAGCGGCGACCACCTTTAACCACGCGAGAAACGCGGTCAATGTTAATTACCAACTCTTCAAATTCTTTTGGTGCGTCATCGCGCACATTTCGCCGGTCATCGCGGCGACCACCACGTGGATTTCGAGGTCGACGACCTTCTGCACGTGGGGTAGTATTTGCAGCTTGCTCTGCCATACTAAAACTCCAATCCTTCTTGGCGCGCAGCATCAGCCAAAGCCTTTAGGCGGCCAGCGTATTGACGACCATTTCGGTCAAACACTACTGCGCTAATCTTAATTTTCTTTGCTTTCTTAGCAATTTCAGTACCGATAGCGGCACTTTTTTCAGTCATCGTGCCAGTCGCTTTTGTGCCAACTGTAGTTGCTGCAGCCAATGTTTTACCAGCCACATCGTCAATCAATTGCGCGCTAACGTGCAAATTGCTAATAGTAACTGTCAAGCGTGGGCGCTCTGCCGTGCCTGAAACCTTAGCGCGAACGCGGTTTTTGCGAAGAGCGCGGTTGAGTAGCTTCTTATTTTCAGCCATGATTACTTACCTGTCTTTCCTGCTTTACGCAAAATCTGCTCGTCGACATACTTGATACCCTTGCCCTTGTATGGCTCAGGCTTCTTCAAGGCGCGGATTTCCGCTGCAACTTGGCCGACTTGTTGTTTATTGATACCGCTAACAACGATAATCATTTTTTCGTTGGTAACAGTTACGCCTTCTGGGGCTTTGTATTTGACTGGATGTGAAAATCCAAGTGCCATTTCTAGCTCATTATTACTTGAGCTAACACGGAAACCGACACCGTTAACCTCTAGGCGTTTTTCATAACCTTTGGTTACACCGATTACCATGTTGTTGATTAGAGCGCGCATCAGACCATGCTGACTACGGGCTACTTTGGACTCGTCCTTAGGATGTACCGTGACTTGTCCGTCTTCGACTTTCACCTCAACTGCTGGTGTGATGAATTGCTTCAATTCACCCTTTGGTCCTTTAACGACCACATCACCAGAGTCAACCGTGATTGTCACACCGGCCGGAATAATCACCGGCAGTTTTCCGATTCGACTCAGACTCATTACTCACCTTTCGTGTGATTTGATATTAACTTCAGTATTTTAACACAGACTAGGGGAAAATGCAACATTTTCTAGCTAATAATCAATCTCATATATGTCAATCTCAATTAAATCTATCATTTTCCGTATTCGCGTGTCGTCTGCCATCTCTAGCCAGCCCCTACCACCAACAACACAGCCGCCAAGAATTGAGTTCAACGTATCTCTACCTAACAACACTTGCCCGTAGTTCTGCGAACATCTAACCAACGCTGCTTGCAAATTATCACAAAATGGCGACGCTGATAAAAATTGCACATATTCCATGAATTCGTTCTTTAATTGATGGACTATACTGTCGTCTTTCTTGGATACCCCAAGGAACGTTCGATAGCCGACCGACTTTGACGCCTCCGACCACTGATCGCCACGATCATACACTGTATGTTTTTTACGAATCATCACTAAAAAGTTAAGCGCCACAGCCTGCATGACAACCGCCGCCAGCGCTTGATCGACTGGAGATTGGATATATTTTTCATCAACCGAATATTCTAAAACGTATTCAGGAAAAAGATTTTTGGATTCTAACCCATATTTTATATATGGAGCATGAAAGAGCGTATTTACAGAGCTTTTACTATCAGCTTTGCGATATGTCATATCACTTTGTTGACGCCACGGAGAAGACTGCACTGCACTTAATTCATGTAGCAATTCATCTTGTGCTAATTCTGCCACCAAGCGATTCATCTCTATCCCACATTCGGTAGCCACCCGCAGAGCAGCACTTCTCGGAATGTCCCATTTGTCAAACAGCCGCAGTGCTTCATTGTAAGCATCTTGCGCCTCTGGGCTGTAGAATTCAACGTCCATAAAACAAGTATCGCCATACGTTTTTGCCGTTAAGATAATATCGCTTGAAATAAAAAATCCTCTTCCCTGAAGAGCTTTCATAACGTATTGGGCAAGCAAATGCTCGTAAATATGAGCTAGCAAACCGTTATTTTCAACTGTTTTATATGAGGATGAGATTATCATTCTATTAGTCTATTTGCTATCTAGGAAATACCCTCCCAGACATTTACATGCCTGGGAGGGGGAACAGGTTGTGATAACAACATGCTCCTAGGATTCTAGGGACTATCCCTGACCCCTCGATTTGCTCCCGCTCTGGCTGATGGGCGCCCCGTTATGGGGATTGCTGCTACCGAACTTGGAGCTGCCGCGAGCCTGCTGTGCAGCCTTTCGGGCCGCACTCTGCTCACGGGACTGCGCGCTCTTGCTGGCGCGGGGAGTGAAGTTGGGCTTCGCCTTTGCCAAGCGAATCGCCCCCTTTCTCTCTCAGATAGTCACGGTACCTCCGCAACTTATTCAATAATAGCACATATATATCGGATTAGCAATATTTCAAATATTTATGATGGTTGATATAATCATACTCAATGACAGCAACTATACTTTTCGCCACCAAAAACCCAGGAAAATACGCAGAATTCGTTACCGCGTTTCATAAATTCTCTCCGCAGACGCCAATTATTTCGTTAGCAGATTTGGACTATCAAATTCCTGACTGCATAGAAACGGGTACGACATTTGAACAAAACGCCCTATTGAAGGCGCGACATACAAGGCGTCATTTACACGGAAATGATAAAAACCTGATAATTATCGCCGATGACTCTGGCATGGAAATTGAAGCCTTAAACGGCGAGCCTGGCGTATTTACAAGACGTTGGAATGGTCATGAAATGAGTGATCAAGAGATCGTAGATTATTGCCTGGAGAAACTTGAAGGTAAGGCAAACAGACGAGCACAATACACGACGTGTCTTGTAATAAACTTCCCTGATGGTCGCGAGGAGGTGATTTTTGGAGAAAATTCTGGTGTTATCTTAACTGAGTCACGCGAGGAATCTCGACTCAAAGGAATGCCGTTTCGGGAATTATTTTTCGTACCCGAACTTAATATGATGTTTCACGAAGTGCGCGAGCTGCCGAAGTTGAAGCGCAATGGATATTCACTCGGGCATGAGGTTGCAGTCGAAAAATGTGCTAATGTGGTACGGGAAAATTTATCTGACTCTGTATAGCGGCCTGCAACTCCGCGCTTTCGCTTGCCCATGGAATGTGTTGTGTGAGTTCATCAACTGTTACAAATTTAGCATACCGTATCTGCTCTTCCTGTATTTGCTCTTCGTCCTCGTTCTGTTGATGTAAGATATACTCATCGGCATTCTTATTAAGTTTCAGGCTAACCCGAAGTTGTAAGTACTCGTCATCATTTTTTAAGTTATCTGTCTCCAAGATATCGTAATAGCCAAAGAACTTATACTGACTAGATATGCTGTCTGTATTAATTCCCGTTTCTTCAGCTACTTCACGTACGATGGTTTGCAAGTAAGTCTCGTGCTTATTTGGTTTTCCGCCGGGCAACTGCCACTTTCGACCATCCTTAGAGACGATGGCTATTTTATTATCGTGAGTAAAAAGCCAAGCATATACCTGATTTACTGGAAGAATCTGATCTTTTGGGCGGATTTCTTTACCATCCTTCCAGGTGCGTGCTTTAATAGTTTTTCTTATGGTGTCCACGATATCTCCTAAATTTATTGCCCGAGCCAGTCTAATCTATTATACGTTATATCCCCAGGCGTCAGAAAGTGCCCTACGTTTTCTTTTATAGCACAGAGCGACAATTATCGCTAAGCTCTAATAAAAAGCCGCTCCATCAAGTCTTTTTTATATTTTAATTTTCTCCGTTATCCCTATATTTTCGATAAAGTCTTGATCATGAGACACTATCACAACACCTCCTTTATACTGACCTAGCGCCAGTTCCAAAGCTTCAATCGTAGGAATATCAAGGTTATTCGTCGGTTCGTCCAGGATGATAAGATCAGGAGAGCTCGTTGACATAGCAGCAAGCAAAATTTTAGCCCGCTCGCCACCGCTGAGATCTATTGCTTTTGTCGAAGAGATTGTTCGTTTATCCAGACCAAAACGAATTAATATATTGATCGCGTCGTGTAATTCAAGTTTTGGCGATAAATACCGCAAATTATCCAAAGGCGAGTTGTCTTTAAGCGGCAGTGATTGCGACTGATTCATATATATTATTTTTGCATTTTCGCCTTTTTTTATTTCTCCGCGATGATACTCGAGTGTATTATTTCCCATAATAAAGTTGAGGAGCGAAGACTTCCCTGAACCATTCTCTCCCTGGATCAATATTTTATCACCAGGACGTACATTAAAAGTAACGGGTCCTATCATCTTCTCTCCATCATGTGAAATACTTAGCGATTGCACAGAAATGAGGCTATGTTTCTTAGACGATACTTCATCGAAAGCAAACTTAATAGCAATTTCATCCTCCGCTCTTTCAGGTTCATCCAATTGTCGCAGGCGAGACTCCACACCTCCAGCCGCCCCTGCAATATTTGAAGATGCGCGCTCTTTGCGAAAATTATCATTTAACTTATCGCTATCCGATTTTTTGTGGCTAGCTTTGGCCGAATTCGCACGAATTCTCGCATCCCGCGCAACGCGGTATAGTCGCTTTTTCTCCTTTTCATATTGCTCATAGCGGTCGGCCATTGCTTGACGAGCTTCACGTCTTGCTTCAACATATTCATCGTAACCAAGATTATACTTATTCACACCCTTGCCGCCAGTCAATTCTATGATCCGTTCCGCGGTGTTACGCAAGAAATGCCGATCATGGGACACGATCAAAAATGAAGCTGGCGAATTGTCAATAAAATCCCCAAGCAAAACTACTCCGCTGTCATCAAGGTTATTAGTTGGCTCATCAAGCAAAATTAGATCATAACGAGACGCAAAAATTGCCGCCAAAGCTATCCGTGTGCGTTGTCCCCCAGAAAATGTATTCAGACGTCTATCCGGGTCAATATCACCCAGATCCGCTCGCGATAAAGCCTTTTTAATCGTCGTGTCAAAATTTGCTACTTCGAATTTTTCATACCTCTCCAGAGCTTCGCCATAAATTAATAGCGTCTTTTCATTAGCCTCTTGAGTTAACCTCTCACATTGATAATCAAATTCTTCTCTAGACGACTTAACACCAGTCACTTCTTCTATAAAATCATAAACTGTCTTATCGAGCCATTTATTCAGGTTTTGTGGTAAAATACCTATCTCTTCACCACTCGAAATAATATCACCTGATGTAGGCTGGATATCTCCGTTTATTATTTTTAATAAAGTAGTTTTTCCAGCACCATTTGAACCAACTAGTCCAATCTTGTCTCCGGCGTTGATAGCAAAGCTTACATCACTAAACAATTCTCGACTATTAGTTTCATAAGACACATTCTTAAGGTCGATCATATCATTATTATACTATCTCTGTATAAATAGATATAAAAAATAAACGCCCTGCAATGAGGACGTTTATTTGATTTGCGTGAGGCTTAGTAAACCTTCAACAACAATTCGCCGCCAAGTTTAGCCTTGACTGCTTCGGCGCCAGTCATGACACCTTTTGATGTTGAGATAAGTACTAAACCGCGGCCGCTCTTTACCTTTGGAATCTCGCTAGCGCCGACGTAAACGCGACGACCAGGTTTTGAGATGCGGGTAATTTCGTTGATGGTGCTGTTAGTTCCTTTTTCATTGATAGTAACTACCAACACGCCACGAGGTTTAGCATCTTCCAGTTTGACATCTGCCAAGTAGCCGTTTTTGACTAATTGTTCAGCGATGACTTTCTTCATCTTGCTGGACGGAACACGAACTTCCGTTTTGCCAACCAATTTCGCATTACGGATGCGAGTCAGAAGGTCGGCGATTGGGTCTGTAGTTTGCATAGACATATTCTAATCTCCTTTCCTTCTTACCAACTACTCTTTGTTATGCCTGGGATTTCACCTTTGGCTGCTTTTTCGCGGAAATTGATACGGCTCAAGCCGAATTGACGCATGTAGCCGCGTGGGCGACCAGAGATGCTGTCACGGTTCTTGTGCCTGGTTGGGCTAGAATTGCGAGGCAATTTTTGCAAACCATCGAGGTCGCCAAGTTCTTTCAATTCAGCACGCTTGGCTGCAAACTTGGCAATCATCTTCATACGCTTCTTGTCACGAGCGACCATTGATTTCTTAGCCATTACTTGACGCCTCCTTTCTTCTCAAACGGCATGCCGAATTTTTCTAGCAACGCCTTAGAAGCTTCCTTGTTGCCGTTCTTGATAACAAATGTAATCTGCAAACCGTGCAAAACCTGAGTTTCCTCAAATGTCAATTCTGGGAAAATCGATTGCTCAGTGATGCCAAGATTGTAATTGCCACCTTTATCAAACTTCAAGCCAACGCCGTGGAAGTCGCGAACACGAGGCAAAGCAACGTTAATCAAACGATCCATGAACTCGTACATACGAGCGCCGCGCAAAGTTACGCTAACACCAATTGGAGCACCCATACCTTTACGAATGCTAAATGTCGCGATTGATTTTTTGGCTTGTCGAGCCACTGGTGCTTGACCGGTGATTTTCTCGACAGTGTTTTTGACAATTTCGAAATGACGCTTGTCATCTTTCTTTTTGCCGGTACCGACGCTCACGACGATCTTTTCCAAAGCTGGCACTTCATGCACGTTCTTTAGATTCAATTCGGCTTGTAGTTCCTTAAGGTAAGTTCCTTGATACAAGGCTTTCAAGCGAGGAGCTGGCACGACAGTTTTCTTTTCTGCCATTATTTAATCTCCTTATTTTTTACCTGGCGAGCAACACGAGTCTTGCCGCCGTCAGCATTCTTTACTAAACCAACCCGACTGGTTTTGCCTGATTTCTCATCAACAACCAAAGCGACTTTGCTGATATCCATTGGTACGTGAATATCTTTCTTGCCGCCTTTTGGATTGTACTGGCTTGGCTTAACGTGGCGATGCCCAACGCCAACACCTTCAACCAAAACAGTTTGGTCTTTTGTGTTAACTTTTAGAACTTTACCAGTTGTACCTTTATTTTTACCAGCAATAATTTTTACGGTATCGTCTTTATGAATTCGAGCCATTAGAGTACCTCCGGAGCTAAGCTGACGATCTTCATGTAGCCCATATCGCGAAGTTCGCGTGGAACTGGACCGAAGACACGAGTAGCTTTTGGCTGCTTGTCATCGTTGATAATCACTACGGCATTGTCGTCAAAACAGATTGTTGAGCCGTCTTTGCGATGAATTTGATCGCGAGTACGAACAACTACAGCCTTAACAACAGATTTTTTCTTAACGTTACCGGTTGGGCTAGCGTCTTTTACTGAGCAGACGATTACGTCGCCAACGCGAGCGTAACGGCGTCGTGTACCGCCAAGCACGCGGATACATAGAACTTCCCTAGCGCCTGAGTTGTCGGCTACCTTAAGGCGAGATTCTTGTTGGATCATTTGTCGTCCTCCTTAGTCTCTTCCTTAGTTTCGCCAGAAACTTCGTCCTTTAGTTTGATAGAACCGCGAGACTTTTCAATCACCTTAACTAGAGTAAAGCTCTTAGTCTTGGAAATTGGGCGAGTCTCTTCGATCTGCACCTTGTCGCCTTCACCTGCTTCGTTGGTTTCATCGTGAGCAGTGTATTTGCGAGTCACGGTGTACTGCTTGCCGTATAGCGGATGCGTTTCGCGGCTAGTGACCGTCACAGTGATGGTCTTGTCGCGCTTGGCACTCGTTACGACGCCAATCAATGTTCGTCGGGCCATTACTTGCTCTCCTTTGTGTTATTAATTTGTGTCAGCAGGCGTGCAATTTCCTTTCGGAGTGAACGCAACGCTTTTGGATTAACTAATTCGCCAGCAGCGTGAGAACGTTTTGCCTGAAGTAGGTCGTTTCGCTTTTCAGCCAATTCCTTCTTCAAATCGTCAATCGTCTTAACAACTGCTGCTTTAACAGATTTCTTCGTCTCAGCCATTTATGCGTCCTCCCGCTTGATGAACTTACATTTGACTGGCAATTTGTGGCTAGCCAGGCGCATTGCTTCGCGAGCAACTTCCTCTGAAACACCCTGCATCTCAAATAGAACAGTACCAGCCTTTACCTTAGCAACGAAGAACTCTGGATTACCCTTACCCTGACCCATCTTCAAGCCAAGTGGCTTTCGGGTAACTGGAGTGTGAGGGAAGATTCGAATCCAAATCTTACCACCACGCTTGATGTAACGAGTCATCGCCTGACGAGCAGACTCGATTTGGCGGGAGTTGATGCGCTCGTTTGATTGTGATTGCAATGCAAAGTCGCCGAACGCGATGTAATTACCACGGGTTGCATTACCGCGGTTTTTTCCAATACGCACTTTGCGGTGCTTAGTTTTCTTTGGTAACAGCATTTAGCGACTCCTTTCTCCCTTATAAATCCACACTTTCACGCCAATGATACCAGCTGGTGTCTGAGCGCGAGCACAGTGGAAGTCAATATCAGCGCGCAAGGTGTGTAGAGGCACTGAACCTTCAATCACCTTTTCGCGACGTGCCATTTCAGCACCGTTCAAACGACCAGCCACCTCAATACGAATACCTTTAGCGCCAGCATTCATGGTGTTTTGTGCGGTCATTTTAGTTGCACGGCGGAAGTTGATTCGGCGCTCCAATTGGCGAGCGATATTCTCAGCTACCAATTTGGCTGCCAATTCTGGACGACGAACTTCTTCGATGTTAATACGAACAGCCTGACCAGCAATCTTCTCAATCTGCTTCTTCAATTCGTTCACGCCAGCACCACCGCGACCGATAACAACACCAGCTTTTGCTGTGTGAATTGTAATCGTGATCAAGTTGGCGCTACGCTCAATCTCAATTCGATTGATAGTTGGGCGTGAGGCAAATTTCTTTTCAATCAACTCGCGGATTTCGTGATCCTGACGAATCGCCTCTGCAAACTCTTTTTTATTGGCCGTAAACCAACGAGAGCTCCAGTTCTTATTGACCTGTAGGCGGAAGTTGATTGGATTCACTTTTTGACCCATTTACTTCTCCTCCTTTTTTGCTGCCGGTTTAGCGGCTTTTTTAGCTGCAGGCTTAGCAGTTTTTGCTTCTGCCTTAGCTTCGGCCTTTTTTGCAGGCGCTTTCTTTGGCTTTTCCGTGCCAGTTACTTCAACTAAAATATTTGAAGTCTTTTTCTGGAATGGCAAAGCGCGGCCACGTGATGCAGGCTTAAAGCGGCGCAATCGCGTACCAGTAGTAACGCTCAAAGTCGTAATTACCAAACTTTTAGCGTCCAAGCCGTGGTTGTTAATGGCGTTTGCCTTAGCACTTTCGATAGCCTTTTTAACTGGGCTAGCAGCACGCTTTGGAACGTGCTCTAAGATAACTAGAGCATCAGCTACAGTACGACCTCGTACCAATGCAGCAACCAAGCTAACCTTGCGTGGTGCCTGGTCGACACCTTTAGCGTAAGCACGGACGGTATAAGTTGTATCAGCCATGATTACTTCTTATCCTTTCCACCGTGTTTACGGAATTTACGAGTTGGGCTAAACTCACCGAGTTTGTGACCAACCATGTTTTCGGTAATCAGCACGGGGACGTGCACTCTACCGTTGTGGACAGCAATCGTTCGACCAACCATTTCTGGTGTAATAGTCGAAGCGCGCGCCCACGTTTTGATAACGGTTCGATCGTCAAGGCTAAGAGCAGCAATTTTCTTTGCTAGCTTTACATCGACGAATGGACCTTTCTTTAATGAACGACTCATCGTGATTTACCTCTTCCTCTTCGCGTCGTGACGCGTGCGTACGATTAATTTATTCGAGCCTTTACGGCGACGAGTTCGATAACCTAATGTCAATTGACCCCAAGGAGTACGTGGTGCTTTACCAGTACCGTGGCGACCACCGTCACCACCACCATGTGGGTGGTCTGCGGCGTTCATAACGACACCACGAACGGTTGGGCGAATACCCTTGCGGCGCTTACGACCAGCTGAACCGATCTTAACATTTTGGTGCTGAACGTTACCGACTACACCGATAGCAGCGGTAGCTTCCAAGCGAACTTTGCGAACTTCGCCAGATGGCAATTTGATAGTTGCGTAATTGCCTTCTTTCGCCATCAACTGAGCTTTAGCACCGGCAGCGCGTACCATTTGTGCGCCCTTACCAGCGGTCAACTCAATAGCGTAAATCATCGTACCAACAGGAATAACTGACAATGGCAAGCGGTTTGAAGCCTCAATTGGAGCTTCTTCACCAGTTCGGATAGTTTTACCCTTAACCATTGAGGTGTCAGCTAAGATGTAGTGGTACAAATTGTACTGATCCTTAACTCGAGCAATACGAGCTGAGCGGTTTGGATCGTATTCGATTTCTTCAATCGTCAAGGTCAAGCCTGCTGGCAAATTGTGGTTCACCAAGCGGTAGTGACGACGAACGCCGCCTCCGCGATGACGAACAGTAATTCGACCTTGGTTGTTGCGACCGGCATTTTGCTTTTTAGCTTTAATCAGACTTTTAAGAGGTTTTCTTGTTGTAATGTCTGACAAATCCTGACTCGTCATGCCGCGACGAGCAGGAGTGGTTGGATTGTAAGCTTTCACTGGCATTACTTGGTCTCCTCCATCTGCTGCTCTACTGCGTCAAACACATCGAGCTTATCGCCTTCTTTCAGCGTCACGTAAGCCTTCTTCCAATCCTTGCGCGTTGTTGTGCCAGGATAACGATTCTTGCCTCGTGAGAAGCGTACAGCCTTGCCGTCTTGCACTAAGGTTTTAACCTTAACTACAGTAACGCCAAATTGCTCTTCTACAGCTGATTTGATTTCGTTCTTATTCAAGTTAAGTGGAACGCGTAGCACATATACACCGTTGGCACTCTGTGCGTAAGCCTTTTCACTAACGCGTGGGATAATAATCGTCTGTTTCATATTACGCTTCCTCCTTGCCCAACCATGCAGTAATTACAGGTAGAGCTTTCGGTGTTATAACGATTGTATCCGCATTCAGAATGTGATAAACACTTAGATAATTAGCGCGAACCACCAAAACGTTCTGAATATTGTTTGTAGCACGCATAAGTTCTGGCGTCTTCTCATCTACAACGATCAGAACACGGCGCTCGAACTTGTTGTCTGCTAGGAATGTTGCGACTTCCTTGGTTTTGCCAGTAGCCTTAACATCTTTAACGACAATTTTCTTAGCTTCGTTAGCTACGGTCAAAGCTTGGCGAACTGCCACTTTCTTAGCAGTCTTTGACAATTTTTTAGTGTAGTTTTCGTTGCCGCGTGGGCCAAATACTACACCACCGCCGCGCCAGATTGGGTTACGGCTTGAGCCGAAACGTGCTCGACCAGTTCCCTTTTGCTTCCATGGTTTTTTACCACCACCAGAAACTTCGCCGCGCTGCTTAGTTGTAGCGCTAGCTAGGCGTGCGTTTGCCAAGTAGCTGTCATATGCCAATTTCAACAATTCGTGATTTGGCACTTCCACAGCAAAAATGTCTTTAGGAAGTTTGGTTGAATCTGCCATTACTTGTTACCTCCTAAAATAATCAGCCCCTTTCGTGGTCCAGGAACAGCGCCCTTAACCCCGATTAGATTGGTCTCTGGATCAACATATGCCACTTCCAAGTTCTTAACAGTAACACGTTCGTGACCCATATGGCCAGCCATCGTCTTACCCTTGAAAACTTTTTGCGGATACATCGAGCCAATTGAACCTGGCTTACGAGTATTACCTTTACCACCGTGCGTCTTACGATGACGCTTAAAGTTGTGGCGTTTAATGGTTCCAGCGAAACCTTTACCTTTGCTGGTTCCGGTTGCATCGACAAAATCGCCGACTTCAAACGCGGAAACATTAATTTCACTGCCAACTTTCAGATCCTCTGGAATCTGGTCGACACGGAATTCCCGAATATGTTTCGGGGTCACTTGGGCTGGCTTAACGTGTCCAGCCACGGCCTTGCTCAGGTTCTTACCCTCTCCAAAAGCTACCTGTACCGCATTGTAACCGTCGGTTTCGACAGTCTTCACCTGAGTAACGGTGACAGGGCCGGCTTGGATCAGCGTTACCGGAATGGCTTTGCCGTCTTCAGCCAAGAGCTGGGTCATACCAAGTTTGGTACCGAGAAGTGTTTTCACTTTTCCTCACTCCCACTTAAATACTCCTGATGACGTGCGGTTTCTGGATTCTGGGAGAACGTTAAATGTAAACATCCGCTCATAACCAGACCTGCTCATTCACCAAGGAGAACAGTTGATATTACGCGTAATAGAAATTACTTCCTCACTATAGCACGTTACGCACGTTATTGTCAATAAAAGACAGGCTCTAAATCATCACGCCAACCGGCGTAAACGAAGTCAGAATTGCCATGAAAATTATCGTGACATACCAAATTTTCCGATTGAATTGGTATTTCTCAATCTTTAATACCAGCAGCAGCGCAATGAATAGCCCGGCAGGAATAGCCTGAACGACCAAGCCGCCCATCTCAACTGGATTTTTCAGACGAAGCCACAGCGCACTTAATATCACAAAAACCACCAATTTCAAGAAAAATGAGCCGTCATTATCATAAATACGTTCGCGACCTTTGCGACTAAACAGTTCGCTAGACTTCGAGCGATTACGAGCATAAGTACGAGTTTTCTGTTTTGTCATAAGCTGAATGGAATTATAGCATAAAAAATCCACCCCATTCAAGAGGCGGAAATTTTATATATCGTTAAATTACATACGAATTTCAGCGTCAACACCAGCTGGCAAATTCAAGTTCTGCAAGCTGTCGATTGTCTTTGGTGTAGCGTTTGTAATGTCAATCAGACGCTTGTGGACGCGGCGCTCGTAAGATTCACCACCAGTTTTGTAAACGTGCGGACTCTTTACGACAGTGTAAGTGCTGCGTCGAGTTGGCAAAGGCACTGGGCCAGCCACGTTAGCACCTGTGCGAATTGCGGTGTCGATAATTTGTTTTGCTGATTGGTCAATGACTTTGTGGTCATAAGCCTTCAGACGAATACGGATTTTGATTCCTGTATCTTGAGCCATAGCTCCTCCTTATGTGCGATCTCGTAACCTCTAATTGCCCTATTTATAGTCAATCGAGTTCTCGAGATAAATTATTATTAACTATGCGATTATATCAGCAATTTTCCGCTTTATCAAGATGAGAAATCATTTCCGCGATAATTCCAGCGGATTTATTCAGCGATTCTTTTTCTCGCTCGGTAAGCGGATAGCCCGCCAAAATCTTCACGCCGTCACTACTGATTGTTGATGGCAATCCAAGTACAACATTATTCAAGCCATATTCGCCTTCAGCCAAAGAGCAAACGGGATAAACCGTGTGCGTCGATTTTCGGAGCGCCGAAACGATCTTAGACACAACAAACCCAATTGCAAAATATGTCGATTTCTTTGTTTCAATCACCCGATACGCTCGGTCGCGGACTTTCTGCTCAATTCCGTCAATCATTTCCTCTGTAAATCCAGGATATTCCCTAATCGGCACTTCACCAATTTGCGCCGTTTCAATTGTCGAAAACGACGAATCGCCATGCTCGCCCAAAATATAAGCGTCAACCGCTTTACTGTCGACATTGAACGCGTCCGCCAGATACGATTTCATTCGCGAAGTATCAAGCGTCGTACCCGTCCCAAACACGCGATTTTTCGGCAAACCAGATTCCTTAAGAGCCACGTAAGTCAGAACATCAACCGGATTACTGACAATCACCAAATACGGCTTCGCGCCATTCGCCATAATATTTTTCACAATATCACGCATAATTTTCGCATTAACGTCAATCAATTCCAACCGAGTCTGTCCAGGAAGTTGCGGCGCACCCGCAGTAATCACAACGATATCATCGTCATTGATATCAGAATAATTTCCCGTATGAACCACGACATTTCTGTCAATTCCCATCGCGTCATTAATGTCAGCCGCTTGACCCCAAGCCAAATCCTCATTACGGTCAATCAACACAATCTCTTCGATGACACTACGCAATGCGCACGCATAGGCCGCCGTTGCACCAACCATTCCACCGCCGCCAACAATTAGCAATTTCTGTTTATTCACCAAAATCTCCTTTTTCTGTTTTATATTAGATGTCTTTATTCTGCCATAAACATTACCGCTTTGTCAATTAACTTTACTTTACAGCAAAAAATATGTATAATATTGTCAATTTATTAACTTTTACATATTATCAACGGGAGGATATATGGAAAAAAGAATGTTTGCAGAAAAAGCGCCACGCGTCGATACCGCAAAAGTATATCGAGCACTTGCAATGCTAGCTTTATTACCATCGTGTGTATTGGCTGGATGCGCAGGCGAAAAAGGAGTTGATGCTGGAAGCTCAAGTTCAGCCCCATACGGCGACTCTGAAACTGCTACATCTCAGCCAGAAAATAGCAATACTGAGAATCCGTCACAAAATAAAAAAGACGATTCTGCGGGAAAAATAGACATAGAAAAGAACTCAATGTACTATTCGGAGAACGGAACCCGCGAAGGATTTATAGCTAACTGTACAGCAAGAACCTACGACGGATTCCCTGAAAAGGCAAACTGTTCAATGTATATTTGCGATGGAAACGATGTGGTTTTCTTCACATTCGAAGATATCGACTTCACCGAACAAACTCATGGACGAAGAAAACCTGAGATCTCAGACCTAATGAACAAGACAAGAACATTAGCAATGGAGTATGACGCTTATATTCCAACCGAAATCGGAAAGAACATGACTGAATGCCGAGAGAAGAAAAGCAGCGTGGGACAATTCACTAAGCCCGTATCTTTTCCACACGGCGAGAATGAGCAATACCTCTGCCTTCCTCAATTTATGACAACAATAGACGGAGAGAAGGTTGCTTTGGAAATCACAAAGACTACATCTGTCAACGAGGAAGACAATAACAATAGCCCATATTATCCTCACTATACGCTTGATACTTCTAAAGAATGTCTTAACACAAGATTCCTTGATTAGACATACATTATCACAGCGACATCAAAAATCCCCCGAAAGTTCGGGGGATTTAATTAGGCTTGTGTTATCAAGATTATTTGTTAATCTTTGTAACAACACCAGCACCAACTGTACGGCCACCTTCGCGGATAGCAAAGTTCAAACCTTGCTCCATAGCGATTGGTGCAAGCAACTTAACCTTGAAGGTTACAGTGTCGCCTGGCATAACCATTTCTTTGTCAGCTGGCAATTCAACTTCACCAGTAACGTCAGTTGTGCGGAAGTAGAACTGTGGCTTGTAGCCCTTTGAGAATGGAGTGTGGCGACCGCCTTCTTCCTTCTTCAAGATGTAAACTTCAGCTTCAAACTCAGTATGTGGAGTAATTGTGCCTGGCTTTGCCAAAACTTGACCACGCTCAATGTCGCTGCGCTCAATACCGCGTAGCAAGACACCTGCGTTGTCACCTGCTTGACCTTGGTCAAGAGATTTCTTGAAGGCCTCAATACCAGTTACAACTGACTTCTGAGTTGGCTTCAAACCAACGATTTCAACTTCGTCGTTCAATTTAACAACACCCTGCTCGATACGACCAGTTGCTACTGTACCACGACCCTTAATTGAGAAGACGTCCTCAATTGGCATAATGAATGGCTTGTCCATGTCACGTGCTGGCTCTGGAATGTAGCTGTCCATTGCGTCAACCAATTCCATAATAGCGTCTTCGTATTTCTCTTCACCTTCAAGAGCCTTAAGAGCAGAACCCTTGATGATTGGAGCGTCTTTGTCGAAGCCGTTCTTTTCAAGAAGTTCGCGAACTTCTTCTTCGATCAGCTCAACCATTTCTTCGTCAGCCATGTCCATCTTGTTCAAGAAGACAACGATCTTTGGCACACCAACCTGCTTTGCAAGCAAAACGTGCTCACGAGTCTGAGGCATTGGGCCGTCAGTTGCAGCGATAACCAATACCGCACCGTCAACCTGAGCAGCACCGGTGATCATGTTCTTAACATAGTCAGCGTGTCCTGGCATGTCAACGTGTGCATAGTGACGATTCTTTGATTCATACTCTTGGTGTGAAGACGCGATAGTAATACCACGTTGCTTCTCTTCTGGTGCGTTGTCGATCTGGTCGTACGCAACAGGTTTGTTAACTGCGCTTGGTAGGCGCTTTGCCAACACTGCAGTAATCGCAGCAGTCAGCGTAGTCTTACCGTGGTCAACGTGGCCCATTGTACCAACGTTAACGTGCGGTTTGCTTCGGTCAAATGCATCTGCCATTTGTAGAAGTTCTCCTTAATTTAATTATTATTTTTCACGCGGGTACAGTCCATAAAAAAGACCTCACGGCGTATGAGTTTAATTATAACGATTTTCCAATCAGTTGTAAATAGCCTATTTCTTACTATAATACTTAGACAAGAATGAATCGCGAAACTCGTAAAAAGTTCCATCCTCCAAGCTAGCTCGAATATCGTCAACCAACTTAACGATAAATCGCTCGTTGTGGATTGACAACAATGTTCCAGCCAACGACTCGCGGGCGTGCAAAAGATGACAGAGATAAGCCGCCGTGTAATTTTTGCAAGTATAGCAATCGCAGTCGTCCATAATTGACGCAAACATCTCGCGGTATTTTCGACCGCGCACATTGACCCGACCAAACGGCGTATACGCGGCGCCGTTCCTAGCAACTCGCGTCGGGCTCACACAGTCAAAGGTGTCAATTCCCTGCTCAATCGCCGCAAAAATGTCATCAGGCTCGGAAATTCCCAGTAAATGACGCGGTTTATTTTCAGGCAGAATTTGATTGACCCATTGAATCGTTTGCGCCATAGTTTCCTTTTCCAGCGCGCCGCCGATTCCATAGCCATCAAAATCCATTGCGCCCAAAAACTCGGCAGTTTGCTTTCGTAGATCCTCGTAATTCGCGCCTTGCAAAACGCCAAATAAAGCTTGATATGGCTTATCTGGACGAGCCGCCCTTAGGCGCTTGACTTCCGCCAAACTTCGCTCCGCCCAAGCATGCGTCCTGGCCAGCGCCTCAACTTGATATTCGTACGGATCAATCAAAGAGGTCAATTCATCGAACGCAAAAGTAATGTCAGCGCCAATTCCAGCCTGAATTTGCATGGACAATTCTGGCGTAAATTTATGGTAAGAGCCGTCCAGATGCGACTTAAACATCACGCCGTTTTCGTCCACCCAAGCATGACGCGACGATTTTTTAGCAATCGCAATTTCTTCATCAACATCAGTGCTCATTGCCAAAACTTTCTTAAAGCCAGAGCCCAAACTCAGCACCTGAAAGCCGCCACTATCCGTAAACGTCGGACCATCCCAGTGCATAAATTTACCAAGATATCCAGCCTTTTCAATCAACTCATGCCCCGGCTGCAGATATAGATGATAAGCATTCGCCAGCACCGCCTGCGCACCAACATCCTTCACCATCTCCGGAATCATCGCCTTAACATTAGCCTTAGTTCCAACCACAATAAACGCCGGCGTTTTAATATCTCCATGCGGCGTGTGAATAATTCCCGTTCGTGCCAACGTGTCGTTAAATCGTGAGGTTATTTCAAAAGAAAAAGGTTTTTCCTGCATAATCTGTTTGATTATATCACGAAATGGTCGACGGATCGTTTCGTGACAAGCTAATCACATCGCTACATCGCACCAAGTAATATTTATTCTCTTCCGCGTTATTAACCATTAACACAGGCTCGCCGCGACTAAGTGGCAATTCCGACACGCTTAATATTCGGCCGTCAATATCTGGTCTATCGTTAATTTCTGGACTCCAGACCACCAAATTATCCGCACGCAGTGCAAATTTTTCAATATATTCATGACTATTCACTTCTTCTAACGGAACATCATTCCACGAAACAGCATTCAGCAAGTCACCAGGCAAACATCGGTATGCCGAAACTACACATTCGCCCTTAAACTCCCGCGCTCTGCTAATATCCTGAATTACATTACGAGCGGCGCATTCATACTGACTCAATACATCAAGCTGCTCATCGAGAGGCAATTTATAGAAACACTCATCATTAACTACGTCACTTGCAAAATTTGCAATTTTATGAAGTTCATTTACCGCCATTTTAAGCTCTTCAGCTTCACCGTCAAATCCTTCCAAACGAATAATCTTATCTCTGTCGGGTATCACATAAACCTTCTTCGGAAAGTCTTCAGACTCACCATCTATCGTCACTTCAATCGCCGCGTAAAATTTATCATGATAGCTAACGAAACACATCCCATCAATACACGCCTTAGGAACATCCATAAATTCATACTGTAATTCATTATTTTTCGTAGCGTCAGGAGCCAACGCAAAACCTGTAAAGCCAACGGTACTAATGCCATAAAGTTTTGTCGCAGAAAACTCAGACAACTGATCATTTAGTATTTGGGTATATTCTCTTGACACTTCATCAAACTCCGACTTGTCAACATAAGAAAGATCCGTCGCTAGCTGCCAAGCGGTCTCCTGAAAATCGTCATTAAAAACCGTTTCAAATAAATCAATAGAGACCCCGATCTCCTCTTTGTCAATTGGCGCCATATCAAGCACATCTTTCATATCTACACAAAAAGTCGCAAATCGATTTTTAATATCAAACATTTCCAGCACGGGGCGATCGTCGTGCCACGTAAAACTCGGTAGCCATCCAGATAAAACTGCAGGATTAGCGTCTTCTACATTGTTTTCCCTGCCGTCAATTTTAACCTTATAAGCCTGACATTTCACTTGAATTCCGCCATCATATGGAATCTCATTCAAAACGTCATTTATCTCATCTATCAAAAGCTGCCTTGACTCCGCATCTTGAATGTCGCCAACACCAGCAACTTCTTCAATTTTGTCAGCATAGTGGCGCAATTTACGCACACACCGAGGAACGCCGCTATCATCCGGCAGCAACTCTATTGATACAATCGCCTGCTTATCAAGCGGAAAATAATAGTCCTTCTGCGAAGTTCGCACACACAAAGCAGCCATCTCTTTGGTGTAAGTCGCAAACGGCGCTGAAACCTCAGGATCAATTTCCATAGGAGATATCAAATCCGCCACACCTTCAACTGACTGCAGACGATACGAATCATCCTCTTCGGATTGACTATATCCAACAACTCTAACCTTCTCGCCCTCAATATCGCCAGCGTGCGCAGCTTGTTCTATCTCAGCAATTGCAATCTCGTCGTTTTCTCCGCCGAGCAATAAATTCGCACCAGCAATTCGCCTCCAGTCCTCATCAGAGAACAGTTCGGGAGAATTAGACTCCGTATTAGGATTTGAACGCTCCATATTGCTATATATTATACAACTTTAATCGATATTTACAAGCATAGCCCCTTCCGTATGCTGTATACTAGAAACATGAGCAATAAAACCCTCGTTGATTTGGACCAGTGGCTAGCCCCGCACAAATCCACAATTCAGGCACGCGAGAAGTATATTTCTTCGAAGCTGAAAACGGTTTTAATCAGCAAGACGCCAGCCGAATTCGCGATGGGTTTTTTACACTTCGGACTTCATAAAACGGATACTGGCTGGATATTTCGCGAATGGGCGCCGAATGCCACTCAGATATTCTTAGTTGGCGATTTTTCAGATTGGAAAGAGCGCGAGGAATTCGCCTTAAATCGCAATAAAAACGGCGAATGGAGCATAGATCTTCCTGAAAATTCACTTCGTCACGGACAAAAATATAAATTGCGCGTCTATTGGTCTGGCGGCGATGGCTGGCGACTGCCTTCATACGCAAATTACGTCGTTCAGGACGAAAATTCTGTCGATTTTTCCGCAGTCGTGTGGTCGCCAAAAACTCCTTATGATTGGCAATATAAAACCCCACCCAAACCAAAAGTTCCTCTGATTTACGAAGCGCACGTTGGCATGAGTAGTCAGGAAGAAAAAGTTGCCAGTTTCAGTGAATTTACCACGGAAGTTTTGCCGCGAATTAAAGAATCTGGCTATAACACCATTCAGCTTATGGCAATCGCCGAGCATCCATATTACGGCAGCTTCGGCTATCACGTCAGCAACTTTTTCGCGGTTTCGTCAAGATTTGGCACTCCCGACGATTTTAAGAAATTGGTCGACACTGCGCATGAAATGGGACTGCGCGTCATCATTGACCTTGTTCACGCTCACGCCGCCAAAAACGAAGTCGAAGGTCTGGGCAATTTTGCCGGCGATCCGACACAATATTTCAAGCCAACAAATCATCCAGAATGGGATTCGCGATTATTCGATTACGGCAAGCCAGAAGTTTTGCATTTTTTGGCAAGCAATTGCCGATGGTGGCTGGACGAATATCACATTGACGGATTTAGGTTTGATGGCGTAACTAGTATGATTTACCACGACCACGGACTCGGAAAAAGTTTCACTAGTTATGACGATTATTTCCGCGATAATGTCGACAAAGACGTGCTCGCTTATTTAAGATTGGCAAATGAAACCATTCACGCCGTTCGCCCCGACGCCACGACAATTGCAGAGGAAATGAGCGGTTTTCCTGGACTTGGAGCATCGACAAAGGACGGCGGGCTGGGATTTGATTATCGCTTGCAAATGGGTGCGCCAGATTTATGGATAAAAACTCTGAAAGAGAAAAATGATGAAGATTGGGATTTGGGGCAATTAGCTTACACTTTGAGTTCGCATCGTCCAGAGGAAAAAGTCATCAATTACGCCGAAAGTCACGATCAAGCGCTCGTCGGTGATAAAACGCTGATTTTCCGATTGATTGATAAAAATATGTATTGGCATATGGATAAAATTGACCCAGATCTTAAAACCGAACGCGGAATAGCCCTGCATAAACTAATTCGTCTAATGACAGCTGGGCTGCATGGCGGCGGTTATTTGAATTTTATGGGCAACGAATTCGGGCATCCGGAATGGATTGATTTTCCGCGCGAGGGTAATAATTGGTCGTTTAAGCACGCTCGTCGGCAATGGAATTTACGCGACAACGGCTTCTTAAAATATCAATGGTTGGGGGATTTTGACGCGGCGCTGATGAAGATTATTAGGCAAATTGATAATCCTAATGTTCACCATTTGACGGTTCGCCAATCTGATCATATGGTCAGTTTTATGCACGGCGACTTTTTATTTGTTATTAATTTTTTCCCAAATAAATCCCACTCAGATTACGCAGTACCCGCAGAAGCTGGCTCTTATAAATTGGCGTTAAGTAGCGACGACAAGAACTTCGGCGGACAGGAGCGAATAGACCATAATTCCCGTTTTTTCACTTCCCCAGCTGATAATAGCCACAATCTTAAAGTTTACTTGCCAGCCAGAACGGGCATTATTTTACAGAAAGTTGACTAGTGTTGACTTTTTTACGCAAGTATAGTATAAGTGACGTAAGCTTTCGTCGATAATCCCGTCAACGAAAGTAGTCCTTGTACAGTTCGAGAAGGAGAGTCACCATGCTCAAGTTGAAAATTACGGTCACAGCCCTGGCTCTAGTCAGCCTAGATTTGATCATTATAGGAGATACTTATCTTACCGCCAGCGCTGCCATCGCCTGCACGACGATGGCTCTGCCACTGGCGGGCTATCTCGCATGGAGGTGGCAGGTTCCGGACGATAATTCCCGGATTCCCTTCATTCTATGGGTGCCTGTGGCCGAACTACCGGTCATACGCGCATTCAAGGAGTTGGGGGTCATGAGCACCCCGCTTGGGGCTACCATCGAACCAGAGAAAATGACTACACTAGGAGGTTTTGTTGCGCTTACAAGCACT
>SDRQ01000009.1 GCA_007845355.1 TM7 phylum sp. oral taxon 352
GAAGCATAGCGCTGGGCGCCGCTTGACTCATCCTAATTTTTTGAAGAAGTATTCTTCATTGTTAAAATCGGACGGATCTCTACTAATCAAACACGACGATCACAATTTTTTCTGTTGGAGCTTGGAGCAATTGGTGGCAGAAAAATGGCAAATTAAGGAGTTGAGTTTTGACCTTCATGAATCCGCGCTAAATGACGAATATAAAATAATGACGACTTACGAACAAAGGTGGATTGGCGAAGGAAAAACTATTAATTTCGTAAGAACTACCCGCTAATAAATGAAAGGAATATTATGCAATTTAATGATTATTCAACTAAAGCAATTTCTACCTTAACAGATAAAGATTCTCATAAATATGGTGATGTTGACGCGAGGTTGATGGCGCAGATATTGGGATTAAGTGGCGAATCTGGTGAAGTTATGGAGAAATTTAAGAAAATCCTACGTGATAAAAATGGCGAGATCTCAGAGAGTGATCGCGACGCAATAATAAAAGAGCTCGGTGACGTGCTTTGGTATGTCAATTCTATAGCGCATTTGCTTGGTTGTAGTTTAGAGGAAGTGGCTCGCAGAAATAATGACAAACTGCTCAGTCGCCAGAGTCGGGGGAAGATTCACGGCAGCGGCGATGATCGCTAATTTTTAGCTAATTGCTCGCGAATCCATCCGTCGATTGTGCCAGCGCCCATGCACAGGACGAGCTTGTCAGAGTTTCTTGCCGCGGTTATTTCTTGCCATAAACTGTCGTCTAATTCGGCAAAATGAACTTTTTCTTTGTCAATATTTTTAGCAAGTTGTTGTGGCGTCAAGGTTGGCAAATCTGGATTTTCCCTAGTTAAATAAGTTGGCAGCCAGTAAATTTCATTGGCATCACGGAAAATATCATTAGTGTACTGATCAATTATCTCGTGCTGGCGAACATTTTGGTGTGGCTGATAAACCAGGACTACATCGTTTGATAACTCCTTAGCCATCTGTAGTGTCGCTTGAATTTCAACTGGGTGATGTCCATAGTCAGAGTATAGATTTCCGGCGAGCTTTTCAAAACGTCGTCCTGAGCCGGGGAAGGAGTTTATTGCTTGGTATATTTCTAACTCCTCCGCGTCCACTCCCATATGTTTCAAAGCTTCGATCACCAAAGTAGCGTTCTTTCGGTTATGCTCGCCGGGCAGGGCGATGTTTTTGTTGGAATCGTACAAGATTGTTAGATTTTTCTCATCAAATATGGCGGAATTTTCTTGCCACGCGATAACTTTTTTAGATTTTTTACCGAATTCACGGAAAGCGTCTAAGTAGGATTCTTTTGTTGGATATGTGTCTGGATGGTCGTAATCAACAGATGTGATGAGACTAATTTCTGGAGAAAAATGCAAAAAGTTGCGATCAAATTCGTCACACTCGTATACGAAAAATTGGCTATTTTTATCAAACGTTCCGCTTGGTCCAAAACTTAAAGTCGAACCTACTGAATAGCTAACAGGAATTTGCAATTGCTCCATTGTCCAGATTAGCATGCTCGTTGTTGTGGTTTTTCCGTGGGTGCCAGCGACCGCGATAAGTTTCAAGTTTTTATCGGCGATTATTTGCGCTAATAACTCGTCGCGCTTGCTGGTTTTTATACCTAATTTTCGCGCCAAGACTAATTCTGGGTGATTTTCCGGTAAAGCAGCGGTGTAAATAAACCAGTCAAATGGTGATTTATCGTGCTCTGATTGCAAAAACGTGCCAGATTGGTCAAAAGAAATAGGAATTCCGGCTGACTCTAATTCGTTCGTGATAAGACTTGGTGATTTGTCGGAGCCGCAAACGTCATATCCAGCCTCTAAAGCAATTCTACTTAGTGGTCCGATACCAACGCCGCCAATTCCTGAAAAATAAATTCGCATACAAATATTATACCACCGCAGTGGTAACAATATTCACGTCATTGGGATAATTTGCTATACTAAAATCATAGAGAAGGTGGTGGGATGGCTATAGACAAGAAGAAAACCAAGTTCAGAATTAAGCGACTCAGTCAGATTAAGACTTGGCAGTTGGTTATTTTATTGATCATGTCTGGTTTTATTTCGGCAACTTTTTTGAGGCTGAATAATGTTGGTATGGTCGAGCGACGAGAATCTGTGGAGCATGCGGATAAGGCTGGAGATATAGTCAATCTTCAGCAGCGACTATACGATTTGCAGCGTTATGTGTCTACGCATATGAACGCGGATCCGGGGAAGATTGCGCTGGATCATACGTATAAACAAATGTATGACCGGAAGCTGAAAGAGTTCGAGGAGGAGATAAAAAATCAGTCTAATAATGATACTGTATCGAAAGTTAGGGCTGTTTGTGATACTAGGGCACAGCAGGGCGGTTACGGCCGATTTACGACACAGGCGGATCCGAGGTATATCAATTGTATTAACGAGGAGTGGGCGAAATATCCTGCCGCGAAAGCCACTAACTTGCAGTTTGAAGCGCCTTCAACCGAGCCGTATTATCATACTTTCGTCTCGCCGATATGGTCAGCTGATTACGCGGGGTGGTCTTTGCTGGTGACGATATTTATTGCCATGATTATCGTAATGAGGTTGGTTGTTATGGGGATGTTAAAGTTGATGCTTAGGCGACGAAATAAGCTTTTTTAGCTTGACAGGGGTGATATAGAGATAGTAATCTATATAGGAATATCATTAATAGGAGGTATATAACCAAATGGCTTATAAACATACCAACTCAAAGGGCATCACATATTACTTGCATAAGACTGACGTAACTTTGCGCGGCGGCAAGACTCAAACTATTTACTTCTTCGCTAAGGTTGAGAAGAATGAAAAGGGTACACCATGTGATCTACCAGAAGATCGTATTGTGAAAGAAAACCCACGCAACGGCTTTTTGACAATTTCTAAGAAAAAATAGTCCTTTGCTTGCACCATAAGCACGTTTGGTGATATAGTAGGACCAAACAAACAGGTGCCATAACTCCTCTGTAAAAAGCAGGGGAGTTTTTTGTGGGGTTGATTATTTGTGGATATTGTGGTATAACAGTTACTATATGAAGTTGAAGACGGTTGAAGTGTTGGAGCTTGCTAGGCCAAACAGAGCGGGCGTTATTGATGTTGTTGATTCGGACGGTAATGTTGTGCCGTTGGACTATTTAGGCGAAGATTTTGTTCCTGATGCGAATAGTTATAGTGATGAAGATTTTACGAAGAGAAATAGAATTATAGTTGAGATGTGTGATCTTTTCGGCAGGATTCGTCGTCGTGCTGGCTTTGCCGAACGTCATAGAGGTCGTGGCGACTATGATCGAGCTCGTCGCATAGAAAGAAACAGGGGTAGTGATATTTCTGAAGTTGGCAGACTTGCTATAAGTGCTTGTGAAGCATGTCCACTTAAGCTTGATTGTGAACTGTATGGTAAATTAGGAGGGGCTGTCCTAAGTGATGTTTTGGATTATAAAAAAGTTCGCACAGCCACATCTCTGACTAAAGCAGGCAAGAGACGTTCAGGTTGGAATAAGGGCTGTATAGATAATAATGCGTAAAGAAAAAGCCCCCTTCTGAATGAAGAGGGATTTTTCTTGGTGGCGGGGGTAGGATTTGAACCTACGACCTTTTGGTTATGAGCCAAACGAGCTACCAGGCTGCTCTACCCCGCGATACATAATTATAATATCAGCTTAGCGTAATAATTGCAACACCTTAGTGTTTATGACTATTTCCACCGAATAAAAAGTTCATCCATTGTTGAAAATTACTATCCGTTCGCTTTGCGCTCGACGCAAGTTTTTGGGTAGGCGTGGCGCTTTCAAATGACTGGGTGATGAGCTGTTTTTCGCCAGGTAGACCTTTTCCCGTGCGCTGTCTAATAGTCAATTCTTGATACTCTTCGCTTTGATAATATTTTGATTCGTATTCCAGCAAGGCGACTTGTAATTTTTCTATTTCCACTTGCTGGCGTTTGTTGTCGATAGAGCGTTGCAATTCGTAGTTTTTTTGCATTGACTCAATGGAGCCCCAAGCCCAACTCATAGCAATTAAAATCGCAGCAGCAATAACGACATTATTTAGGGTCAAATAGTCGTGCTGTATCCTGTAAATTAATCGTTTGAGTTTTAATTTGTTCATTTTTGCAAATTTAATATTTACCACATAATATTGTAGCAGGAATGGTAAAAATATTCATCTTATGCTTATCAAGTTCAAATTCAGAATGTGGTGGGGGCGGCTGGGATCGAACCAGCGACCAATCGGTTATGAGCCGACTGCTCTAACCCCTGAGCTACGCCCCCGTGAGACTTATTATAGCGCATCAGAGGTAATTATAGAAGTTTTCCAGCGGCAATTCGCACGGCTTCTGACCAAGAAGTAAAACAATGCGGAGTGGACGCTAGTTTTTCGCTGGTAATTTTATGTCGAACGGCCAGGGCTAGCTCGGCTGCCATATCGCTAGCGTGCGGTCCGACGATCGTTCCGCCTACGACAACTCGCTTCTTATCAACGATCAATTTCACAAAACCTATTCGCTGGTCGGTAATGTTGCTGCGTACGGTAGTCGTGAGCGGAACAATTGCTATTTTTGCGCTTATTCCTTTCGCCTTACAATCGTATTCATTCATTCCAATTTGAGCTATTTCTGGCTGAGTAAATGCAACTTGTAGGCATGGGGAATCATTGAATTTAATCTTATTATTATGTAACAAATTATGAGCCGCAATACGACTCTGCGCTAAAGCTGTGTGGGTTTGGATATTGGCGTCAGTTACATTTCCTGCGGCAAAAATATGTCGAGCGGAAGTTTGCAGGTAAGAATTAACCAAAATGCCATTTTCGGTATATTTTACGCCGGCGTTCTCTAAGCCTAAATCTGTCGCAGGCAATTGTTGGTCGGCAATTAGAATCTCATCAACGCGTACAGATTTCTCTATTTGCCCCTGCAGAAAAGTGACGCGCTTTTGTATGGACGATTTTTGTATAGCGATAATCTTAGTGCGAGCTAAGATTGAAATATTGTGATTTTTTGCGTCATTCGTAACCAAAGCACTGACTTCTGGGTCAAATGTTGATAATATTCTGGACGATTTCTCTGCTACGTAAACTTTTGTTCCCAGGGTGGAGAAGATGTGCGCCAATTCTAGTGCCGTAGCTCCCGCGCCAACAATGAACATGGTTTTTGGTGGGCGCTTTAAGCTAAAAATAGTTTTTGGAGTGTGGTAAGAAACGGCGCTTAACCCAGGTATTTCTGGAATTTGCCAATCAGATCCAGTTGCAATGAGAAATTTGCGAGCGGACAAGTGTCTTCGATTGATAGCTATTTCGTTCGGACTCAAGAAATGTGCATTGCCAGCAAAAACGCTAATGCCTTGCTTTTCGTAATAATAGCGATTGCCGCCAGCTCCAGTTCTCTTTACAACTTTGTCTTTCCAGGAGAGCAGAGAAGGGTAATTATACCCAACCGAGTTAGTGCGCAGCCCAAACCTAGCGGCATCTTTGGCTGTTTGATAAACGTTAAGAGCGTGAGTTAAAAATCCAGTTGGTACATCTCCCCAGTTTGGAGATTCTCCGCCGAATGTTAATTTTTCTACAATAGCAACTTTTTTTCCGGCACTTGCCAATATGCTGGCTGCGGGCGAACCGCCGGCGCCACTACCAATTACGATATAGTCATAGTCAAAAGTTGGTTTTTGCGACATCAAATCTCCTAAATTATGGTTTTATAATTTTTATATAAATAAGCCGCGTCAGGATGTAGAGTTTTCATGATGCGTTGTGCTTGGCGGCGGATATCGGCAGAGGTTATTTCTGGGTGAGTTTCACACCAATTCATAACGCCCAGAGTGACGGTTTTTGCAATGTCTTGAGCTTGACCTTCTGGTGTGCGAACGCTTAGGCAGGTGGCAATTATGGAATTGTGGAGCTTGTCTGGACTAAACTCTTCTGGCGGTCGTTTTCCTTGTTTGATGACGTCAATTTGACCTGGCTTTACCATAGATTACCTCCATAGCTAATGACGCCAATAACGCGGTCGACAAATAGGAATGCCGCCAAAATTAGTAAGCTACCGCCGCTGGCGAATTGCAAAAATCTCTTATGATCTTCTCTCCAACGTTGTAAATTAGAGATGCTGCGTCCGCTGCCGATCAAGACGATAACGACAAATAACGGCAGTGTGGACACGATGACGTAGATCGCTATGCTAATGATTTGCAAGAAGGGGTTTGGTAGGGTGATAATAGCCAGGCTGGCGGCGATAATTGGCGCGATAATAAATATGATTTCTGCAATAACGCTAATTATTCCCAGAGCAAAGCTTTCTATGGAATTTTTGGTTTTTTTGGTGCGCTTGTTTAAATATTCCGCAAAATTACGTGGAAGCCATAACGAAGTTCCTGGTTGTCGTCGAAAGTAGAATGTCCAAATTGCGATTCCTAAGCCAAACATCATCCCTGAAGAGATGGCGGCAACGAGTTGCTCTGCGCTGGTGACGTGGTGGATGAATAGTGATAAGAAATAGGAAATTGAGCTGATAAGTAGCAAGGTGGTCATTGCGACTCCAAGTACAAAACTGTTGCTCATACGAAAAATTTTTCTCTGGGCGGTTTTTTTGCCAATTGAATGTCCGCTAAGTAACGTTAAAACACTGACGCTAAGCTGAAAACTAGCGTGAATAATCGCTGCAAAAATTATGGTGGCCAGTGATGAGATTGTTACAGGGGTCATTTTTGTGTATAAATCCTTCTCTACCAGTGTACCACAAGCGGAATGAAAAGGTAAATAATGACCGAAAAAGGTATTGCTTTTTTGTCAAATTTATGATAGTATAAAGACAGTTAAATAATTAACACAAAAAGGAAAAAATATGGAAATCAACACCAGTGAATTAGCTGAATTTTTAGAAGTAACTCGAAAAAAGGATTTAGCAACGTGGGAGCGTCAACGTAATTCATGGGAATTGGATAGCTTTGTGTCGCGGCGATTGGCGGCTTTGGATGGTGTTCAATCTGAAGAGCTTGAGCTAATTTAATTCAGTATCTATAAAAAATTCCCCGTCGTATTGACGAGGAAAAGATAATTTCTGGTAGCACCGGGTGGACCCGAACCACCGACCTCAGGCTTATGAGTCCTGCGCTCTAACCAGCTGAGCTACGGTGCCACACTGCATTGATTGTAACAGATAGTATAAAATTTGCCAAATACGTTTTAGGTAAATTGTGAGATAATGGACATGTGAGATATATTATCGCAGTCAGTGGTGGGATTGATTCGGTAGTTTTGCTGGATTTGATGTCGCGAACGGAAAAAGATTTGGTGGTCGCTCATTTTGACCACGGAATTCGTGAGGATTCGGCGAGTGATGCTAGATTTGTCGAGGCTTTAGCTGATAGATATAAAATACAATTTGTTTGTCGGCGTGAAAAGCTGGGGGCTGATGCCAGTGAAGAATTGGCGCGCCAAAGGCGTTATGAATTTTTGCGTGGCGTGGCGACGGATTTTGATGGCGTGATAGTGACGGCGCATCATAGAGATGACATTATTGAAACTGTAGCGATGAATCTTAAGCGTGGCTCCAGATGGCGAGGCTTGGCGGGGATGAGCGATAGTCAAATAGTTAGGCCGATGAATGGTTGGACGAAGAATAGAATTTATGAATATGCGATTCGCCAGAAATTGGAATGGTGTGAAGATGAGACAAATCAAAGCGACTTGTATCAGAGGAATAAATTTAGGCGTAAGATAAATCGTGAACTTGATGAATACCAGAAGCTTGGAATATATGAGGCGTGGCGAAAACAGAGAGAATTAAGAGGGGAAATTGAGCAGGAAATAGAGAAGTTTGACGGAGAAGTCCTGAGCCGGTATTTTTTGACGATGATAGATGATAATGTCGCACAAGAGTTACTATATTATTACGTTTTACGACATTATGATGTGTCGTTATTGGGTTCTCAATTGGAGCGTATGCTAATTGCTGTAAAAACTGGAAAAGCTGGCTCTTGCTGGCAAATTGGTGGCGGCATTGTGATGAAATTGACGCTAAGAAGTGTTATAATAAAGAGAGTTTGATTAGTATAGGCGAAAGGATTAGTTGAGAATGGCTGTTAAGATGCCTCAAAGAAATGGAAAGAATAGAATAAGTCAAATTTTACGATTTGGACTGTTTTGGGCAATTATAATTTTTGTAGCGTTGATTTTTTACGCAACACTCTTCCCTGCGTCAAATCTTAAAGATGTTGCATTATCTGATGTAGTGCGTCGAGCAAATGACGGTAAAATTGCTCAATTGGAGATTCAAGGAAACGATATTAAGATTACTCCAAAAGATCAATCAAAACCTACCGAGCATTCAGTCAAGGAATCTAGTAGCATTTATGAGCAGGGCTTGAACAAGGACGCTAAGGTTGAGGTGAAGGTTATTCCACCATCCACAACCGGCGAAACCATGTGGAATCTGGCGGTTATGGTTGTGCCTGTGCTGGTTATAGTGGTGTTCTTCATGTTTATGATGCGCCAAGCTCAGGGTCAAAATAACCAAGCTATGGGATTTGGCAAGAGCAAGGCTCGCTTGTATGGCCAAGATAAAGAAAAGGTTCTGTTTACGGATATCGCGGGAAATGATAACGCCAAGCAAGATCTGCAGGAAGTTGTTGATTTTCTTAAGCACCCGAAGAAATATAAAGATTTGGGCGCAAAGATTCCAAAAGGTGTATTGTTAGTCGGTAATCCAGGTACGGGTAAGACGATGCTAGCCCGAGCTGTTGCTGGCGAGGCTGGTGTGCCATTCTTCTCGATCTCCGGTTCTGAGTTTGTGGAAATGTTTGTTGGTGTTGGTGCTAGCCGAGTGCGAGACCTATTTTCTAAGGCTAAGAAAAATGCGCCGTGCATTATATTTATTGACGAGATTGACGCCGTGGGTCGTAAGCGTGGCTCTGGTATGGGTGGTGGTCATGATGAGCGCGAGCAAACTTTGAACCAGATTTTGGTGGAGATGGATGGTTTTGATGGCGAAACGAATGTTATTGTTTTGGCGGCAACCAACCGCGCGGATGTTTTGGATCCGGCTTTGCTTCGCCCTGGACGATTTGACCGACGTGTGAATATTACATTACCAGAACGTAAAGATCGTGAGGCAATTCTGAAGGTTCACTTTAAGAAAAAACCAACTGATGAAACTGTTGATCTTGATAAATTGGCGGCAAAAACTGCTGGCTCGTCTGGTGCGGATTTAGCAAATATGGCTAATGAAGCCGCGATCATCGCCGCTCGTCGCAACAAGAAGAAGATCTCAAATGACGAATTAACTGAGGCGTTTGAGCGTGTGGCAATTGGTCCAGAGCGCAAGACCAAGATAATGAACGATCACGAGAAAGAACTGACTGCTTATCACGAAGCTGGTCACGCAATTGTTGGTCACGTCTTGCCTGATTCCGACCCAGTCCACAAGGTTACGATTATTCCGCGCGGCGGTACTGGTGGAGTAACGTGGTTCTTGCCGCCAGAAGATAAGAGCTACACAAATGTTTACGAGTTCAAGGATATTTTGGCTCGGGCAATGGGCGGACGAATCGCTGAGCAATTGATTTACGGCGATGACGGAATTACTACTGGAGCTGGTTCGGATTTGCGAAAAGCGACTGAAATTGCCCGTGATATGGTAATTGAGCAAGGAATGGGCAAGGGCTTGCGCGATCAAGTATTCCATGAAGATAACGGCGGCTTGATGTTCGATAAAATGACCAGAGAACGTCCGTATTCTGATGAGACTGCGAAGATGATTGATGAGGAAGTTGCGCAATTGATTACCGAAGCTAAACATCGTGCAATGTTGGTGCTGAAAGAGAATCGTTCGTTCCTTGATAAGTTGGCCGAGGCTCTACTGAAGGAAGAAACTCTGGAAGAATCTGAGGTTGACGAGATTCTTAAAGGCACTAAGTTACCAAAAGAAGCTAAACTGCATTCGTAAAATACTATGGGGCGCGTTCGTAGTACAGTTACGAAAATAAATCAGCGGCTTAATGTGAAATTGGCGGCTACGATTATGGCTAGCTCGACGTTACTGTCGAGCTTGCTGGGGTTTTTCCGTGATCGTCTGCTTAACTCCGCCTATATGCCAAGTAAAAATGGAGTATCGGCAGGATATCCTGTTGGGCTGGATGCCTATACGGCAGCTTTTATGGTGCCAGATTTTATGTTTGCAGTGCTGGTTTCCGGTGCGCTTAGTGTGACGTTCATTCCAGTTTTTAATGAGCGCTGGGTCAAGGGCAATAAGCAGTCGGCTTGGCAAATTAGCTCTAGCATGATCAATTTTATGGCGCTAATAACCATGGTGGCGTCGGTGTTGATTATTATCTTTGCCGATCCGTTGATGAAGTATTTAATCGCGCCTGGTCTGAGTGAGTCTGGTCATGCTTTGGCGGTCAGTATGATGCAGGTGATCGCGGTGAATCCGTTTATCTTTGCGGTTGCAGCGGTGATTGCTAGTATTCAGCAAGCGGTTGGGCGATTTATGTTCTGTGCGCTGGCACCAATGCTGTATAACGTCGGTATTATTATCGGTACAGTGTGGTTTACTGGCGGCGTCAATTTATTCGGCTGGCAGATTTTTGACGGTGGAATTATGGGCGTGGCATTGGGTGTGGTTTTGGGATCATTTTTACAATTGATCGTCAGTGCGGTTGGCTTGGCTGGACTTGGGTTTGATTACAATTTCAAAATCTATTGGCGAAATAAGGGATTTAGGAAAGTTTTATCTTTATTACCAGCGCGTTCTGTCGATCAAGGAATGGATTATGTGGTTAGCTTGGTTGAGGTCAATTTAGCCTCGCGCTTGGCTGACGGTACGGTTAGGGCGTATCAACAGGCTTTAACTCTTCATATGATGCCGATCAATCTTATTGGCGTGGCGATTTCAAATGCCGCCTTTCCTCAATTAACTGAGCATTTGGGTGAAGGTCGAAATGACCTATTTCAAAAAGACCTGCGTTCCCTGCTGAGAATTATTTTTTGGATGGCACTTCCGGTGTCGGTGGTGATTTTCTTTACCAGGGGATACGTTGTACACTTTATTAGTAATGGTGGTGTTCCACTAATCGCGGGAATTTTGGGCTGTTTGGTCGTGGCGATTTTGTTCCGAACTATTTATCACATGGCTGCGCGAGCATTTTACGCCCGACAAGATACGAAAACTCCGCTATACATTTCAATTTTCTCGATTACTTTAAATATTATTTTAGCAATTGTTCTGTCGATGGTCTTGAAAATGGGTGCATATGGATTGGCTTGGGCTCAATCAACCGTGGCGGTTTTGGAGGTGGTTGTGCTTTTGGCGGTTATGAATCGTCAAATGCCAAAATTATTCGACATGACGTTTGTGCGAGCGATTTTTAAGATGATACTCGCTGGAATTGTTACGGGTGTAGTTTGTTATATTGGTGTGTTGGTTTTGCCATTTCGTTATCATGACGACAGCTTCTTTAGCGCTTTTCCGAAATTTGTTATCATTTCATTGGTTAGTTTTGGCGCGTATGCCGCGGCTTCAAAGTGGCTAAAATTGCCAGAAATTGACCCGATTTTAGCACGATTGAAAAAAGTATTATTTGGGCGATTGGAGTTTAAGGGCTAATGGAAAATATTCGGAATTTTTGTATTATTGCTCATATTGATCACGGCAAGTCTACGCTGGCTGATCGAATGATGGAGATGACTGGGACGGTAGAAAAGCGCGAAATGAAATCGCAATTGCTGGATTCGATGGATTTGGAGCGGGAAAAAGGCATTACTATTAAGTTGGCGCCGGTGCGAATGCGATATAAAAATATCGATCTGAATTTGATTGACACTCCGGGGCATGTTGACTTTAGTTATGAAGTTTCGCGTAGCTTGCAGGCTTGCGAGGGCGCGATATTAGTGGTTGATGCCAGCCAAGGAATTCAGGCGCAAACATTGTCGAATGTTTACTTGGCGATGGAGCAGGATCTGACGATTATTCCGGTCTTGAATAAGGTTGATTTGCCGGCCGCCGATATACCGCGCGTATCTAGGCAAGTCATTAATTTGTTGGGCTGCGACGAGAGCGAGATTATTCATATTTCTGCTAAAACTGGTCAAAACGTAGATAAGGTTTTGGATGCGGTTGTTGATAAAATTCCAGCACCAACTGGCGAGGCTGATGATCCGACTAGGGCGTTGATTTTTGATAGCTATTATGACGATTATCGTGGCGTGATTTTATATGTGCGGGTGGTTGATGGGCGAATTAAAAAGGGCGAGTCTATCCGAATGATGGCGACTGGCGCAAATGGATTAGCTCTGGAAGTCGGTCATCTTAACCCAGCCATGCAGCCCGACCCTTCGCTTGAAACTGGCGAAATTGGCTATATTGTGACAAACCTGAAGACGACACGCGAGGCGCGGGTGGGTGATACGGTAACGCTGGGGAGATATTTTAATTAAGATTAAAAAGGGAAACCACGAATCTACAAACAATAAGCTTAACTGAATTTTTTTGGCGTTGGTTCGTAGTATTGACGCGTATGATTGCTGAAATCAGTTTCCTTACCAGATTTGGCATAGCATTTATTCGACAAAACTCATTAAGTCTCTTAATAAAGAAATCAAACGTCAAACGAAATAGAAGGTTCTTTTTCCTAACGAGGAGGCTCTGGAATGTTACTTAGTTACTTTGTTTGAAGACTCTACTAGAGTGTTTACACAAAATTATTGACAGCATCTTTTCCTTTATAATATAATAAAACCTCATGAGGTATTATATGTCTAAACAAAAAATTAATCGCTTTGTCGGATCTATTGGAGCTTTTATTGGGATCCTTGTCTTTATTGCATATATTCCACAAATTATCGCTAACCTACAAGGAGAAAAAGCTCAACCATTCCAACCACTATTCGCAGCAGTTTCTTGTTTAATTTGGGTAATCTATGGTTGGACAAAAGAACCTAAAAAAGACTGGATCCTCATCATTCCCAATGCAGCGGGAGTGATATTAGGCGGTTTAACTTTTATTACTTCTTTATAAAAGTTATATAAACAAAACCAGCAACTTCATAAAAAAGTTGCTGGTAGAGATTTTGGACTATCACAGGAAAAAATATTTAACCAAAGTGATATATTGTTTGATAAATCAGAGTATAACAGTAATTAAAAATAGGATTGGATAGCGAGCAGATTCTTGCTTCCTGCTATGTTTATATTCCATCAAGTGTAAGTTAATTAAGATTAAAGAAGGAAAAATCATGAATCCACAAACAATCAGCTTAACTGAATTACAAAAACACCTCGATCAAACATGTAAAGAGAAGGGGTGGGATAAAAATTCTGTCACTGAAGTGTTCTTATTGTTTACTGAGGAAGTTGGCGAGCTGGCAAAAGCAGTTCGCAAAGAGACAGGATTTAAGGGTGAGAAAAAACCTGACAATCATGACAATCTGCGCGAGGAGTTTGCGGACGTGCTGAACTATTTGATGGAATTGGCAAATCGGTTTGACGTCAATTTGGCGGAAGTGTATTTTGAGAAGCACAAGATCAACCAGACGCGACAGTGGAAATAATATATACTATTACTGAAAGGTGCAGATGTAATAAAATGCACGAAATAGGTATTGATATATCTGTTGTTGGCAATTATGAGCAATTTCAAAAACTTTACAGAGAAGATTAGATGTCGCGTAATTCCGATAACACGCGATCGTCGTGTGTGGTTGGATGAGAAAATTGTCGACGATGATTTGTATTGTGTTTTTATGAATGGTCGATCGTACGAGCTTGGCGAGGAATATGATGACTTTTTGTGTGTTACGGTTGACAGTTTTGCCGAGCTAGCAGATGTTATTCTCCGCGAGTTGTATGCGCGCGGATTTTCATCGTCAGACTATAAACTGATCAACGAAAATTATGTCCATCTAGATTATAGCTTTTTGAGCGATGGCATACCTTGGGTCGCTTGGCGTAATGTTGATGTAATAGTTAAGGGCGATATTACTGACGAGAAGGACTATCGTCGCGACAAAGCTAAGCGCGGTCGGTGGATGAGTTACGCTGAACTGGTTCAGGCTATTGGCAAGAATCAAGCTCATAAGATTTTTGAGCAGTTATAGGTTAGACCTCAGTGTGTAAGGAATACTTTGCTGATAATAAATAGGAGCGTAAGGAGCGATTTACTGTGCGTTTATACAAGAACGCTGAGCTGATATAATAATACATAGTTATGACTGAAAAAATTACCGTCCAGCCACTTCCAGGTTATAAAGAAGTCAAGCCCTTCGTTTATGCGGGGTTTTTCCCAGTGTCCAATGAAGACTATAATGACCTGAAAGAGGCAATTGAAAAGTTGAGCCTCAGCGATTCAGCGCTGCAATTCGAGCCGGAAAATTCGCCAGTGCTGGGCTATGGTGTGCGAATTGGATTTTTGGGTCTGCTTCATATGGACATTATTCGCGAGCGACTAGAGCGTGAATATAATTTGGATTTAATTGTGACCAATCCGAGTACTGATTATCAAGTTAGTCTGACGAATGGCGAGGAGTTGGATATTAAATCCGCCAGTGAATTGCCCGACCCAGCGCAGATAAAAGAGATTCGCGAGCCGTGGATTGATGGTGAAATTGTCGTGCCGCAGGATTATATTGGTGCGGTGATTCAGTTGATCGTGAGTAAGCGTGGTCGCCAGAAAAACCTGAGCTACATTGACGAGCGGGCGCTGATTTCATTTGCGGCGCCACTTGCGAATTTGTTGACGGATTTTTATGACCAATTGAAATCTATTACCAGTGGCTACGGTTCGTTTAATTATGAGTTGGCGGATTATCAAGTGGAAGATTTGGTGCGCGTCGATTTTTATGTGGCGGGTGAGATGGTTGATTCACTGAGCGTAATGTGTCATCGATCGGAATCGCAGCATTTGGGGCGTGAGATTGTTAAGAAATTGAAGGAAGTCGTGCCACGTCAGAGTTTTGAAGTTTCGTTGCAAGCGGCAATTGGCGGTAAATTTATTGCCAGGGAAAATATTGGCGCTTACCGAAAAGACGTTACGGGCTATCTTTACGGCGGCGATGTCAGTCGTAAAAAGAAGCTCCTCGCCAAACAAGCTCGCGGTAAAAAGCGCATGAAGCGCTTCGGTAAGGTTGACATTCCGTCAGAAGCATTTATGGTGATGCTAAAAAGGGATTAACTATGAAAAAACCTATTGTTTATATTGATATGGATGGTGTTTTGGCTGATTTCAAATCTGCTTTAACAAAAATATCGCCCGAGTTGATTGATGAGTTTGCTGGTCATCACGATAATATTCCAGGAATTTTTTCTTTGATGGGTCCAGTGCCTGGAGCTATCGAGGCGGTTTACGCCCTGAAAGACAAATATGATTTATATATTTTATCTTCTTCTCCGTGGGAAAATCCGACGGCTTTGGGCGATAAGTTGGCGTGGGTGAAAAAGTATTTTGGCGGCGAAGGTTCGGATAATGTTTTCTTCCGTAAGGTTATTTTTTCGTCAGCAAAGAATTTGAGTCGAGGCGATATTTTGATTGACGATCGGACGGCGAATGGTGCGGGCGAGTTTCCTGGTCGGCTTATTCGTTTTGGAAGTTCTGAATTTCCCAATTGGCAATCTGTACTTGATGAGTTATTATAGGTAAATATTATGCCAAGTATTGAAGATCTTATTACAAATTATCAGCCAACTGAATCGACAATTGAGTTGGTTAAAAGTACGAAAATTGCGCTGCTCGCGGGAATTTCTGGTGCGGGCAAAGACACGATAAAAAAACAATTACTGAAGTCGCCAGAGTTTCGCGATATTGTTTCTCATACTACGCGCGCGCCACGCACAAATAATGGATGTGCTGAGCAAGATGGAATTGATTATCACTTTATTGATTCGCAAACTGCCGAAAATATGCTACAAAATAATGAATTTATCGAGGCGAAGTTTGTTCACGGTACAGTTTATGGGACGTCGGTGGCTGAGCTGAAATTAGCGCATGATCAGAACCGCGTGGCAATCACTGACATTGATGTTCAGGGCGTGGAGGAATATGAGCGACTGGCGCCAGATAGCATTGCGATTTTCATTGTGCCACCAAATAGCCAAACTTGGATTGAGCGATTAAAAAAGCGTTACGCAACCGAAGAAGATTTTCAAGCGGAGTGGCCAAAGCGTCACGCCTCGGCGATAAAAGAGTTGGCTTACGCGCTTGAAGTTCCGTATTATCATGTGATTATCAATGACGATTTGGAGCGAGCAATTCGAGTGACCGAGGAAATTATTTTGCGCGGCGACGTGTTTAAGCGTCAGGATGACGAGGCGCGTTTGGTAGCTCGAAATCTCCTCAATGATATAATTAATCTATGAGTTCAGTAAAAACTCCAAAAAAAATAGCAGCCAGGCAAGATCGTTCCTCGAAGACCTTGACTACATTGTTAGACCAATCCTTTTTTATCTTTGCAGGTTTGGCGTCGTTTTGGTTGGCGTGGTTGGTACTTAGAGAAGGTTGGGCGACGGGCGGTTGGTGGCTGGTTGGCTTGTTCTTTGTTGTGTGGATAATTGTGGCATATTTGGCGCTGCCTAGGCTTCATCGAATTTTGAGCAATATGTACGTACCGAATTATTTTATCGGCAGGACGCGAACGGCGGATGGAGTATTAAGCGACCCTGTCAATTTGAGTGTGCGTGGCTCGGAAGAAAAGCTCCATAAGGCAATGACTGAGGCTGGCTGGGTTTTGGCGGATGACATAACTCCAAGGTCAGCTTGGAAAATGGTGCTTACGGTGCTTAGTGGTCGTAGTTATCCAAATGCGCCAGTGTCGCCCGCATTTTTGTTTGGTAGGCGGCAGGATTTTGCTTATCAGCAGGAAGTTGACGGCAATCCAAGGCGTCGTCATCATGTTAGGTTTTGGCGATGCCCAACTGGCTGGCTTCTTCCTGGCGGTCATCGAGTTGATTGGTTGGCGGCTGGTACATACGATAAGAGTGTTGGCTTTTCTTTGTTTACTTTCCAGTTCACGCATAAAATTGACGAGAATATTGATATTGAACGAGATTATATTATTGAGTCGGTTAAAAGTAACAATAAAAATGTTAGAGTGACGATATTAAAGGATTTTTCAACGGGTTATCATTCGCGCAATGGTCTTGGAGATTCTATCCGCACTGACGGCGATTTGCCAATTTTGGGAGTTGGTCGGATAAAGGCTGACGATAATGTCACGGCTTCAACGCGGCTCGGAGTGATTATGGATGGCACAATTTATGATCGTCATCCGCGAAATCACGAAACTTTATTGGAAGAGCTTTGGAGTCGCCGACCACCGCAGATTTTAATTGGCGGCGGATTGATGATTCTGGCGTCGTTATTCACAATTGGGCAAATGCTGGTGGACTTTTCTAGCTGGCCGACGACTTTGGTGCAGGTTGCGAATATTGACGGAATTGATATAAATGCCGCGAATACTATGTTGTCAATGATGGCTGGTTTTAATGTGTTGTTGGTCGTGGCGGAAATCGTGCTGGTTGGGCTGCTACTTCGAGGAAGTAGTCGGGCGCGAATCTCACTACTTTCTGTGGCGACACTAGCCATTGTCACCGAATCTTTATCTGTGACAATTGGGCGAATTAATGCGTCGATTATGTTGCTTTTGATCTCAATTGGCGTTCATATTATGATCATGATGTTGTTTTCTTCAGATGCAGCGCGCTACTTTACGGAAAGACGATAAGACCTGGCACTCTGCTTGTATGAGTGCTAGATTTGCGATATAATTGGACTATGACCGAACGTCAACAAGCAATTCTTGTCGCCATTATTGAGCAATATGCTGAAATTGCGGCGCCAGTTGGTAGTGTAACGCTAGCCAAACTGTTTGGCGTGAGTAGCGCCACGATTCGCAGTGAAATGGCAAAACTTGAGGAGATGGGATTTATTGAGGCGCCCCACACGAGCGCAGGTCGAATTCCGACAGATAAGGGATATCGTTTTTATGTCAATGGAATCACGGCGGCGCAAATGACGAAATTGCCGAGCGGTATTGATAGTAGTACGAAGGCAATTGAGGCGCACGTCAATTCAAATGTTGATACTTCAGACAAAGCGATTCGTCGAGCAGTTGATGGTTTGGTGGAAATGACTGGCAATTTTGGTTTTGCGTCATTTGGTTCGAGTTTGTATATGAACGGAATGACTCAGTTATTCAGTCAGCCAGAGTTTGGTGATGGCGATCACGTTCAGGCGGTTGCTAAATTGATTGACAATATCGAGCCGTGGCTGCGCGAAGCGGCACCGGACGAACCGCTGAATGTGTTTATTGGTAGCGAAAACCCAATCGGTAAAAGTAGTGGTGCTACGTTGATTATAAGTAAATTTAAGTCATCGTCTGGTGGCGATAATTACATCGGTGTGATTGGTCCGACGCGACAAAATTATCGTCGAACGATGGAGCTGGTGCGTCGTACGGGCGCGATGCTAGAAGAAGTCTTGTAGCGGCTAAAAGGAGGAAAAATGACGAAGAATAAAAAAGTTGAAGATTTAGAAAAAGAGATTGCTGAGCTGACGTCGGATCTGCAGCGAACTCGAGCGGATTTTGAGAATTATCGTAAGCGCGTGGAGTCGGAAAAACAATCAGCGCACGAGTTGGGTCAAACTAAGTCGGTGATGAAATTATTGCCAGTTATTGATACGATTGAGCGAGCTGTTGCCAACGTCCCAGAGGAGATTCAAGATAATGCGTGGGTTAAGGGCGTGGCTGGTCTGAATAAGCAGCTTGACAAGCAATTGAAGGAGATTGGTTTGGAAAAAATTGACGCCAAACCCGGAACTTTATTTAATCCTGAATTTCATCAGGCTGTTCAATTTGATGAATCGACGGATGGCGATAAGGAAGTTATTGTCGAGGAGCTTCGCGCTGGCTATACTTTGAACGGTTCGGTTATTCGCGACGCAATGGTAAAAGTTGCTCGTCAGTAATTTGATTAAGAAAAAAACTACGTTTAGCACTCTTGACATGAGAGTGCTAATTATTTATACTGAGATAGTTGGCACTCGCCACGAAAGAGTGCTAGAATGAATATAAGATATAGACCAGATGTGATCATAAAAGAAAGGGGAATCATATGGGTAAAATTATTGGTATTGACCTCGGTACAACCAACAGCGCATTTGCGTATATGCTAGCTGGAAAACCAGAGGTTATTTCTAATGCCGAAGGTAATCGCACTACGCCATCTGTAGTTGCGGTTAATAAAAAGGGCGAACGACTTGTTGGTCAAGTTGCTCAGCGCCAGCGTGTAACAAACCCAAAAAACACTATTTACGGCGTTAAGCGTTTGATTGGTCGTAAATTTGACGACAAGGAAGTGCAAAAAGACTTGGACATCATGCCGTACAAGATTGTTAAAAAAGGTACTGGTGTGGCGGTCGAAATGGGCGATAAGGAATATACGCCAGAAGAAGTTTCAGCAATGATTCTTAGTAAAATCAAGGCTGACGCCGAAGCTTTCTTGGGTGAAAAAGTAACGGAAGCAGTGATTACGGTGCCAGCTTACTTTGACGACTCACAGCGCCAGGCGACTAAGGACGCTGGTAAAATTGCTGGATTAGAAGTTAAGCGTATTATCAACGAACCAACAGCTGCGGCTTTGGCGTACGGTCTGGAAAAGGGTAAGAATGACGAAACTATCGTAGTGTTCGACCTTGGTGGTGGTACGTTTGACGTGTCGGTACTGGAACTAGGCGACGGGGTGTTTGAGGTTAAGGCAACTAATGGTGATACACACCTTGGTGGTGAAGATTTCGACAACGCTATTGTCAATTACTTCTTGGACGACTTCAAGTCGAAGGAAGGAATTGATCTTCGTAAAGATAATGCAGCGATGCAACGCCTGAAGGATGAGGCTGAAAAGGCGAAGAAAGAATTGTCAACGGTTACGGAGTATGAAGTCAACATTCCATTTATCACTGCTGATGCCGATGGCCCAAAGCACTTTGAGATGAGCTTGAGCCGTGCCAAGTTGGAAGATTTGGTTAAGGATCTATTGGATCGCTTGGATGGCCCAGTAGAAAAGGCTTTGAAGGATGCCAAGCTTTCTAAGTCCGACATTAACAATGTAGTTATGGTTGGTGGAATGACTCGTATGCCAGCTGTGGTTGAGCGTGTGAAGAATTTCTTTGGAAAAGATCCGATGCAAGGCGTGAACCCAGATGAGGTTGTGGCTGTTGGTGCCGCAATTCAAGGTGGCGTCTTGGCTGGTGACGTTAAGGATGTGTTACTCCTGGATGTGACTCCGCTTTCTCTTGGAATTGAGACGATGGGCGGCGTATCGACGAAGTTGATTGACCGAAACACTACAATTCCAACAAGCAAGAGCGAGGTTTTCTCGACAGCTGCGGATAACCAGCCTCAGGTGGAAATTCACGTTCTTCAAGGTGAGCGCGAGTTTGCTAATGACAATAAGAGCCTGGGTCGTTTTGTGCTTGACGGTATTGCACCAGCACCACGCGGCGTGCCTCAAATTGAAGTGACCTTTAACATTGACGCCAACGGTATTCTTAACGTTACGGCTAAAGACAAGGGAACCGGCAAGGAGCAATCAATCACTATCCAAAACTCTGGCAATATGAGTAAGGAAGATATTGAGAAGGCGCAAAAAGAAGCCGAACTTCACGCGGACGAAGATAAGAAAAAGCGCGAAACTGTCGATACGAAGAATCAGCTTGAAAACGCTATTTATCAGGCAAAGAAAATGCCAGACGAATTCAAAGATAAGATTTCTGACGATGATAAGCAAGCGATTGAAAAGGCGGTCGAAGAGGCTGAAAAGCACAAAGATTCTGAAGATAAGGACGAATTGGACGCTACAATTAAAGCCTTGAACGACGCGATTATGCCAATCGGGGCTAAGATGTATCAACAATCAGCCGACGATAAGAAAGCCGACGAAGCTGGCGACAAAAAGTCTGATAAAGACGAGCCGGTCGAAGGTGAAATTGTCGACGAAAAATAAACCTAATGTCTTTACAAAGAAGGCTGCTCGATAAAAAGAGTGGCCTTTTTTGGACTTAGCACTCTTGCACTGAGAGTGCTAAACGCGTATAATATATAAGGTATGAGCAAGCGTGATTATTATGAAATATTGGGCGTTCCAAAGACCGCTTCTGAAGATGAGATAAAAAAGGCTTTTCGCAAATTAGCAATTAAATATCATCCTGACAAACAGGGTGGCGACGAGGCTAAATTTAAGGAAATTAATGAAGCCTATGAAGTTCTGAAAGACAAACAGAAGCGACAGCGTTATGATCAATTTGGTCATGCTGGCGTTGGTGGCGCGTCTGGTGGCGGTTTTTCTGGTAATCCGTTTGAAGGATTTGGTGGATTCGGCGGTCAAAACGTTCACTTTGATTTTGGTGATGGTGGACTAGGTGATATTTTTAGCCAATTCTTCGGTGGTGCAGCTGGCGGTTCTGGGAATGGTCGTTCGCGTGGGCGTGATGTCGAAACTAGTGTAACATTAAGTTTTGAGGACGCGGTATTTGGTGTAGAAAAGAAAATTAGTTTAATGCTGGATGTTGAATGTGAGCATTGTCATGGCGATGGCGCCGAGCCTGGATTTGGAATGAAAACGTGCCCAACTTGTAAGGGAGCGGGTCAGCAAACTCGAACGATGAATTCGCTGTTTGGGCAAATTCAGCAGGCGGTTGTTTGTGAAACTTGTCACGGCAAGGGGAAAGTTCCTGAAAAAGAATGTTCAGTTTGTCGAGGAAAAGGCACGACTCGCCAAAATCAGGATATCACTATTAAAATTCCGGCAGGGATTGATGATGGCGCGACAATTCGTCTACGCGATCGTGGCGAAGCAGTTGCTGGTGGCAGTAGAGGTGATTTATATGTCCACATTCGCGTTAAGGTGCATAAAAAATTCACTCGTGAGGGTAATATTATTCTTAGCGAAGAACATATTTCTATGGTTGATGCGGCACTGGGAACGGAGATTGATGTGGAAACTGTGGACGGCGTGATAACGATGAAAATCCCAGCGGGTACTCAGAGCGGCACCGACTTCAAGTTGTCAGGTCATGGCGTGCCACGCTTACATAGTGAATCCCGTGGTCCGCATATTGTGGGTGTTATTGTTGATACGCCAACCAAATTGACCAAGAAACAGAAGGAGCTTTTGGAGCAATTTAAGGGCGCTAAAAAACGAGGACTGTTTTCCTAGTATATTTGTCGAGAAAAAATCCTGTGTTATACTGAAGCTAACATAAGAGGGATTGAAGGTATGGGATTAATTTTTCTGATAATAGTTATTATTGTAGTAATTAAGCTAATAAAATTATTACAGAGAGGTAATAGCCAGCCGTCTAATTATTCCGAAGATTATCGGCAGGGATATTGGGATGGTGTGCGTGATGCGCAAAATGGATGCGCAAAAATTGAGAATGACAACGGTCAAGTGAGGCTTATCACCGAGAATCAAAGCGCCGCTTCGCGGTTTGCGAATACGCCGTTAAATATCAGTAAGAATGAGAATCTCGATAATATAATTCCTACTAGTATTTCCACATCTGAAGAGAGAGTAAATACGGTTGCTGTGCCTGTTGAGAATAATATTGAACGAGCATCACATATTGATGACGAAGAAAAGGAGAGGGGTCGTAAGACTACAATTAATATAGCGCTATATACGGCATCGCTACTTCTAACTGCGGGAATATTGCTTCTGGCTCAGACAATTAATCTATCTATCCAACTTAGGTTTGGGTTGGTGTGGCTGTTTATTTTTATTTATTATATTATTGGTCAGATATTGTATGCTCGCTTGCCGATATTGAAATCTGCGTCGACGGCACTTATTGGCACCGCCTTGGCAGCTGTACCAATTGGCGGCTGGACTATGAATTTACTTTTAGGTATTGACCTCGCATGGTGCTGGCTTATTACCTCTGTAATTGGTGCTGTTTTGTGTGTTGATGCTACAGTGAGATTGAATAGTAGACCTCTTGCTTATGTGTCGCTAATATCGATGTTTACAATGACGACTAGTTTGCCGGCTGTTGTGCATGCGCAGCTGGTCTGGTATTACGTTGTAATGCTGCTATTTGGATGTTTGATGACTGTGGCTGCATATTTTTCTAGTCGCTTTCCTCGTCAGTTTGTCGAACCGTTAAACGTTGTAAATCCGTTTATCGTGCCGATGACGATGTTTATCGCGCTTAGCTCGTCGGCATATATGGGTACATTAGATATTAGCGTACTGTTATTTGCTAGCGTTGCATATTACTTTACGGTTGCTCTTGTTGAGAAGTCTAAAAAGATGCGTACTTATGAATTGACAACAGCTCGCTTATTGTTAATGGTGATGGCTACTAGTTTCGCAATGTATTTATCTGACGATAATCAGTTGGCTGTAAGCGTGATTCTAGGGTTAGTGGCACTTGGAAATATAATCTGGTCCGCTATATCAATGTACATTCAGAAACAGTACGATAGACATCATGAAATAGTATTGTGGGTTAGTTTTGTTGTGTCATTAAGTGCTCTGTTTGGCGTGATCGGTTCTGGAGATTCGCTACGAATGATGGTTGCTTTTACCTTTATTGGTGTTATTTCAGCGATTAGTCTTGCAATCCTTTTTTTGTTACGTCGTGTCCGCTTCGGTGTTATGGTTGTGATATCTGGGATTCTATTGGTGCCGATTGGTATAACACTATTCAATATCGATATAGCTATAGCACCACGCGTACAGTATCTAATTTTTCTATTCATGACGCCACTGCCAGTTATTTGCCGATTGCTAATTTTGAAGCGTCCGAATATTAGTAAAAGTCAGGCTGCTTTAGTATATGGCGCTGCGTCAACTTGGCTATTAATGGCAATGTTCACTTCAGCGATGATAGCCACTTATGCGACAGAGGAAGCTCTGATGTGTCTATCGGGCGCGATAGCTATCGGCGCTGGCATTATGAGTGTGGCTGTATGGCGCGAAAAAGTTTATGAGTTTGTAGTTGGAATACACACCTCTTTAATGTTGTCAGTATTTTTGCTAGCTTTAGGTTTTACAATGTCTAGTGAAAATATCTCTATTTTAATGGCGTGGATAAATGTGTCGTCGCTATTAATAGTAGAATGGCTTTATCATCGTCATGACAATGCAGCTATCAAAAGTCGTGAGTTGTTTCTATATTCTATTATTGGCGTAGCTATCATTGTTGTACTGTCGTCAATTCATCCGATAGCTTGGTTGCCGCTAGTGGTGTCGCTATACTATGCATTTTACCGATGTCGTAGAGAGGTTTATTTGGGTGGGGCATATCTTACGACAATCATCTTTGTTTTATTATTCCTGCATTGGTTGAATATACCGTTTAATGACAATCTTGCAATTACTGCATGGGTGAGCCTAGTTGGTTTTGGGTCTTTGTACTGGCTGTTGCGAATGAATAGACAATCGTCAATTATTGGTGATATGACGCTGTGTGCTGCTATAGTTCCAGCGATAGTGCTTCCAGTAATTAATCTACCGGCAACATATGATTTGTCGTTCAAGATATTGGGATGGCTAGCGGCTGTAGCGGCTCTTTATATGGCGGTACTTGCTAAACGAGATTGGCGAATAATGACAATAGCCGCACACCCGAGTCTAGTGTTGCTGCTTTACCTTATAGCGCAACAGCTTGCCATTCCACTCGAATTCATGTCAGTCGTTGCCCTGGTTGTTTTTGCGGTGTTTTACGGTCTGGCTATTGCTGCGCGAATCAGAAAGATGTCGAGTCGTTGGTATTACTCTTCATTCTATAGCGCCATCGGCTGGTCGGTAGTCTTATTGTCTATTGCTGCACCAGTTAGCGCTACTGTGGCGTCAGTGATTCTGGCGGCGCTAGTGTGGATAATTAATGGTATAGCCTTGATGTCTGAAGGTGTTCCTAAAAAGAATATTTTATATTTTGATTCAGGTGTGCTCCTCATTTTGTGCGGCGTTGTATTTACTATTAAAAACCTAGCCCTACCCGTTCACGCTATCACAATACCATATTTGTGGTCAGCGGCAATTCTTTCGGGGGCGGTGATGTCGTGGCGTTGGTTGGGGTATATTCATAAGTCTACGACAGTACATCTAATACTGGCTCTCTCTATGTTTAGTCTGTCAACTCTTATCCTGGCATTCACAGGAGATAGCGTTATGGAAATATTATTCCTAATAGAGCATTCATTGATGGTTGTCGTGGGGTTGGTACTTAACAAACGACTGATTACGACCTGGGGTGCTGTATGTGTGACATTAGCTTTGATATATCTATTGTCGGGATACACTTATGTATTAGCTATTTTGGCTGGTATATCTATCATTGTAGCGGTGACAATTGTGGTAGCGAGAGCTCAAAGAAGCAAAAGGCAAGATATTGCAAAAAGATAGTTTTTATGCCATAATATTGACGTATGAAAGAAAAAGCCATTATTGGGTCAACCGAGTTTGTGAACTTCGGCGAGCGAGCGCAAAAAGTCCCAGCTAAAATTGATACGGGCGCCGATTCCAGTGCGGTTTGGGCGAGTAATATTCGCATTGATAAAGATGGAATGCTGAAATTTTCTTTGTTTGGTGAGGGTTCGCCGTATTATGACGGTAAGATATTTAAGAGAACTGATTATTCGGTGGCGAGGGTACGTAGTTCTTCTGGGCATGAGCAGATTCGTTATCGAACGCACTTTTGGGTAAAGCTTGGTGGGCGAAAAATTAAAATGTTAATGAATCTATCTGATCGGTCGAAGAATGAATTTCCGGTGTTAATTGGGAGACGGTCGATTTCTGGAAAATTCCTAGTAGACGTATCAAGAAAAAATGTTCGCAGGAAAAAACCGTCCGTAACTTCTAGTCTTAATGAAGAAGTGAAATTGAATCCATACGAATTTTATAAAAAATATCATCAGAAAGGTGAAGAAAAATAATGCGAATTGCAATCTTATCCAACGGAAACATTAATTATTCGACGCTTCGCCTGAAGGAAGAGGCTGAAAAACGCGGTCATCAAGTTAAAGTTATTAAGTATAAAAACTGCTACGTTTCAATTGATGAAAAGCATCCGACGGTTATTTACAAGGGTAAGGAGATTGGTGATTTTGATGTGGTAATTCCGCGAATCGCGAGCCACATGACAAAGTATGGAACAGCGGTTTTGCGTCAATTGGAGATGATGCATCCGAAGGCGTTTTTCATGAATCGCTCGATTGCAATTACTAGGGCACGAGACAAGTTGCGCTCAACGCAGTTATTAGTTAAAGCGGGAGTGTCGATTCCGAAGACGGTCTTTTCTCGAAACGCGACTGACATTGATTCGCTCATTGAAGAGATTGGTGGTATGCCGGCGATTATTAAGTTGGCGCGTGGTACACACGGAAATGGCGTGGTTCTGGCGGAAACTAAAAAGGCCGCCAAGTCGGTTTTACAGGCGTTTTATTTGACCAACTCGGATGGCACGAACGTATTACTTCAGGAGTTTATTAGAGAGTCGGCTGGTGTCGATATTCGTGCGTTTGTGGTTGGTAGTCAAGTGGTGGCTAGTATGAAGCGGCAGAGTTTGGACGATGATTTCCGCAGCAATTTGCACAAGGGCGGCGAAGGAACCAGTATAAAATTGACAGATTCTGAACGTAAAATGTGCGTGAAAGCCGCTAAGGCAATGGGATTAACGGTTGCTGGAGTTGATTTTATGCGGTCAAGTCGTGGAGCTTTGGTGCTGGAGGTTAATGCTAGTCCAGGGTTTGGAATTGAGAAAATTACTCGCCGAAATGTGGCTGGAAAGATAATTGAATACATCGATCGAAACGCCAAACGTGGCAATAAAAAAGATAAAATCGGCGCTTAAGCATAAACTTGTTATAATAGGTTTATGGACGAGCCTCGTCACTCGACAGTAACTCAGACTGTCATCAAATGGATATTTATCTGCGGAATGCTGATGGTTATTGGTGGGGCAATTTTTTATGCTTTTCGAACGGTTTCGCCGAAAACGGAAATGATTTACCTGAATAAGACGATGCTTCAGGCGGAAATTGCTAATGACGAAGAATCGCAGCAGAAAGGTCTGTCTGGAAGGCTGGGAATTGATGAGAATTATGCCATGCTGTTCGTCTTTGATCATAACGATCGTCATAAAATGTGGATGAAAGATATGAAATTTTCGGTCGATATGATTTGGATCAATGATAAAAAGCGCGTTGTCTATGTAAAACATAACATCAAGCCGGACGCTGAGCCGCATGAAAAATATGCGCCACCGGTTCCTGCAAAGTACGTGTTGGAGGTGAAGGCAGGAGTTGCTAAGCAGGCGAGCGCTACAGTTGGGTCACAGGTAAAATTTGATTTGGAGGAAGATAAATGAGCGTAATAATTCTATTTGGAGTAATTTTAGTAACGGTTTTTGCGGTTACATTTGTTTCATCTCGAAGATTCGGTCCATTGGCGTTGTCGTTGGCGACGGGATTTTTACTATCAGAATGGTGGGGCAGCTGGCTGACGGGGGTGCTGGACGGCTTGAAATTGGAAACTGGTTTATTGCCAAATGGTGTAATTTCGGGATTAGTCTTAACGTTGGTTCCGTTAATGATGCTTCTTCTAAGCGGACCTAGATATCAGAAAAAACATGAGAGAATTGTCTCGGCGGTGGGAATCGCGTTTTTGACAGCAGCGCTATTGGTGGTTCCTCTGGGAAAATATATATCACTAGACGGACAGGCGCTGGAGCTGTATAAGATTTTCGCGAATAATTGGCGATATGTGGCCACGTTTGGTCTGGTGTGCGGTCTAATTGACATTTTTTCACTACATACTGGCGGACATAAACTCGCTAAGCATTGACCTTTGTGTTGGTTTGTGCTAGGATGAAGAAAGCGGATATTCCGAATGGGTCCATAGCTCAGCTGGTTAGAGCACCTGCCTTTTAAGCAGGGTGTCCCGGGTTCAAGCCCCGGTGGACCCTCCAAATTTGAAATCGACTCCCTTGGCGGAGTCTTTTTTATGGCTTCAGATCCAGATATACTTTAAGTATGAATAGTTGGCTATTTAAGAAGTTGCATATTTCTTGGTTGGTGGCGGTGTGGTGCCTCGGTCTGACAATTGGCGTAATTTCCATCCATTACATACCGCGGTCGTTTGCGGCGAATCCATTATTTTTATTGGTCGGGCTGGCTATTTTCGTAATTGTGGCAATTTGGCGCTGGCGATTTTTTGTGATTTTAGCAATTATTTCTGGAGTTTTGATTGGTCTTTGGCGCGGTGAAATTGGCAGAAAAGGCGTGGAGGTTTATGATTCGTTAATCGGAAAAGTCGCAATTATCCAAGGTCAAGTTTTGGAGGATCCTGATCTCGATAAAAATGGTCAAACAGTTCTTAGATTGGGCAATTTGCAGATAAATAATGAAAAATTGCCGGGACAAATTTGGGTGACGACGCCAGATAAAAACTCAATTAAGCGCAGTGATATTGTGAGGGTTAAGGGTAAAATGACGGCGGGATTTGGGGCTTTTTCAGCAAGCATATATCGGGCGAAAATTATTAGCGCCGAAAGACCCGTTCCGGGTGATGTAGCGGTGGGAGTTCGTGATTGGTTTGCCGGGCGAGTTCGCACTCACGTTCCAGAGTCTGAATCTGCGCTAGGGCTGGGATTTTTACTGGGCTTAAGGCGTGCTATGCCAGCTGAATTAAGTGACAATTTGAAAATTGCTGGACTAACGCATATCGTGGTGGCGAGCGGCTATAATTTGACAATTTTAGTTCGTTTAGCGCGACGATTATTCGCTAAGCGATCAAAATACTTAGCGATGCTCAGCGCGGCTGTTATGATAATTGGTTTTATGGCGGTGACTGGATTAAGTCCCAGTATGTCGAGGGCTGGTTTGGTGGCGGGACTGAGTTTGGCGGCGTGGTATTATGGTCGGACAATTCATCCGCTGGTTCTGCTTCCTGTGTCGGCGGCAATCACGCTATTGATAAATCCGCAATTTGGTTGGGGTGATTTGGGCTGGCAATTAAGCTTTGCTTCATTTGCGGGTGTAATTATGTTAGCGCCGCTTTTGCATTCTTATTTTTTCGAAAATAAAGAGCCAGGTGCGTTTCGACAGATTTTAATTGAAACTTTGTCGGCGCAAATTATGACATTGCCGCTACTTATGATGAGTTTTGGGGTTATTAGCAATGTGGCGTTAATTGCGAATATGCTGATTTTGCCGTTTGTGCCGCTAGCGATGCTGCTGACGTTTATGTCGGGCGTAATGGTTTTTGTGCCGATAATTG